>CANPWR010000061.1 GCA_947584825.1 uncultured Clostridia bacterium | reverse complement strand
CCGTAACAGGTCTGCCGTGTCTTCCGTTGTCGATAAGGGCGTCAACAGCCTCCTGAAGCATTCTCTTCTCGTTTCTTATAATAATGTCAGGAGCCTGAAGCTCTAACATTCTCTGCAAACGATTGTTTCTGTTTATAACTCTTCTGTATAAGTCGTTCAAATCAGAGGTAGCATATCTTCCTCCGTCAAGCATAACCATAGGTCTAAGCTCAGGCGGAATAACAGGAACTACATCTAAAATCATCCATTCAGGACGGTTCCCGGAAGTTCTGAAAGCCTCAACGATCTCAAGTCTCTTTAGAAGCTTTATTCTCTTTTGTCCTGACGGAAGTCCGTCAAGCTCTGACTTAAGCTCACTTGACAGCTGATCCAAATCTATCTGGGACAAAAGCTCCTTAACAGCTTCAGCACCCATTCCTGCTTTGAATTTATCCTCATACTTCTCCCTCATCTCGACATAGTCCTTTTCAGAGAGAAGCTGACATCTTTCAAGCTCGGTATCGCCCGGATCAATAACTATATATTTTGTAAAATACAAAACCTCCTCAAGACGCTTTTGAGAGATCTCAAGCATCTGACCGATTCTTGAAGGCGTACCTTTAAAATACCATATATGCGACACAGGAGCTGCAAGCTCAATGTGTCCCATTCTCTCACGTCTAACCTTGGCACGGGTAACCTCAACACCGCACCTCTCGCAGACCTTTCCCTTAAAACGGATTTTCTTATATTTTCCGCAGTGGCACTCCCAGTCCTTTGAGGGTCCAAAGATTCTTTCGCAGAAAAGTCCGTCTTTTTCAGGCTTCTGAGTCCTGTAATTTATCGTTTCAGGTCTTGTAACAACACCGTAAGACCATTCTCTTATTTTATCCGGTGACGCAAGACCGATTTTTATTGAATCAAAAGTATTAAATTCCAATATTCGACCCTTCTTCCTTTAGTTTAAGCTTTGGAAATATACGTTTTTACTCTTCATTAACATCATTAACTTCGTCTGCAGTGTCATTATCGGTTTCTTCATTGATTTCTTCTTCAAAATTCTCCTCGAGTTCATCCTCAAAGAAGTCAGACTCATCGTCAATCATGTCATCCAAGTCATCATTTTCTTCTTCGTCATCAATGTCAATACTTTCGATATTTCCTCCATCATCTTCTGCAAAAAATCCTTCGCTAAGGTCATCTTCCTCAAGAGACATCTGAATGTCATCGTCAATAGTCTGCTTTGGTGCAATGTCCTCATCTTCAAACGACTGTTTTAAGTCGATTTCCTCTCCGGCTGAATCCAATACTCTTACATCCAGCGACAGCGATTGAAGCTCTTTAACAAGAACCTTGAATGATTCCGGTATTCCCGGATTCGGAACATTTTGTCCCTTAACGATTGCCTCGTATGTCTTTACACGTCCGACAGTATCATCGGATTTTACAGTAAGAATCTCCTGCAAGGTATATGCTGCGCCGTATGCTTCAAGCGCCCAAACCTCCATCTCTCCGAATCTCTGTCCGCCGAACTGTGCTTTACCTCCGAGAGGCTGCTGCGTAACAAGTGAATAAGGACCGACAGAACGTGCGTGGATCTTATCGTCTACCAAGTGGTGAAGCTTAAGATAATACATATATCCTACGGTAACACGGTTATCAAACTTTTCTCCGGTTCTTCCGTCGTAAAGAGTAACCTTACCGTCCTCTGCCATACCTGCCTCTTTAAAGCACTCACGAATATCCTCCTCGTGAGCTCCGTCGAATACAGGCGTCATTATCTTCCATCCGAGTTTTTTAGCAGCCATTCCCAGATGAACCTCAAGAACCTGTCCGATATTCATACGGGAAGGTACACCTAACGGATTCAACACTATATCAAGAGGTGTTCCGTCCTCTAAGAACGGCATATCCTCCTGAGGTAGAATTCTCGAAACAACACCCTTGTTTCCGTGACGTCCTGCCATTTTATCTCCGACGCTTATCTTTCTCTTCTGAGCGATATAGCATCTTACCAGCTTATTAACACCCGGAGAAAGCTCGTCACAGTTTTCTCTCGTAAACACTTTAACGTCAATAATAACTCCCGATTCGCCGTGAGGAACCTTCAGAGAATTATCTCTGACCTCTCTTGCCTTCTCACCGAAAATAGCACGAAGAAGTCTTTCCTCAGCTGTCAGCTCAGTCTCGCCCTTAGGCGTTACCTTTCCGACAAGAATATCACCCGACCTTACCTCTGCGCCGATTCTGATAATACCGTCCTCGTCAAGGTCTTTAAGTGCGTCCTCACCGACATTAGGAATATCTCTGGTAATTTCCTCAGGTCCTAGCTTTGTATCTCTTGCTTCAATCTCATATTCTTCAATATGGATAGAAGTGTATTTATCGTCTTTAACAAGGTTTTCATTTAGAAGAACAGCGTCCTCGTAGTTATAGCCTTCCCATGTCATAAAGCCTATCAGAGCGTTCTTTCCTAAAGAGATCTCTCCGTTTGAGGTAGCAGGACCGTCGGCAATAACCTGACCCTTTTCAATTTTCTCATTCTTTTCAACGATAGGTCTCTGATTTGTGCAGGTACCTGCATTTGAACGCTTGAATTTTGTAAGCGTATACGTTCTGATGTTTCCGTCATTCTCACGAACTACAATTTCATCTGCCGAAACACTTCTTACAACGCCGTCTTCCTTTGCAACAATAACAACGCCCGAGTCAACACAAGCCTTATACTCCATACCTGTACCAACGATAGGAGCTTCTGTTTTTAGCAGAGGCACAGCCTGACGCTGCATGTTAGAACCCATAAGGGCACGGTTAGCGTCGTCGTTCTCCAAGAAAGGAATCATAGCCGTAGCAACCGAAACAACCATCTTAGGAGAAACATCCATATAGTCTACTTCTTCTCTGTCAAACTCTGAGATCTGATCACGGTAACGTCCGTTTACCTTTGCTCTTGCAAATTTACCCTCTTCGGTAAGCGGTTCGTTAGCCTGAGCAACAATAAAGTTGTCCTCAACATCAGCCGTCATATATTCAACTTCATCAGTAACGATACCTGTCTCCTTGTCAACCTTCCTATAAGGAGCCTCTATAAATCCATACTCATTTATTCTTGCAAACGAAGCAAGATATGAGATAAGTCCGATATTCGGTCCTTCAGGCGTCTCGATAGGACACATTCTTCCATAGTGTGAATAGTGTACGTCACGAACCTCAAATCCGGCTCTGTCACGGGACAAACCGCCAGGTCCGAGAGCTGAAAGTCTTCTCTTATGAGTAAGCTCTGCCAGCGGGTTGTTCTGATCCATAAACTGCGACAGCGGTGATGAACCGAAGAACTCTTTAATTGCTGCAGTAATAGGTCTTATATTAATAAGAGCAGCTGGAGTAACCACCTCTAAATCCTGAGACTGAATGTTCATTCTCTCACGGACTACTCTTTCCATTCTTGTAAAACCGATTCTGAACTGGTTCTGCAAAAGCTCACCAACGCTTCTGATTCTTCGGTTTCCAAGGTGGTCAATATCGTCTATAGTTCCGACACACTCGCACAAATTGAGGAAATATGAGATCGTTGCGACAATATCATCAATGGTTATGTGCTTTGACACAAGCTCATCAGCACGGTTTTTGATATTCTCTTTAAGTTCATCCTCATTTTCAGAAGTTTCAAGAATCTCCTTCAGCACATCAAAAGAAACCATTTCATTTATGCCGAACTCCTCAACGTCAAAGTCAACATACTTTTTGATGTCAACCATTCCGTTTCCGATTATCTTTACTTCTTTTTCTTCGATCTTATTTTTTATTTCCCCTTCAATATTCAAGGTTTCTTTTACTTCAACATTGACAAAAGCAACCTTAACACCTGCCTGCTGTATCTCCTCAGCCTTTTCATGATTAATAAACTCTCCGGCGTCAGCCATAACTTCACCAGTAAGCGGATTAACTACAGGCCGTGACAGTGTATGTCCTGCCAGTCTTGAAGCAATACCAAGCTTGTTGTTGAACTTGTATCTTCCGAATCTTGCCAAGTCATATCTCTTAGGGTCAAAGAATAAATTATTTAAATGAGTAATTGAACTTTCAACTGTAGGAGGTTCGCCCGGACGAAGCTTTCTGTAAACTTCCAGTAAAGCCTCTTCTCTGTTAGCAGTCTGATCCTTCTGTTCAATGGTCTGGATCAGTCTTTCATCCTCGCCGAAGGTTTCATATATTTCAGTATTTGTTCCTATACCTATTGCTCTAATAAATGTTGTTATAGGGATCTTTCTGTTTTTATCAATTCTAACATATACAACGTCATTAGAATCCATTTCGTATTCAAGCCATGCACCACGGCTAGGAATAACAGTAGACTTAAATAAGTCCTTACCTGTCTTGTCCTTATCGCATGCGTAGTATACGCCCGGTGAACGTACAAGCTGTGATACAATAACACGCTCAGCTCCGTTGATTACAAAAGTACCGCTGTCTGTCATCAAAGGAAAGTCTCCCATAAAGACTTCACTCTCTTTGATTTCACCTGTTTCTGTATTATTCAGCCTAGCTGTTACTCTTAAAGGCGCTGCATATGTCACGTCTCTTTCTTTACACTCAGCAACAGTATACTTAGGCTCATCATCAATCTTGTAATCAATGAAGCTCAGCTCAAGAGTTCCGTTGTAATCAGTGATTGCAGATACATCTCTGAAAACTTCTCTTAAACCTTCATCTAAGAACCATTTGTATGATTTTTTCTGAACTTCGATAAGATTCGGCATAGCTAATACCTCATTAATCTTAGCAAAGCTCTTACGGGTTGTTTTGCCAAGCTTAACATCCTTGACATTTACCATAGGCTTAATCACTCCTTAATCTAAATAAACTAGCTCAGGGTGTACCATTTCAGCTTCACATATATACAAAAATAGCTAAAAAAAACCTAAATTTCACTTCCCTTTACCTTAGACTTTTGTTGTAAATAGGTGCAAAACTCCATTATGATACATTTTATTATTATATTACAATACCAAAAACTTGTCAATACTTTTTCTAAAAAATTTTTAAACTAAGTCGCAAAAAATCTCCATATAAATAAAACTACACCCTTAGCCTGTACTTTATATAATTAAAATCATCTATTTTTTATTATTTTTATTTTTTGCAGCTGCTTCTTCTGCCTCTATAGACTTTACAAGCCTTATGTAACTCTCCTCACTCATCAGTCTTGAAGCAGCCTCACCTACTTTTATCGCCAGTTTTTTGCCATACTCAGGATCAAGTATATCAGACACACTACCGTCGGGATAATGATAAACCACCGTCAACGGATTTTCTTTCATTTTCGCCATGTAAATACCCCCTTATATTTTATGGTATTCTTTGTAAAGTTTGGACTATTCGGCTTTTAATTTTTAATGACTTCATAATATCAAAATTTAAAATAACAATAAGACTGATTTATGTAAGCTAAATATTATATGTGATTCTAATTATCTTTTTTTATTAACAATTTATGAATAATTCTCCGTTTACCTAAAGTGTTTCTATAGTTTTTACATTTTTTATATATTACTGTTGAATATTTCTTTTTTATGTGTTATACTGTAAAATAATAAATAATGTTTTACTGACTAATGCAAATCAATAAAAGAGTCATAAACAGAAAATGACTATTTTAAAAAATAATCCCCACCAGTACCGTTATTACTGATAGGGACTAAGGCATATTATGCAAAATATAGAGATATTCTCCATATTCCTACAAATATATTATATGACATTATTTAGAAAATGTCAAGGAGGAATCTTTATATGAAAAGACTAGTATCAATTTTAACAACGGCAGCTATGCTGCTATCAGTGGCAATAGCTCCGATTTCAACATCCGCCGCCAGTGCAAAAAAGCCATCAAAGGTAAGTTTGAAAAGTGTTAGAACCATTTCAACAACTACTGTAAAAGTAACATGGAAAAGTGTTGATCAAGCAAAAGGTTATCAGATTAAGATTTCCGCTAACAAGAAGTTTACAAAGGCTAAAACTATAAATACAACAAAGACCTCAAACAAGACAATAAAAAGACTAAAAAGCGGTACAAGGTATTATGTAAAGGTTAGAGTTTACAAAAATGTCAACGGAAATAAAAAGTACGGCAAATGGAGTAATATTAAATCTGCAAAAACAAAGGCAGTAAAAAGAATTAAGGCGAAAGCAAAGCCGGCAGTAAGTCGAACTACTCAAACAAGAAGTACCACTGCTGCAGAATACAGCATAACCTATGTATTAAATCCTAAGTCTATGATAGTACATAAGCAAGGCTGCAGAACTTTCAAGTATGAATACCTGTATCCGACCACTAATGACTTACAAGGAGCATTAAATCAAGGATACTCTATGTGCAAAATATGTTGGAGATAGAGTAAAATAAAGTTTAGTATAAAACGCTTATGTTGAACTTCTATCTAACACTTACTTATTATAATGGCTTTTATGTAAAAGCTAATAATCTCCTTTTATCTTATCGCATAAAATTATATATGATAAGGTAAAAGGAGTTTTTTTATGAAAACCGCAGCAGCTTATATAAGAGTATCGACTGATGATCAGGTAGAGCTATCACCAAAAAGCCAATTAAAGAAAATAAAAGAGTATGCAAATAAAAACGGATACGAGCTTCCTGACAAGTACGTGTATAAGGACGAAGGAATAAGCGGCAGAAACGCATCCAAGCGACCTGAATTCAACAGAATGATAGGAACAGCTAAAATCAGACCAAAGCCGTTTGACGCTATACTCCTTTGGAAATTCAGCCGTTTTGCACGCAATCGTGAGGACAGTATTGTTTATAAATCCATGCTCCGAAAACAGTGCGGAATTGACGTCATATCTATTTCGGAGAGTTTGGGAGACGATAAGATGTCAATACTCATAGAGGCTCTTATCGAGGCTATGGACGAGTATTACAGCATAAACCTCGCAGAGGAGGTCAGACGAGGAATGATGGAAAAAATCAGCCGAGGTGGATTAGTTTCGAGTGCTCCTCTCGGATATAAGGTTGTCAACGGTGAACTTCAGATAGATGAAACAACATATAATACAGTCAAATATATTTTTGACAGCTACCTCGCAGGAAACACTATGCTAGGAATTGCAACTGATCTAAATGAAAAAGGCGTTCGCACAAAGTCAGGCGGAACTTTTGAGAACCGTGTAATTAAGTATATTCTCCAAAATCCAACGTACATTGGAAAGCACCGCTGGTGTCCTGATGGAAGTCAAGGCAGCAAATCGCATTATAGGAATAATTCTGATACTATAATCTACAATGGTAGTCATGAGCCGCTTATCAGTGAAGAAGACTACAATAAAGTACAACAAAGATTATCCCTTAACAAGTGCTACGCTAGAGAAACCTCCAAGCATGAAAACGCTTTAAGAGGTCTTGTCAAATGTCACTCCTGCAAAAGAACCATGTCACTTTTGGTGAACAAGGGAGTTAAATATTTACAGTGTACAGGATACACACACGGCAAATGTAAAATCTCTCACTCGGTAAAATATGATTATGTATATGAATCTGTCATTGATTCACTCCGGAATGTTGATATTGTACACATTAGCAAACATATTGTTCAAAACAGCAATCAAAATCGAAATAGAGAGATAAACAGACAAATTGAAAAAGAAAAACTAAAGCTCACACGGTGCAAAGAAGCATATCAGGCAGGAGTTGACACACTTTTGGAATACAAAGAAAACAAGGAGCGAATTGAAAGAAGAATTACAAAACTGTCTTCAAATATAAAACAAAACGATATACTTACGCAGGCAAAAATCATTCGTCAGAACATTTTAACCATTATACCTCAACTTCTTGGAAATGATGTTTCTCTTACAGATAAAAATGCTATTTTGAAAAGCATTGTTGATGAAGTCGTATATGACAACACAACAAAAAGACTGCATTTATTTTTTTGCTCTACACAATAACAAATGCAGTTTGGCGGTCCTGACGGCGAGTTGGGAGCTGCAATGCGTTACTTGTCACAAAGATATACCGCACCTTGCAATGAGGTTAAAGCGATCTTATCAGATATAGGAGGAGAAGCCCCTGAAATGAACTATTTCAGGGGCTACCGCTTTTTTTGGCAGTTCACCCTGTTTACAGTTTACACTTTTTGCAACCGTGTAGCTCCATTTCATAGGTAGTAAA
>CANPWR010000060.1 GCA_947584825.1 uncultured Clostridia bacterium | reverse complement strand
GCTCATAAGAGATGCTAAAGATCAGCCTATTTTGGATGCCGCTATTGTTGCTGAAGTTGACATTATACTGACGGGTGACAAGGATTTTCTAAGTATGGATATTGATCGTCCTAAATGTATGACAGCAGCACAATTTCTAGTAAGCGAGGGAGTGGAGCTTTAAGTTTCACTCCTTAATTGTTCTAACATTCCATTGACAATGTATCTCATTAATAGTATAATTATTTTTATAAATTCGCTAAATTGGAGGATTATATATGGATTCTTTGCTTAAACTTCTTAAAAAGAATGCACGACTTTCAAATTCGGAACTAGGCGTTATGCTTGGTATCTCTGAACAGGAGGTCGCGGATAAGATAGAAAAGCTCGAAAATGACGGAATTATCAAAGGCTATAACACCGTCATAAACGAACAGGCGGCAGCCGACTGCGGAGATTTGGTCACAGCATATATTGAACTAAAAGTTTCTCCGAAAGCACAAAGCGGTTTTGATGAAATCGCCAGAACAGTCAGTCAGTATGACGAGGTTGAGAATGTATGGCTTATGTCCGGCGGATACGATCTGGGTATCACCATAAAAGGTACAAACCTTATGGATATTTCACTTTTTGTTGCTCAGAGGCTTGCTCCGTTGGAGGGTGTTTTATCGACAGCAACACACTTTGTACTCAAAAAATATAAGGACAACGGAATCGACCTTTCCGACAAAATTATTGATGAAAGAGGATTAGTTTCCCCATGATAGACTACAGCAGTATAATAAATAAAAAAACCAGAGAGATGAAGCCCTCCGGCATAAGAAAATTTTTCGACCTCGCTCAGACTATGGAAAATGTAATTGCACTCGGTGTGGGTGAACCTAATTTTCAGACACCCTGGCCTATAAGACGTGCGGCAATTACCGCTCTTGAGCGCGGAAAAACTTTTTACACAGCTAATGCTGGACTTATTGATCTTAGAAGGTCTATTTCAGAATATGTTATAGACTATGCAAAAACCGAGTACTCCCCCGATGATGAAATAATAGTTACAGTCGGAGGCTCGGAGGGTATAGACCTCTCTATCCGCGCTATTGTTGAACCGGGAGATGAGGTTTTAATTGTTGAACCTTGCTTTGTGTGCTATAGACCGATCGTTGAACTGTCTGGCGGAATCCCCGTTATAGTTGAGACCAAAGCAGAGAATGACTTCAAACTGACAGCAAAAGCTCTTAAAGAGAAGATAACCGACAAAACAAAAGCACTTATTCTTCCCTTTCCTAACAACCCTACGGGTGCTATAATGACAAAAGATGATTTAGAACCTATTGCAGAGGTCCTGAGAGATACGAATATCTTGATTCTCTCTGACGAGATTTATTCTGAGCTTACCTACGGCAGAAAGCACTGTTCTATTGTTGAGTGCGATGGCATGAGAGAGAGAACTATACTTATTAACGGCTTTTCAAAGGCGTTTGCTATGACAGGCTGGCGGCTCGGATTTCTATGTGCTCCGAGAGAGCTAGTCAGTCAGATACTTAAAATCCACCAGTATGCTATTATGTCGTCACCTACTGTAAGTCAGTATGCCGCTATTGAAGCACTTAAAAACTGCAGAAACGACATTGATATGATGGTAGATGAATATAACATCAGACGGCGTTTCTGCGTTCACGGATTCAACGAGATAGGTCTTGACTGCTTTGAGCCTAAGGGAGCATTCTATGTGTTCCCCTGTATAAGGTCGACCGGTCTTTCCAGTCAGGACTTCTGCGAACGGCTTCTCTATACTAAGAATGTAGCCGTCGTTCCCGGAGATGCCTTCGGCGAATGCGGAGAGGGGTTTATCAGAGTTTCTTATGCTTACTCTCTTGACCACCTGAAAAAGGCTATCAGAAAGATTGGCGAGTTTATTCGTGAAATCAAGGAGAACAATTAGATGCAAAGTATTACGCTTAAAGCTCCTGCAAAAATAAATCTAATACTTGATATTGTCGGCAAAAGAAAGGACGGCTATCATAACCTCCGTTCTGTGATGCAGACAATATCAATTTTTGATTATATAACTTTAACTATAGACGGTGAAAAGTCAGAATTTCCCCACATCTCACTAACCTGCACAAATTCTGACATTCCAACTGACAAACGCAATATTGCATACAAAGCTTGCAGATCATTTTGCAAATTTGTTGGAGTAGTTCCATTTGACAGAGTTGAAATTAATATTGAAAAGCACATACCGAGCGGAGCAGGTCTTGCAGGAGGAAGCACTGATGGTGCAGCTGTGATTTTAGGCTTGAATAAGCTATGCGGTGATTTGATGCCAACCTATGAGCTTTGTAAAATAGGTGCGACGGTTGGTGCTGATGTTCCCTTTTGCATCGTAGGGGGTACCGCTCTCTGCGAGGGAATAGGTGAAAAAATAACTTATCTCAAACCACTTCCCGACTGTGAAATACTAGTCGTGAAGCCTGATATTTCAATTTCAACTCCCCTATCGTACAAAAGATTTGACGAGCTTAAAAATCCTAGACTTTCAGATTTTGACGAATTTTTAAAAGCTCTTGAAAATAGTGATTTACATTCTGTTTCAAGACATTTATCCAACTCACTTGAGGACGTCACCAATGAGAGAATTATACAAGATATTAAAAGTGAGATGATTAATTCAGGAGCACTCGGTTCTATTATGACAGGCAGCGGTTCGGCAGTTTTCGGAATATTTGAAAGTGATAAAAAGATAAAAGAGTGTGCTGACAAGTTCAACGGGCAAATGTTCTGCCAAATTTGTCAACCAGACAGAGGCAAGACATTTAGAAGCAAGAGGCAAGATACTAACTATTATAACTTAGAAAGCTGACAGATACTTTAGAAGTAAGATTACATACAAAAAGCCAAC
This sequence comes from uncultured Clostridia bacterium, assembly GCA_947584825.1. Lineage (GTDB taxonomy): Bacteria > Bacillota > Clostridia > Oscillospirales > Ruminococcaceae > UMGS1601. Next base: position 5,388 of record CANPWR010000060.1, on the reverse strand, counting down.
AGAAATTTCTGTTGGCTTTAACTTTTAAAAAATCAATTATGCTTTAACCTCATCTGAATACTTTCCATAATATTTGTATCCATAACTTAATTTATATGCCCTGATCTTAAATGTGTGCTTTTTGTTGTCATAAATATTCTTTATCTTTGCACTGGTCTTAGATGATGACACCGTTTTAACACGAAAATAACTATTTCCTGAAAGCATATAAATCTGATATTTTGTAGCTCCGTTTACAGGCTTCCACGATAATGTAACATTACCATCATCAGATTTCACCGCTGTAACTCCTTTAACCTTACTGGGTCTTGTTACAACATATGCTTTCTTAGAACCTCCGCTGTATACTTCAACACCTGAGATCTTCTTTATTGCTTTAACCTTAAATGTATATGACGTACCGGTTTTTAACTTTTTCAGCTTTACTGAGTGCTTCTTACCCGATACTGTTTTAAGCTTAATATAATCTCCTCCGTCAGCACTTGCAAAAACTGCATAGTTATTTGCACCCTTTGAGCTTGTCCACGACAGCTTTACAGAAGACGCCTGTTTAAGAGGTAAAGCCATCAGATTTTTGGGCTTATCAGGTCTTGTATATGCTCTCACAACCGGAGAATATTTTCCTACATAGCTCTTTTTATTTGACTTTTTATATGCTCTTACCTTGAACTTATAAGCAGATGCCTTATTAAGCCCCCATAGCTTATATGAGTTATTTTTAAGATCTGCTATTTTAACATATTTTTTCTTTACTTTGTCATATCTGAAAACCCTGTAACCTGTAACATCAGATACTGCATCCCATGCAAGAGTTATAGAGCTTTTACTGCTTCCCGACGCCTTTAAATTCGCAACAGTTCCAGGCTTTACAGTTACAGTGCAGGTGTCCTTTATCCCGCTTACTGACTTTGCAGTTATTATAACTGTTCCTGCTTTTACTCCGGTTATTGCACCCCTGTTTGAAACAGTAGCTACAGAATTATCACTTGAAGTCCAGGTAAGAACATCATTTGTGTTAGCAGGAAGCATTTTATGTGAAATATTTTTTGTTCTTCCTGCAACAACCGTTAGAGTGTCTCCTATCTGTACATCAGTTGCAAGCGGTTCGCCGGCTATATAAAATTCTTGAAAATCACTTGAATAGCTATTACCCGTTGAGGTGTAGCTTATAACCTGTGCTGAATAATGTCCCATCGGAAATGTCAATGACGTTGATGTTCCATAAATATCTGTCGTTGACGAAACTAAATTATTGCTGTTATATGTACCAGATGAATTGTATTCGTATACATTCAATGTTGAGTTCACAGCATCGGAGCCTGCAGTCCATGAAAAAGTTTTTTCACTATTTTCAAGCGAAGCATAGTCTGTTGTCAGAACCGGCTTAAGTAATATATTAGTTGCTCCGCTGTATCTGAAAAAGTTTACATCCGACTCAAGATTATTTAAATTTACTGTTCTGTTATATTTTGCATAACAACCGTTGCTATCATACCAAGTCCAATTCTGCTCGAATAATACAACCTCGCTGCCGTTTATCTCCTTGACTATTGCCCAGTGGCTTGAGTTTCCGTATATATCCCCAACCTGAGGAGTGCTAACCTTTGTGAAGTATCCCACATCACTAAGCGGTGTATTTCCCGGCCATAGATTGTATACTGTACAACCGTAAACTGCTTTATAGAATTTTGAAACTAACGCTGCACAGCAGTATACGGGGTCGTCCCACATCTCTGATGCATTGCTGTCGTTTCTTGGTATGTATATTGCCTGTACTGTCACTCCGTTGAAAGTCATTGTATCTACGACTTGTCCTGCTTTTGAAACCATTACGGTAACAGGTACTGTAGCCGCATTTGTGCTAATCGGCATGACAAATGTCGCAGCCATGATCACAAGCGCAATGCACGCTGATGCAATACGCTTGCAGATTTTTATTCCTTTCATATTCTCTCCTTACATAACACATTACACATAATTTTTAGCACTCTTTTCTATTTATCTGTGCTAAAATTCATCTTTATTCTACATAATAACATAAAATTCAGCAAATTGCAAGAACTTATATTTTTTCTTAGTTATAATCATTGTTATCTAGTCTCTTGTTTTTTAATTCTATATATTAGCATATAAGTCATGGTAGCTTGCTGCTGATTTTCTCCAGCTGAAATCCTCCTTCATTGCGTGTACAACTAATCGTCCCCACACCATTTTATTGTCGTAAAATGCCCTCGCCCTTGCACATGCATTAAGCATATCGTGTGCATTGTATGTCTTAAACGTAAAACCATTTCCTTTGATTTCACCTAAGTTTGCTTCGCCTGCATCGGTAATACTGTCACGAAGTCCTCCTGTTTCACGAACTATCGGTATCGTTCCGTACCTGAGTGCGATCATCTGTGCCAAACCGCACGGCTCGCTCTGTGATGGCATCAGAAACATATCCGCTCCCGCATAAATTCTCTTTGAAAGCTCAGGAATAAAGCCTATCTTTACTCCAACCCTATCAGGATAACGGTATGACATCTCAGTGAAGAAGTCCTCGTATATCTTCTCACCCGAACCAAGTATCACAAATTTATACCCTAAGTTTACAATGTCCTCAAAAACGTACTTGATAAGGTCAAGTCCCTTGTGGGAAACAAATCTAGTAACTATTCCTATAACAGGCTCACTTCCTGACTTGATTCCCATTTCGTCGCAAAGCCTTTTCTTGCATACCCTCTTGCCGAACATATCATTAAGACCGTAGTTCTTAGGAATAACTTTATCAGTCTCCGGATTGTATATATCTCTGTCAATTCCGTTTAAAATTCCGCTTAACTTATACTGCTTGTTGACAAGCTCCCTATCCATTCCGTGAGCGTACCACGAATCTAAAATTTCCCACGCATAGCTCGGAGAAACTGTAGTAACTCTGTCGGCAACCTCAATAGCGGCTTTCATAAAGTTTACGTCACCGTCATACTCAAGCAAATCGGTATGATAAAGAGGAATACCCATTATGTCGTTGATAAGCTCTAAGCCGTACTGTCCCTGATACTGTATATTATGAATTGTAAACACCGTCTTTATATCCTCATATCCCGACTGATAACGGTAGAAAATATCGTAATATACAGGAACCAACGCAGTCTGCCAATCGTTTGCATTGATTATATCAGGCTTGAATTCGATGTGATGAAGCAATTCAAGTACTGCTCTTGAGAAAAATACAAATCGCTCTGCGTCATCGTAAAATCCGTATAACCCGTTTCTTGCAAAGTAGTATTCATTATCCAGAAGATAATATGTTACTCCGTTTACCTCTGCTGTGAAAACACCGCAATATTGGTTTCTCCATGCAACAGGTACGGAAAAATTAGTCATAAATGTCAGTTTATCCAAAAGCTCTGGCTTTATTGTTCCGTACTTTGGTATAACCACTCGACAGTCGTCTCCGGCTTGGTTAAGCGCCCTCGGTAAAGAACCTGCTACGTCTGCCAATCCGCCCGATGCCGCAAATGGAAGTGCCTCGCTGGCTGTATATAATATTTTCATATCCTTATCCTCCGTTCTATACTTAGATGTCTTTGACAGTGCCTTGTCATTGTAACACCGCCGTTAAATTAAATCAACCGTTAATTATTGCTAATAGAAGCATTATCCATTGTCCACTTTCTATTGTCAATTATTTTAGTCCGCCGTTGTGCAAACTATAACATTTATCAATCTATCCAAAGGCGACAGTGCCACCGGCGGCTCGCCGGTCAATTATTTTTATCTCTCTCCATAGTCTCTTTAACAGCTCTGTTAAGAAATTTGTTTAAAGTACCATCGTACTCTTTTGCATGTTCTGTAATGCTTTCCTTTTCACCCTTTGGTACTTGCATTTCAAGTCTGTCATAATGACTTTTTTTGTATTTATTATTTGCTCTTATTTGAGCTTTAGTAGCAGGCATAATTTATACCACCTTTATGGTCGTGCTAATTATTTTTATCTCTCTCCATAGTCTCTTTAACAGCTCTGTTAAGAAATTTGTTTAAAGTACCATCGTACTCTTTTGCATGTTCTGTAATGCTTTCCTTTTCACCCTTCGGGACTTGCATTTCAAGTCTGTCATAATGATTTTTTTTATACTTATTATGTGCCCTTATCTGTGCTTTTGTAGCTGGCATAATTTATACCACCTTTATGGTCGTGTTAATTATTTTTATCTCTCTCCATAGTCTCTTTAACTGCCCTGTTAAGAAACTTATTTAAAGTACCGTCATATTCTATTGCGTGTTCTGTAATGCTTTCCTTTTCACCCTTTGGTACTTTCATTTCTAATCTATCATAATGATTTTTATTATACTTATTTGTTGCCCTTTGCTGTGCTTTACTAACAGACATTTTCATACCACCTTTATGGTCGTGTCAATTATTTTTATCTCTTTCCATAGTCTCTTTAACAGCTCTGTTAAGAAATTTGTTTAAAGTACCGTCGTACTCTTTTGCGTGTTCTGTAATATTTTCTTTTTCACCCTTTGGAACTTGCATTTCAAGTCTGTCGTAATGACTTTTTTTGTATTTACTTGTTGCTCTTTGCTGAGCTTTACTTACAGACATAATTTATACCACCTTTATGTCGTGTCAATTATTTTTATCTCTCTCCATAGTCTCTTTAACAGCTCTGTTAAGAAATTTGTTTAAAGTACCGTCGTACTCTTTTGCGTGTTCTGTAATATTTTCCTTTTCACCCTTTGGGACTTTCATTTCCAATCTATCATAATGATTTTTATTATACTTAGTATGTGCCCTTATCTGAGCTTTTGTAGCAGGCATAATTTATACCACCTTACATATAAATTTGATTATTTTAACAACTATAATATAGCATATTTGTATACTTTAGTCAACATACACAAATATCAATATTAAAGTTTTGTGTAATTTGCCTATTGATGTTATTGATGTCGATATCATATAATATAAGCATACTAAACAAAAAGGAAGTGACAAAATGAATACTGCAAACAGCAAAATTGATATATTTGATATTGAAGACATCATGCAAAAATCGGAAAACATATCAAGGCTGTCATCAGTTATCGAGTCATATTTGGATTACAACCATCAAGATGAACTAAGAGGGGCTTTTTCTTGTCTTAAAAGTGAGATGTTCATCTTACGTGATGAATGCAAGAAACTTTATGATATTGCTTTTGACGATCAAATATCCAATGATTAAACTACAGAAAGGAAGTGACATCAATGAGCAAAATGGTTAAAGAAATACCATTGTCAGACATTGTAGAAATTCAGGCGAAATCTGAAATAATAGCGGGGCTTTCGTCAATATTTGTTGAATTTCTTGACTACACAGATGAAGACAACAGATTTAAAGGAGCGTTTGCGTGTCTTGC
>CANPWR010000059.1 GCA_947584825.1 uncultured Clostridia bacterium | reverse complement strand
TGACCCGCAAGCCTTTTGAAAAAGGCTTGACCTAAAACTTTTAAATCTATTATCAATTACTCAGAACCGCCGTTGCAAAACTATAACATTTTACAAACTATTCAAAGGCGGACAGCGTGCAGTGCTCAGTCCTGCTGTTCTATATCCTCTAAAGTAACCTGCTGCTCATGATTTGGCAATGGTGGCAATTCTTCAAGCGATTTCAATTTAAAGCATCGCAAAAAGTTTGCTGTTGTTTTAAATGCTATCGGACGTCCCGGAACATCAATTCTTCCTGCTTCTTCAAGCAGACCCTTTTCGACGAGCGAATTTACAACACTTGAGCTGTCAACTCCCCTGACGTGTTCAACAAAGCCTTTGGTAACAGGCTGATTGTATGCGATAATAGTAAGAACCTCAAAAGCTGCCTGGGAAAGCTTAGAGTTATTTTTTGTCTCCATCGCCTTTTTTATGTATGGAGCATATTCCTCTCTTGTACCCAACTGATACGAATTATCAAGCTGATATACGATCAATGCACTGTTACTGTTATCATACCTGTCGTTTAACAAGTTGATCAGCTTGTCTAGTGTTGACTTATCAATATCAATTGTATCCTGAAGTCTATCCGAATCGATCGGCTCACCACTTGAAAAGAGTACCGCCTCCAGAACCGAAATTTTCTCATCTATACTCATTTACGCTAATCCTTTCGTTTTAAGGTGCAAACTGCTATGTTCTACGCCCTTTTCTTATCTCGTCCCCTGAAATAAAGCTCGGAGTTATCGTCGCTTAACAAAATCCTGCCCGACTTTGTAAGCTCTAGAACTGCGAGAAAGGTAGCAACTCTCTCAGAGCGATCGGTAACTCCATGAAAAAGCTTGTCCATATTACAAGCACCTGTTGTGTATAACCTTTTCAATACGAAAATTATCTTTGACGTAACTGAAACTATCTTTTTAGAAACAATAGGCTTAAAGATTGAAGCGTCCAGCGGAGGAACCTTTTTTGCCCTTACTGATATACCCATATAAGCCTCAACAAGGATAATAGGCTCATGCTCTCTGGTGTAAGTTTTGTCAATCTCAATTGGTGCGGGCAATCTCACAAAAATCTCTCCACCTGCATAACTTTTTTTTAGCTGCTCAGCGGTCTGCTTGCAGAGAGAGTACTCTATAAGACGACCCTCAAGCTCTTTTTTAAGCTCTCCAGCCTCATTGGGCTTAGGCAACAGAGAAACGGTTTTTATATAAATAAGTCTTGCCGCCATCTCCAGAAACTCGCCTGCTATCTCAAAATCCTGTTCCTTCAATCCGTCAATATAGTCGAGATACTGTTCAAGCAAAAGCGAGATTTCAATATCGTTGATATTCAGTTTATGTTTTGAAATTAAATGAAGGAGCAAATCAAGCGGACCTTCAAAAGCTTCTAATTTAAATTGAAGTTTATTCATTGAGACTAATACCTTTCGGTTTGCAATTGACTAATTAATAATTACGTTCATAATCAAATCCACCCAACCTGTCATAAAGTCGAACAGGTCAAAAACCTTTCCTTCGACCCAAGAGAGAGGACCGTTCAGCACATTAAAAAACAATACAAAGACAATAAAGACAATATATATTATATTTCCATACTGAGCGAGCTTATACTCAAAACTGTCGGGCAGAAAATAGCACAAGATTCTTGAGCCGTCCAACGGCGGAACAGGAATAAGATTAAAAACAGCCAGACAGATATTTATGATAATAAAGTACTGAAAAATCAGATTAACATAAACATAGGTATTAGAGTAATAAAACTCTCCACCTAACGAAACCCAACTTACGATCTTTAGAACGATCATTGCCAAATACGCAACTATAAGGTTAGACAAAGGTCCGGCTAGTGCGGTAAGCGCCGTACCTGCCTTTCGGTTTTTGAAGTTCAGCGGATTTATAGGAACAGGCTTAGCCCAGCCGAAGCCTGTAAGCAGCAAGCAAATCGAGCCTAGAATGTCAACGTGAGAAAATGGGTTCATAGTAAGCCGCCCCGAATAGCGAGCGGTATCATCGCCTAACTTATAGGCAACCCAAGCGTGAGCGAACTCATGAACGGGTAAAATCATAAAAATAATAAGTATTCTTACACCGTATTGCAATATTGTTTGTATATTCATATCATAGCTCCTGCAGTAATCAAATATTTATTTAATTATACTACATACAATCGTAAAATTCAAGAAGAATTACAGGAAAAATAATGTATCTAATTTACACGAGAGAAAATAAAAAATCCACGCACTATACAGTACGCGGACTGGATGCAACGTCACCGTTGCTGGTGCCGGTGACCGGGGTCGAACCGGTACGGTGTCTCCACCACTGGATTTTGAGTCCAGCACGTCTGCCAATTCCATCACACCGGCAAAACACCACTGAAATATTTTATCACAACAGCAGTATTTTGTCAACCACTATTTATTAATATATTCGACAAAACAAAAATATCCTATAAAATAGTCGTTTCTCTTAAATCGTAGCCTCAGCATGCCTTGTAACATGACAGCCGATGTTTACCGAAACAGGTAAACCTGCAATATGAGTCGGTGCCTGTTCAATATTGACCGCTAATGCTGTTACAGTACCGCCAAAACCCTGAGGACCTATTCCGAGTTTGTTTATTTTATCAAGCATTTTCTTTTCAAGGTCAGCATACAAAGCTTTTGGATTTCTTATTGACACAGGTCTGCATAAAGCCTTTTTTGCGTTATATGCACAGCTTTCAAAATCACCGCCTATTCCGACACCAACAACAATAGGCGGACACGGATTTGAACCTGCGTGTGCAACAGTTTCAACAACAAAATCTATTATTTCATCGAAAGTTGCAGACGGCGTCATCATTTTTAGAGCCGACATATTTTCACTGCCAAATCCCTTTGGTGCTACCATAATCCGAACTTTGTCACCGTCAACTATTTTTGTATGTATGACCGCAGGAGTATTGTCGTTGGTATTAACTCTTTCAAGAGGGTCGGATACTATCGACTTTCTTAAATAACCGTCTGTATATCCTTTTGCAACTCCCCTGTTTATAGCCTCATATAAACCTCCGCCGGCAAAATGTACATCCTGACCTATTTCCAAAAATATAACTGCCATACCTGTATCCTGACATATTGGAATTGTTTCATCTCTTGCAACATTAATGTTGTCTATTATATCTGTGAAAACATTTCGCCCTACTTCTGACTTCTCCTCTTTCGCTCTGCACTTTATACAATCCTCCAAATCTACCGGAAGATTCAGATTAGCCTTTATACAAAGCTCTGCAACCCTTTGTTCAACTTCCTTTACACTTATCTCTCTCATTTATATTTCATCTCCGTTTATTACCACCATTTCAGGACTGCTCATAACATCAAAAGGACTAGAGCCAAACATCACCATATCTGCGTCCTTACCTACTTCTATTGAACCTATTCTGTCAAACAATCCTAACTGCTTTGCTGGAATTTTTGTAATTGCTTTCAAAGCCTCATAATAATCCAAACCGTATTTTACTGCAATGCCTGCAGATAGCGGAAGATACTGAATTGGGACCTCACTATGATCCGTACAAATTGAAATATCAACACCAGCCGAGTTCAAAATACAGCTATTTGCAGGAGTAAGATTTGCAAGCTCAGGTTTTGATTTGTCACATATTATAGGACCGATAACTGCAGTTGCATTTTCTTTTTCAAGCTCGTCAGCAATAAGGTGACCTTCTGTGCAGTGTATCAAAACATAATCCAGATTAAACTCCTTGGCAATCCTTATCGCTGTAAATATATCATCTGCACGATGACAGTGAAAATGTGCTTTGACTTCCCTTTTAAGCAGCGGAATCAACGCCTCACATTTTGCATCATATTCGGGAGCGTCGTCTCCTGTCTCCTTATCATTAATATACTTTTGCGCCTTTCGTAAGGCTTCACGTATAAGCGCTGCTATTGCCATTCTTGTCACAGGTGTGGAATCCTTATCGAGATATGTCATCTTAGGGTTCTCACCAAGACTTATTTTCATGCCGACCTTGCCGAGTGACATTGAATCAATGCGCTTACCCTTTGTTTTTACAGCTATAATGCTTCCGCAAATTGCATTTGAGCTTCCGGGAGAAACGGCAACAGTAGTTACTCCTGCTCTTCTTGCGTCCTCAAACGCAGAATCCATCGGATTTATGCCGTCTATTGCGCTAAGCTGGGGCGTTACCGGATCGGAATCTTCATTAAAATCCTCTCCTTCAATCCCCACGCCGCTTGTAAACAAACCCAAGTGAGTATGAGAGTCAATAAATCCTGGAAACAGCGAACTTCCTTTTGCATCAGTCATCTCGTCTTCAGTATTATCAGGACAACCGCTACCCACACACTGTATTTTACCATTTTCATACACCACAAATCCGTTACCAATTATTTCATTTCTATCGTTCATCGTATATATTTTCGCATTGTATATTATCATCAGTGTCACTCCGATATTTATTTTATAAAGACATTATACCACAATTAAAATAGTTAAGCAACCGTCGAACCGGCATGGGTAACCCCTGAACGCACTCTTCCTCTGTAGAGTTTGTAAAATGCTTAAATACGAATAAATAGCCAAAACCGCCCGGGTATCCTGAACTGCCCCGAGCGGTTTCATTATTATTGAACTCTACTTTGTTTTGACTTTCCTTATCTTCTTTATCCAACTGCTGTATACCTTATGAGGTTTTCCATTAGCATCTTTATATGTTGTGTAAGCCCTTACCCTAACAAAGTAAGTCTTTTTACTTTTTATCTTGCCATTTTTTATTGTAAGCTTTTTCTTTGTAGTATGTTTGTCAAATACTAGCTTCTTAAAGTTCTTTTTCTTCGATACCTGCACTTCATAGCCCTTTGCATTCTTGACTTTCTTCCAGCTTACGACTATCTTTTTCTTGCCCTTTGCTTTCGCAGTAAGCTTTTTAATCTTTGCCTTCTTAATTACCTTTTCAGCGTTTGCCTTGTCTTTTGCAGCCTTTACTGCCTTACCGTTTTTAGTTGACTTAGGTGTTGCAGTTGACTTAGGAGTTGGGGTCGTTGAGATAGGTGCAATGCTAGTAGGCTGTGTAGGTATATCAATAGACGAATCTGATGAAGGTTCCGAAGATGGATCAGACGACGTTGGCGGTACATTTATTCCAAGATTATCAATAGAAGCCTTTAATTTGTTAATAGCGACTGTCCTCTGATTATCATCGGCAGAAGGATCGTTATAAACATCAACAAGTTCGTCGTATGCTGTTTTGAACGCCAGCCATTGATCATCGCTATAATTATTCTGTCTCTTTATAGATATTGTATCAAACAGAAGAACCTTTACTTCTCCGCTCTTATTAAGAACCATATTATTGTATGCTGTTAAAAAATTCTCATAAGAGGTTTTCTTACTGGTATAAGATATCGATGTATTTTCTAACCTTAACTTAAGATTATTCAAAGCAGACAGCATTTCATTATACCCACTTACACAATCGCTTGACTTCAACGCCTCACATTTTATAACTGCCTGATTGTATTTTACCATATCCAAAGCATAAACGTCTCTGGCAACATAAGTTTTACCGTTGTTATTTCCTCCGGTAAAGAATGTTTTAATCCAGTTTTCACACTGATCGGCAGCCCAAATACCATTGCCTGTAGGGAATCTAAGATAATATTTCTCCAAATTCGGATAATACAAATCGTGGAGCTCTGCCATTATACTCATAACACGTCTAGACTCATAGCTGTTTTTTGCTAAGTCTTTAATATTATCGAAAACCTTTTGTGCAAAATCTGGATTCTGCATCAATTTATATACTAAAGTTTGAATGGGTTCTTCGCTTTCTCTTCCTCCGTTATAAATATGATAGAGCTTGTCATTTTCAGAGCTTTCACCTGGATTTCCCCAGAGGAATGCACCCATCTCAACATCATAGAACATAAATCTCCATTTGCCGTCACTGTATTTTCCTCCGGTCTCTGTATCAACTGTTCTTGTTCTCCAGACTTCCCAGTTCTTGCCCGACCAGTCTTCATTTGATATATATGTTTCCGCTGCAACATAGTCAGCAAAGCTGTCTAAATCAATCATCTCAGAAATTTCTTCATAATCTGACTTCTTTGAAAAATCCTTAGACGAATCCTTTACGTAACTTACAAAATTATTCCAAAGCTCTAAATCTGCATCTTCGCCCTCTTCGATCTTAGGAATATTATTATTCGCAGAATCAGGCTTTATCATTACAACATTATCCTTATTAACTCCGAAATGGCTTTCTGCATAATCGTCGTTGTAATCCTCCTGCATAGTATAAATTCCCCAGTATTCACCGTTTATAAATGCAATACAAGGAATGCTTGCCTGAGTTGAGAAACTTCTGTCTAGCACGCAGGTTTGCAAAAGGGAGTCCTTATATTTAACATAGTTAGCGTCATTACCGCCGTTTCTGAGCGTTATTTTCTTAAATGATTTAATAACATTACCCTCTGTATCCTTTGCTTTTCCATCAAAGAAATCATATTTAAAGCTCTTTTCACCGTAATCACTTCTTGCATAAAGCCTTAAACTCTTTTGGTATTCTCCTCTTGAGTATCCGCCCTGAATTCTTATACCGCATTCTTGAGACAATACCGCTTCGTTATTCTTTATGTAGTCTATATGCACAGGTCTTTCCCATTCTTTACCTTTGTTAGTGCAGTTTTTCTGAAGATAAATTCCTATTTCATCATCAAATAGATTATCTGCATCTGTAACAATAGAGATTATAGGAACTCCTGCGTATGTCTCGTTAGTTTTTCCTACAAAATACGATTTTGTAACTACGTTGCTAAGCTCTCCGTCTTTTATTGCAACCGCTCTGATGACAGTAGCCTTATCGACCTTTACTGTAGGTTCACTATTTCCATCCCAGCCCGCATGATCACTATCAGTCAATTTATATTTACTTATTGCAGAAAGTACATTTTTTTCACTAGTTCTATCCACAACTTTTATTTCACCAGAATATTTTTCTGACTTATCCGTTGGAATACTTCCGTCAGTGGTGTAATATATTTCTGCACCTTCCTCTGCGGTCATTTCCAAAGAAAAGCTGTCATTAAATGCTCCGCTCTCCTTTGAAAACTCCGGAGCCTGTATAAAAGCTTTAGCGTTATTATTGCTCTCACCCGGTGTTGGTAATACTGTCTTGCAATCTTCGCTTCCGTCAGGAATTCTTGCATAGGTAGTATCATCAACAAGAGAAGGTACAGTCAGCGTATCAACGCTTTCAGATGTGCTTGATTGCAAATCCAAATCCAAACTGTCACTTGAAAGATTCATAGAAATATACGGCTTAGAATCAACCATAGAGGAATCCAAATATTTATTGCAGTATAATACAAGGTAACCCTTTGATGGAACTACAGCAGTACCATTTACGGCTTCTGTTTTAACATCACCAATCAAATCAGTCTTTTTCAACTGATAACCTGACACATCAACTGATGAATCGGTTGGATTATAAAGCTCGATCCAATCGCACAGCTCAGTTTTAGTTTCACCATCTTTGTCATAAACTGCCTTGACACCTGTAAGATTTCCATTTCCACCCTGATTTCCAAGACATACTTCATTAATTACAACACCTGTAATTTCTGCACCTGTTACGAAAGCAGAAATTCCAATTGCTGTAGCAGCCATAACAATCGCTGTTGCAATGCTTGCAAATTTCCTATAAATACTCATAGTTTACCTCCTATTCTCAAAACACTCCTAAACATTGCAGATATTAATTTCAATTATTCTATACATTTTCACAAATTCTAAGATAAGTTATAAAACTTTTTATTTAAAATCAATAATCCACTAAAATAATAATATATAAAACACATTGTTTTGTCAACTGATATTTTGTAATATTAAATTAAAATTTACAATACAAAATCCCGACAGTCCTCAAATAGATTGTCGGGATTTTTAATACCTAAATAATATCATAAAGATAAATTCTCTAATTCATATTACGACAATTGCCGTAACATACTTATCACTATTATTGACAGTCCAACCGCTGCTTCATCATTTCATATGAGAAGCAGCTATTGTTCTGTCTAGTTTGGATAAGTTACCCTCTCGGGCTTTATTTAGGAATATTTAGAAGGCTTTTCTTTGCCGCCTTTGAAAACTTTTTATCATATCATAGTCTGATAAATGACAGGCTATACTTAGATGTGTTCTCATCTTTGTACTGTTCTGCCGTTTCGCTATGATTTTCAAAGGCAGAGTGTGAGTGACGTTAAGCCACTACTTCACTTTTACTTTTCTGAGCTTCGTGTTCCACTTACTATATACTTTTTGAGCCTTTCCTTTATTATCTTTG
>CANPWR010000058.1 GCA_947584825.1 uncultured Clostridia bacterium | reverse complement strand
GGCAATTAAGTCTCGATGAGGTAATGCAGATACCATATAACATTTTGTTGAAAAATGACCTCCGGTTAGTTGGTCCCAGACCTATACTAAAAGATGAGCTCATCGAGAACTATACGCCCGAACAGCAGGAACTTTTGCTTTCGGTCAAACCGGGTTTGACAGGCTACTGGCAGGCATACGCACGAAACAATGCCACATATGAGGACGGAAAGCGGCAGCAGATGGAGTTGTATTATGTGCAAAATCGGTCACTGTGGATGGATATTAAGATAATATTCGCAACTGTTGCGGCAGTTTTGAGGAAGAGTGGGGTGTGAGTAAATGATTATCACAAAGACCCCCTTCCGGATGTCATTTTTTGGCGGCGGAACAGATATGAAAGATTTCTTCGAGGAACACGGAGGCGCGGTGCTGTCGACCACGTTTGACAAGTACTGTTACGTCAACGTGCGCCATTTGCCGCGCTTTTTCGACTACTCGACCGAGCTCTGCTATTCTCAGACCGAGCGCGTGACTGACGTAGAGCAGATAAAACACCCCGCTATTCGCAACGCGATGAAGATGCTGGATATGCACGAAATAAGGCTCACTTATGAGTCGGATCTTCCCGCGCGCTCCGGTCTCGGAACGTCGTCCTCTTTCGCAGTCGGAATGTTGAACGCTTTCCACGCCTTGAAAGGTAAATACGCGGACAAAAAGCGCCTCGCCGATGAAGCAATATATCTCGAAAGAACGCTCTGCAACGAAGCCGGCGGTTGGCAGGACCAGATAGCTTCTTCGTTCGGAGGATTGAACAGAATCAGCTTCAACGCCGACGGTTACGAAGTCCGCCCGGTGATTATCTCTCCCGAACGCAAGCGCCGTTTAAACGAAAATCTGCTTTTGTTCTTTACCGGCTTTACCCGCTTTTCGTCGGATGTTCAGCTTGCGAACGCAAAGGACAGAGGCGACAAAACTGCTCAGTTAAAGGAAATGCTCTCGCTTGTTGATGAAGCCGAGAACGTCCTCACGGACAAGCATTCAGACCTCGACGATTTCGGCAGATTGCTTGATTATACTTGGAAGCTCAAGCGCCAGACAGGCTCGGCGATTTCCACAGACGGAATAGACGCGCTATATGCAAAGGGCATAGCCTCGGGAGCCTTGGGCGGAAAGCTTCTTGGAGCTGGCGGCGGTGGATTTATGATATTCTACGTCCAACCGGAACGCCGCTCAAGTGTTATGGAGGCTATGAAAGATTTGCTCTATGTTCCGTTCGAATTTGAAAACGGCGGCACGAGGGTCATATATTATTCGCCGGAAAGCTATACGCCCATGGAGGTGAAAAAGTGAAAGTAGTCATCATGTCCGGCGGAAAGGGTACGCGTATCTCGGCGCTTTTTCCTGACATTCCAAAGCCGCTTATCCCGATTTGCGGCAAGCCCGTTTTGGAACACGAAATAGAGTGTCTGCGAGAACAGGGCTTCACCGACATTATCCTGACCGTCAGTCATATGGCGGAGAAGATAATCGAGTATTTCGGCGACGGAGCACGTCTCGGCGTACATATAGATTATTTCGTTGAGGACAAGCCTCTCGGCAACGCGGGAGCCCTGTTCAGACTTCGTGACAAGCTGACCGAGGACTTTCTGCTTCTAAACGCCGATTCTGTATTCAACATCGATTTTAACCGTTTTGTGGCATTTCATAAAGCTCACAACGCGCTTGCTACGCTGTTCACTCACCCGAACGACCACCCCTATGACAGCGGACTTATCATCGCAGACGAGAATAAATCCGTCCGGAAGTGGCTTGCAAAAGAGGACGTGCGACCCGAATTTTACAAGAACCGCGTCAATGCAGGACTGCACATCATCTCTCCGAAGCTTTTGGAAAACGATATTGACTTGCCAAAAATAGATTTGGATAGGCACTTGCTGAAGCCCCTCGCGGGTACGGGAAAAATGTTCTGCTACGACAGCCCCGAGTATGTAAAGGATATGGGTACGCCGGAGAGGTTTGAAGCAGTCACAAAAGATTTTGAGAGCGGAAAGCTGTTCGCAAGGAACCTGCGAAACAAGCAAAAGGCGATTTTCCTCGACCGCGACGGGACGATAAACAAATACGTCGGATTTCTTCGCAATATTGACGATTTCGAGCTTCTCCCAACCGTGGCAGAGGCAATAAAGCTAATCAACCGCTCGGGCTATCTTGCAATAGTTGTGACGAATCAGCCTGTAATCGCGCGCGGCGAGGTAACTTTTGCGGAGCTCGACGAGATACATAACAAAATGGAGACGCTTTTAGGAAAAGACGGCGCATACCTGGACGGCATTTACTTCTGCCCACACCACCCCGACAGCGGGTTTGAGGGAGAAGTCAAAGAACTTAAATTCGATTGCAACTGCCGTAAACCGAAGCCGGGAATGCTGCAGAGAGCCGCAAAAGATTTCAATATCGATCTCACACAGTCGTATATGATAGGCGACGGAGAGCATGACAAGGGTGCAGGAGAAGCGGCAGGCTGCAAAACAAAAATTATTCCGACAGATGGCGATTTGCTGAAAGCAATTGAAGAAATTTTGGAGGATAGATATGACAGAGAAGGTTAAGGCACAGCTCGATATGCTGATTGAGAGATATCCGCAGCTTGCAGTATGCAAGGATGATATATCAAAGGCTTACGAAATTATTGAGACCTGCTATGCGAATGGTGGAAAGCTCCTTATTGCAGGTAACGGCGGAAGTGCTGCCGACGCCGAGCATATCGTCGGCGAACTTATGAAAGGCTTCAAGAACCCGAGAAAGCTTCCGAAAGAGTATGCGGACAGGCTTATAGCCATAAACCCCGAACTCGGTAAAACCCTTGCCGAGAACTTACAGGGCGCGCTTCCGGCAATAGCTCTCGACGGTCACCCTGCGCTTTCGACGGCATATCAGAACGACTGCGAGCCGCTGCTCTGCTTTGCGCAACAGGTCAACGGATACGGCAATGACAACGATGTATTTCTCGGAATCTCGACCAGCGGCAACAGCAAAAACGTGCTTTACGCCGCAGTTATGGCTAAGGCTAAGGGAATCAAGGTCATAGGGCTAACTGGGCAAAAAGAAAGCAAGCTCAGCGATATAGCAGACGTGTGCATAAGAGTCCCCGAGACCGAAACCTATATGGTGCAGGAAATGCATTTGCCTGTGTATCACGCGCTGTGCCTGATGATTGAGGAGAGTTGTTTTGAGTGACAAAGGTTCTGCAAATAACAAATCACTTTTTTCCCAACATTGGTGGGATAGAGCAAACTTCAAGGGATATTGTAAATGCGTTATCTCGCGGAGACTTTGAAATAAAAACTATATGTTTCAATGAAACGGCTGAAAGAGACGGACTTTCGTGCAGACGGCGCGAAACCGTTCAAGATATCGTTGACGGAAAAGAAATCATTAGATGCGGTTGTATAGCAAAAGTTGCGTCGCAGGCAATTTCCCTGACTTTTTCACGGGAACTGAGACGGGTAATACAGGAATTTGAACCCGATATAGTTATTTTTAATTATCCGAATCCGTTTGCCGCACATTATCTCCTCAAATACAGAAAAAGAAACTTTAAGCTTATATTATGGTGGCATCTGGACATTACACGGCAAAAAATACTCGGGAAACTGTTTCACCGCCAAAATATCCGTCTGCTTGAACGCGCAAATGTTATTGCGGCAACTTCGCCTAATTATGTAGACGGCAGCCCATATCTTAATAAATTCAGGGATAAGTGCAGGATTATCCCGAGTGGTATTAATACAAAGAGATTCTCTTCAGCAGATATTGAAAAGGCTGAACTCATTCGGCAAGAGAACATTGGCAAAACGGTTTGCTTCGTAATCGGACGTCACGTTCCGTATAAGGGTTATAAATATCTGATTGAAGCTGCTAAATACCTCGATGATACTTTCAGAATCTACATAGGTGGCAGCGGACCTTTGACGGACGAACTTAAGGATCAGGCAAAATGGCTTACAAACGTTGGTTTTTTGGGAAAGATTAGCGACAGTGAGCTTACGGCTTATCTTGCGGCTTGCGATATTTTCTGCTTCCCGTCGATTACTAAAAACGAAGCGTTCGGACTTGCACTTGCCGAGGGAATGTATTTTGGAAAACCTGCCATTACTTTCACAATTCCCGGCAGCGGAGTCAATTATGTCAACTTAGACGGCGTGACCGGAATTGAATGTCCGAACGGCGACAGTAAGGCGTATGCGGAAGCACTAAAGAAGCTTGCAGACGACCCGGAATTGAGAGAAAAGTACGGTCAGGCGGCAAGGTCAAGGGTGCTCGAAAACTTTACGGAAGAGATTTTTGAGAAGAATCTGATGAAGCTGATAGGTGAACTTGATGGGTAAAAAATTCGTTATCAACGGCAAATTTCTTGCCGATAGAATGCAGGGCATAGTCAGGTATGCGCGGGAAATAACAAAGTCGCTTGACAAATGCCTTGACGCCGATATTGAAGTCACGTTGCTCGCGCCGGTAAATGCAAATGATATACCGGATTTGAAAAATATCAAGGTCGAAACTATCGGCAAGCATATCGGCATGGTTTGGGAGCAAACCGACCTGAGAAAATATCTCAAAAAGCACAAAGACGTCACTTGCATAAATTTCTGTAATATCTGTCCGCTGTTTGTTCAGCCGGGGATTACGACTATCCACGATATTATGTATAAAGTAAATCCGCAGGATTACAAGACTTTTAGGAACAAGCTTTCGCGTTACTGGCATGTGTTTCAATATTGGTATATCGCGAGACACGAAAAAGCGATAACGACCGTAAGCAATTTTAGCAAGGGTGAGATTGAAAAGTATTATCCCAAAGCAAAAGGAAAAGTAAGTGTAGTCCCAAGTGCATGGCAACATGTTTTGGAGTATAAGGAAAACCCAGACTGGCAGAAAAGATATCCTTTTTTAGAGCCGAAAGAATATTTCTTCTCGCTGTCAACGTTGTCGCGCAACAAAAATGGGAAGTGGATTATTGAGAACGCGAAATATAATCCGGACTGCGTTTACGCGATTGCCGGAAAATATTATGAAACGGACAAGTTTAAGATTCCTGAAAATGTACATATGTTAGGTTTTATCTCGGACGAAGATGCTTGTGCGCTGATAAAGAACTGTAGAGCATTTATCCATCCGTCGCTTTATGAGGGATTCGGATTACCTCCTCTTGAAGCTTTGGTACTTGGGGCTGAAGTTATTGCTTCTAATGTTACTTCTCTACCAGAGGTGTTAGGGGAAAGCGTGTATTACATTAACCCTAAAGAAGCAAAAATAAGACTTTCTGACATTCTTGCAAATCCCAAAAAGAGGACTAAGGACGTTTTAAATAAATATGATTTCATGAAATCTGCAAAAATTTTAGAAGAATTACTAAATCACTAAACTATGTGATTATTTTAACCCGAGCATAATTCAACAATTCTAAAGTGGGAAAAATATGATGAATGTATACACTATTGGCATGGCGGGAACACTTCTTACTATGTATCTCTTAAACGCAATAAAAAATGAATCCTTAAGAAAAAAGATACTCTTATGGTTGTTTATTTTATTTTGGGGAAGCTTGATGGCTTTTCGAGCTTTTAGTGTTGGAACGGATACTTTTAATTACGCAGTTAGAATATTTCCAAGAATCGTGACGAATCGCCTTACAGACTTGAATGAATTTACAAGAATGCCGATTTATACTATTTACAACAAAATAGTTGGAGTGATAAGCACTGACCCACATACCATCGTTATTTTTACTTCATATATTTTTGTAATAGGAGTGACGGTCTTTTTATACTTTAATTCTGAAAATTTTTCAATGTCGTGTTTTTACTATTTAAGCATTGCGTATTATTTTTGGGCAATGAATGCAGCGAGGCAATCATTAGCGACAATGTTAGTGTTATGGGCATACCATTTCATGAAGAGAAAAATGATGTTTCCATCTATATTTATGATAATCTTGGCTATAGGTACACACGCTACCGCTATTGTTGGTGTTATTATCATATTTTTATCATTTATAAATATGAACCGTGCGAAATCCCTATTGGCAATCGTTATTACATTTGCATTAACTTTTTTACTAGACACATCTTTTGTACTTTTTGTCAGATTGTTTCCATCATATGCAGGGTATTTAGATCCTTCAGGTATTTTTTCTGCTTACGAAACAAGTGAGGGAAACAGAGCATATGTAGCACTTGTTTTTCTTGCAATATTCGGGTTTTGCTACTATTGGAAACAACATAAGAAGATTGCTTTTGAGGATGAAAGTGAGTTTTGGACGCTGTTTACTCTTTCAATGATTGGGATAGAATTTATGACAATTTTGCGGCACAATTACACAGCGGCAAGAGTCGAATATTATTTTACATACTTCTTTATGCTGTTTTTGCCGATGTGTATTGAAAGGTTTTTTAACAAAAAGAGTAAATATATTGCGTACGGAGGAACCAATGCAATTTTACTCATACTGTTTTATATCAGAATACAGCCCTATTTACCGTATGTGCTTTGGGAGTAAAAAGGATCGGTAAAGTATATGAACATTAAATTTTCTCTGTTAATAGCAACTTTGAACAGACCGAAAATTCTGAAAACCTGTGTTAATGGGCTTTTAAATCAGGCTTATGATAATTATGAGATTATAATTATAGACCAGAGCGATAAAGAATTTCGCAACGACGGTATTGCTGAAATTGACAATAGAATTACGTACATACATATTGACGAAAAGGGATTATCACATGCGCGAAATATTGGCTTGCAATGTGTAACAGGTGACTATGTGTGCTTAATAGACGATGATGCATTATATGATGAAAATTATTTAAAAACTGCTGATGAAATGATATGCGATATCAGACCGACAGCTTTAGTCGGATTGTTGTATGATCCGGTAACAAACAAACCGGCTACAGACTTAAATGACTGTAAAATAGGCTGGAAAAATGTTTTTAAAGGATTAAGAAGCGCATGCATGATAATAGAGACGGATTTTCTTAAATCAGTTAAGTTTGACGAAAAATTCGGAGTGGGAAGCATTTACGGATCAGGCGAGGAAACCGATGTATTGATGAATGCTTTGCATCAAGGAAAAACTGTATATTTCACCCGTAAAATCAAGATGTATCACAGTAATCCTTCTATTGAGTATATTCAGCTTGAAAAAATCTCAAGCTATGCATTTGGCACAGGAGCACTCTATAAAAAGGCTGTAAAGAATTATTCTCTTTTATGGGGAGTGTATTATTTTTCTCGAACAGTTATTGGAAACTTTATAATGTGGATGGTTCAGCATATAATAGGAAATCATACTGTTGCGAAAGCGAGAAAAAATAGGGCAATATATGCTTTGAAAGGCTTTATAACTTATAAATAATTTCGTGAATGGAAATATCGGTAATAAATTACAAATTGCATGAGTAAAACATAAATGAGCAATGAGGTGAAAATTAATTTGTTGATTGGAATACTTACAATGCAGCGAGTTGTTAATCACGGTTCGTTTTGGCAAGCAAAATTGCTAAGTCAGTTTTTTGCAGATGCCGGACACACGGTCGAATTTATAGATATTATACCTGGTAGGCAACTGTACGAATCTCCTAAAAGATCAATTAAAATTTCCAAGATATTTTATTATTTTGAAAAAGTAAAATTCCATTTCGAATTTGCAAGAAAAAAGGCAAAAATATTTGAATCTTTTTTAGAAAATTCTCTTAATTGTTCAACTTTGAATTACTCCTCCGACTACGATTGCATAATAATCGGCAGTGACGAAGTATTCAATTTTGCGCAGCCTGCGGAATGGGGATTTTCTCTGCAGCTTCATGGTGTAATAGACAATGATCACGTTAATTCTTATGCCGCTTCATTCGGCTCATCTACATATGCAGATGTCGAAAAATACGGTGTTCGTGACGAGCTTGTTGCAGCAATGTCTAATCTGAAGCACATTTCAGTTCGCGATGAAAACTCATACAGCATTACAAAAAGGCTTTTGCCTGACGCAGAAGTTTATCGTCACCTTGATCCTGTTTTGGTCGGAGATTTGCCTGTTCCTGGGAGGAAGAATGTTTCTAAAAAATATATTGTAATTTATGCTTATGATTTCCGTTTCGACGATAAGCGGTACATAAAGGAAATAAAATCTTTTGCAAAAAAAAACGGATATAAGATTTATTCCGTCGGATTTTATCAGACATGGGTTGATAGGAATATCAACGCCGACCCATATGAACTTTTGCAGTATTTTGTGGATGCGGAATACATAATTACCGACACTTTCCACGGAACAATTTTCTCAGTGAGATGTCACAAAAAATTCGCTACAGTAATCCGTGATGGTTCAGGCGGCAACAGTCAGAAACTTATTTCCTTGCTTGAAGATTTGAATTTGAAGGACAGGTTTCTGACAAACAAAGAGAATCTTGAAAAGATACTTATGGCGGACATTGATTATGAATCGGTGGACAAGATACTTCAGCGCGAACGCCAAAGGACCGAGGAATATCTGAAAATGTGCCTTGATGAAGATGAAAAGCCAGGAGGAACAAATGATTACAGTATGTAAAAAAG
>CANPWR010000057.1 GCA_947584825.1 uncultured Clostridia bacterium | reverse complement strand
ATTAAAGCAGCAAATTTCCAAGTTCCTATTTATAATCCGTATTTCAATGAAATGATTTCATTATCGAACAACAAATTGCTTTTATCGTATTGTGAAAATACATATGACCCATTAAAGGTACACCAATTTTTAATAGACTATAATAAAATTGATAAAGCATTTGTGTTTTAGTGTTAAAGGGTCTTTTAAAAAACTTCACGATATTGAAATTGTAGTGGCTGACATGGAAATGTAATATGTCTCATAATTGAAAAATCTTTATTGCTGAGTTTTTACAGCATAGGTGACCCTTGCACGCATTGCCGCCTTTGGTAAATTAGCTGAAGGCGGTTATTTTTATGCAACGGCGGGCTAATACTTGGAAAAAAGCAACATTACCGCCGGAGCCTGTTTGCATTTCGTATTTTACGGAACGTGAATTTTTTATATCTTGCATTAGTGGTGCATTTTTCTAAGTATTTTCAGCAACGGTGACGATGCATCCAGTCCTCGCATTTGTAAGTGCGTGAATTTTTATATATTGTGCTTTTACTTTTGCAAATTGTAAATAGCCATTACGTTGCATCCTAGACAGATTTTTCATAGGCTAATAATAAATGTACAAATTTAGGTCAAAGTATACATGCCTGATGCGTGTTGAAATATAGATAAAAAAGTGGTATAATAAATTATTAAAAACTGAGAAAGGAAATTTGTATGAAGCGCTGGGAAATTAAAAAGCCTGATTCTCAAAAGGTTGACGAGATTTTAAGAAAAACTGATTTAACATCACTTTGTGCTGAAGTATTGGTTTCAAGAGGATATGAAAATATGGAAATGCTCGTTGATTTTTTCAGTGACGAAGAGCTTTCTGATCCAATGATGTTAAAGGATATGCCTCAGGCTGTTGAAATTATTTCCCAGGCAATATATAACGGCGAACTGATTTGCGTATATGGTGATTATGACTGCGACGGTGTTACTTCAACGACTATTTTGGTAAAGTATCTCGATTACAGTGGGGCAGATGTTATGTATTACATTCCACATCGTGACGAAGGATACGGTATTAATAAAGCAGCTGTGGATAAACTTAAGGAGCAGGGAGTTTCGCTGATAATTACTGTAGACAACGGGATTTTGGCAATTGAAGAAGCCAGATATATTAAAGAGTTAGGCATGAAGCTTGTCATAACTGATCACCATCAACCGGGTGAAGAGCTTCCCGAAGCAGATGCGGTCGTTAACCCTCATCGTGAGGATTGCCCTTCGGAATTTAAGGACTTAGCAGGCGTAGGTGTGGCTTTTAAACTCTGTGCAGCACTCGACGGCGATTATTCAATTGTTTCAGAACAATTCTCCGATTTGGCAGCAGTTGGAACTATTGCAGACATCGTTCCGCTTAAAGGTGAGAACAGAAGTCTTGTAAAAAGCGGTCTTGATATGTTTGAAAACAGTGAAAATTACGGATTGCTATATCTTCTTGAAAAATGCGGAATAAACAAAAGCAGGGTAACTTCAAACTCCGTAGCGTTCGGAATTGCACCGAGAATTAATGCGGCAGGAAGGTTCGGTTCAGCATCAACTGCGGTGGATGCTTTGATTTCTGAGGACGAAAGCGCAAAGTTCGATATAGATAATCTTATGATGCTGAATAACCAGAGAAAAGAAACTGAGCTTTTGATAATAAAGGATATTTTTGAATATATAGACTCACACCCAGAAATATTAAATGAAAAGGTACTGGTTATAAGCGGCAGGGGATGGCATCACGGTGTTATTGGGATAGTATCAGCAAAAATAATGGAACTTTACGGAAAGCCAAACTTTATAATTTCTGTTGACGATAACGGGATAGGCAGGGGTTCTGCTCGAAGCTTTGAGGGATTTAATGTTTATAAATGCTTAAGGTACTGTGAGGATACTTTAATCAGATTCGGCGGGCATAATTTTGCAGGGGGACTTACAATAAAAGCTGATGACATTCCTATGTTTATAAAAAAAGTATCGGAATTTGCCGGAAAATGCGATAGTCTTAGCGGAATGGTAATTACAGCTGATAAACTTCTTGAAGCTAAGGATTTTGATATAAGTATGGCAGAAAGCCTGAGTGTTTTAGAACCCTTTGGTGAAGGTAATAAAATGCCTATATTTGCGATAATTGGTGCTAATGTTATGAAGATAGTTCCGCTGTCTCAGGGGAAACATACAAAGATAGAATTTTCTTACAAAGGTGCAACTCAAACAGCACTTTTGTTTTCAAGACCTCCTGAGTCTCTTCCGTTTAATGTAGGGGATATGGTTGATATGCTTGTCAATATGGAGGTTACAGAGTATAAGGGGAACAAACAGCTTTCGATGAGGGTTGTGGATTTTAGAAATCACGGCGTTTCAGGAAAGAAGTATTTTGCGGCAAAGTCATGCTATGAGGCTTATATGCGAGGTGAAATAGTACCGCAGAATGTTATTTATCGGGTTAAGCCTACAAGAGATGAACTTGTTAAGATTTATAAGTTCATTATGTCGGTTAAACGTGTATCTATAGATAAGCTGTTTATGAAATTTAATACACAGTCAATGAACTATTTTAAGCTGCGAATAGCTTTAGACGCCTTTAATGAGCTTGGTTTGATAAAGCTCATAGCATCAAGACAAGAGGTACATATGGTTGAGGTTTCAAAGAGAGTTGATTTATCAAAATCAACTGTTTTAAATAAGATTTATTCATTATAATACTATTGCAAGGACTGAAGTTATTATGGTAAATTCAAAGAACTATTCAATTGATTTGCTGCTTGAGAAAATCACAAGCGATGACAAAAAATATGATCTTGATAAAATCACTCGTGCTTATGAGCTTGCTGAGAAAAAT
Organism: uncultured Clostridia bacterium; assembly: GCA_947584825.1. Lineage (GTDB taxonomy): Bacteria > Bacillota > Clostridia > Oscillospirales > Ruminococcaceae > UMGS1601. The sequence goes on along the minus strand of CANPWR010000057.1, from coordinate 5,878 downwards.
CATGAGGGACAAACTCGTGATTCGGGAGAGCCGTATATTACACATCCTATAGCTGTTGCTCTTATAGCTATAGATTTAGGTATGGATACAGACTCTATTGCAGCCGCTCTTTTGCACGATGTTGTAGAGGATACTGATTTCACTATAGAGCAGGTGAGAAACGAACTGGGACCTGACGTAGCTATGCTTGTTGACGGTCTTACAAAGCTGAGGAAAATTCCTCTTGCAACAAGAGAGGAACAGCAGGCTGAAAATGTGAGAAAAATTATACTTGCGACAAGTCAGGATTTAAGAGTCATTATCATAAAGCTGTGCGACAGGCTTCACAATATGAGAACCCTGCAATACAGGACAGATGCTAAGAGAAGAACTACCGCTTTGGAGACTATGAACATCTATGCACCTATTGCTCACAGGCTGGGAATACAGTCAATTAAAGAGGAAATAGAGGATCTGTCGTTTCAGTATCTGGATCCTTATGCATATGAAGAAATCGAAAAGCAGATGAATATGCGTAAGGAAAAGCGAATTGAGCTTATTGAAAAGATAAAGGATAAAATCAGAACAAGACTAAAAGAGGAGTTTGATCCTGTTCCTGAAATAGAGGGAAGGGTGAAAAGCAACTATGGTATATATAAAAAGATTTTCCGAGACGGAAAGGATATTGATCAGATTTACGATAAGTATGCTGTAAGAATCATTGTAAATACAGTTACAGAGTGTTATGGAGTTCTTGGAATAATACACGAGATGTTCAATCCTATCCCAAACAGGTTTAAGGACTATATTTCTACTCCAAAGCCAAATATGTATCAGTCACTACACACAACTGTTATCGGACGTGAGGGTATACCTTTTGAAGTCCAGATAAGAACATGGGATATGCATCACACTGCTGAATACGGAATCGCAGCGCACTGGAAATACAAAGAGGGAATTACCAAAAAGGATAAAAACGATGAACGTCTCGCTTGGATCAGAAAAATTCTTGAGGCTCAAAAGGAAGCCGATGACGTTGAGGAGATCGTTAGAACGATAAAAAGTGATCTTGCTCCTGAGGATGTTTTTGCTTATACTCCAAAAGGGGATATGATTTCGCTTCCTATTGATTCTACGGTCATCGACTTTGCTTATGCTATCCACACGCAGGTGGGACATAAAATGATAGGTGCTAAGGCTGACAACAAAATGGTGTCTATCGACCATAAGATTCAGACCGGTGAAATTATAGAGATTTTAACTACCAGCAATGAAAATCACGGTCCAAGCAGGTCTTGGCTTGATATTGCGAAAACGAATCAGGCAAAATCCAAAATACGCTCGTGGTTTAAGAAGGAACGCCGTGAGGAGAATATTATTGAGGGTAAGGCAGAGCTTGAACGTGAGTTTAAGCGTAATTTCATTCATGTTCCTGAAAATGATTTAGAAGAGTTTCTTGCCGCTGATATGAAACGTCACAACTGTGACAGTCTGGACAGTTTCTATGCTGCAATTGGGTATGGCGGAGTACAGCTTCATAAGGTCATCAGGAGATTAAAGGACGAGTATAATAAGAAATATGAAAAGCAGATTGATCTCAATAAATCGGAAATTGATGTTCAGACAAATACAGTCAAGAGCAATTCGTCGGGAATAATTGTAGACGGTATAGGCGATTGTCTAGTCAAATTCGCTGCCTGTTGCTCACCGCTTCCGGGTGATGATATAATAGGCTTTATTACTAAAGGACACGGTATTTCTGTTCATAAAAGAGATTGCATCAACTTTTTAAATCAAATAAGAAAAGAGGAAAACAGTCAAAGATGGGTTGCGGTACACTGGGCTGAGGACAGAAATACCTCATACTTTAGGGCAACTCTTGATTTAGTCGCGTATGACAGAATAGGTCTGCTTGCAGATATTTCAAATGTTTTGGCGGCAATTAAAATACCAATGCATGAGGCTGTTGCAAGAGAACTAAAAAACGGCAACGCAAATGTAATTGTTACTATAAGTGTTGCAGGTAAAGAACAGCTCGACAATGTAATTACACGTCTTAAGAAAATAGACAGTGTTATTTCAGTTGACAGAACAGGAAAATAGTAACGTAACGGTGACATTGCATCCACTCTGCCTTTGGAAAATTTATAATATTTATTGCATTGATGAACGGCAGGTCGAACTTTGATAAACGTAAGAAAAACTAACGCAAAAGTCTAAAATCAAGGGGCAGAGAGCAAAAGATTAGATGTTAGATGGGAATGAAAAAAGAGATTCTTGCATTTAGAAGGGGATTAACATTATGAAAATAATAAAACTTAAACCACTTAGTGATATTGGAACTAATTCTTATATTATTGAAACAGACAGTAAAAATGCGGTCTTGATTGATGCGCCTGCTGATGCAGATTATATTATTTCTCAGCTTGAGGAAAACAAACTTACCCTGAAAAAGATTTTGTTGACGCATGGCCATATTGATCATATGGGAGCAGTTTATGATTTAGCTGAAAAAACAGGATGTGAGGTTTATATTCATACAGCCGATAATGATAAGCTGTATGATTTAGATCTCAGCTTATCAAATTTTCTAGGAATACCTTTAAAGCCTTATAGAAATGCTAAAGTTTTGTTAGATGGAGATATTGTAATTCAAGACGAGCTTAAATTTGAGGTCATTTCAACTCCGGGACATACAAGCGGATCTGTATGTTATGTGTGCGGCGATGTTATGTTCTCGGGTGATACTCTATTTTACAGATCGGTTGGAAGAACAGATATGGTTGACGGAGATCCTGAAATGCTTATTAATTCGCTGAAAAAGCTGAAGGAAATTGATTATGACTATACTGTTTATTCAGGTCACGGCGCACCCACAAGCTTAGTAGACGAAAAAGCGTTTAATCCTTATATGAGGTAACTGTAAAATGACTTTGATTTTTAGCGGAAATGATTTTAAGTATGAACTTGAAAGCGTAGTAAAGCTGTTTATTCCTGCTACGCTTTTTGATATTTATTATGATATAAAGACTGAATACTTTAGCGGTGATTATTGCTTTATAAGACGTAAAAAGGGAAAAGAAAAATCTTGTCTTTACACTATATGCAGAATAGACGGAAAAATCAAGTATAAAATAAAGAGAATTTTAAATTTGACAGATAACTATGAGGGCAGCTGTGAAATAATACTTGCAAGGCTTTTGTTTATGTGTATGTCTGAGTTGACAGGGAAGTCTGCAAAATGGGGAATACTCACAGGTATACGCCCGGTTAAGCGTATTAATAAAATGCTTGACAGCGGAATGTCAAAAGATGAAATTGAGAAAGAACTTTCTGAAACATTTCTTTGCGATAAGGAAAAAATCAAAATAGCCTATAAAACAGCACTTACTCAAAAAAAGGCTCTTGAAAATTTGAGCAGTAATTCTTTCAGTTTGTACATTTCCATACCATTTTGCCCGTCGAGATGTTCATACTGTTCGTTTGTTTCTCAGTCTGTAGAGAGCAGTATAAGGCTTATTCCCGAGTATGTTGACCGACTATGTGACGAGATCGCTTATACTGGAAATTTGATTTCGTGTAATGGTCTAAAACTTGACACTATCTATTTCGGAGGCGGAACTCCGACGTCTCTTGAGGCAAATCAGCTTGAAAAGGTAATGAATGCTATTTCCCGACATTTTGACTTATCATCTTTGAGGGAATACACGGTTGAGGCAGGAAGAGCCGACACTATAACTAGAGGAAAATTGGAGGTTATAAAGTCTTGCGGTGCGGACAGGGTTTCTATAAATCCTCAGACTATGAACGACAATGTTTTAAAAGCTATAGACAGAAGGCATACTGTAAAGCAGTTTGTTGAGGGCTATACGTTGGCAAGAGAAATCAGATTTAACAGCATTAATACTGACCTTATAGCAGGTCTGCCGACTGACACAGTGGAGAGTTTTAAGAATACAACAGATGAGATAATAGCTCTTGATCCAGAGAATGTGACGGTTCACACGCTGTCAATAAAGCGTGCTGCTGACTTGAACCGCAGAAGTGATACAGTTATTGACAATCCTGCCGAACAAATGGTTGACTATGCGTCTAAAAGGCTTATGGAGAGTGGATACAATCCGTATTATTTATACAGGCAGAAAAATATGCTTGAGAATTTGGAAAACGTAGGCTGGTCAAAGCCTGGTAAAGAAAGCTTGTATAATATTTATATTATGGAGGAAAATCAGTCTATAATAGCCTTAGGTGCAGGTGCGTCGACAAAGCTGGTTGCAAGGAACGGGCATTTAAAGAGAATATTCAACTATAAATTTCCGCTTGAGTATATCAAGCATTTCGATATTATGCTAGAGAAGAAAAAAGAGGTTTGGGGATTTATAGAGAAAAATATTTTATGATTGCTGAGTGTGTATATGAAGAAAAACGATATAAAAAAACTTAAAATAGACAGTTTAACAAATGAAGGCAATGGTGTTGGTCGGTATGAGGGAATGGCAGTTTTTGTTCCGTTTACGGCAATTGGTGATGAAATAGACTGCCGAATTGTCAAGCTGAAAAAGACCTACGCTTACGGTATAATTGAGAGAATACTCACTCCGTCAAGTGACAGAGTATCAGCTGAATGCTCTACATATAAAAAGTGCGGAGGGTGTTCATTTCGGCATTTAAAATACGAAGCTGAGCTTGAAGCCAAGCAGAACTTTGTAAAGGATTCTTTTGAGAGAATAGGGAAGCTGTCAATTGACTTTGATAATATACTCGGCTGTGAGGAAACTCTTCACTACCGGAACAAAGCGCAGTATCCTGTAAGCGAGAAAGACGGCAAGTTAAAATGCGGATTTTACTCAAAGCGTTCGCACAGGGTAGTTGATAACAACGACTGTCTTTTACAGCCTGAGATTTTCAATCGAATTGCAGATTTTACGGTAAAGCTGTTAGGAAATAACGGCTTTAAAGCATATGACGAGGAGACAGGTAAAGGTCAGGTTCGTCATATTTATATCAGACAGGGTTTTCACACAAAAGAAATAATGCTTTGCCTTGTGGTCACTAAGTGCGATGATAGATTTAAAAATATTTCCGAGGAAATATCAAAAGAATTTTCGGAAATAAAGAGCATAGTTCTGAACATCAATCCTGATAAAACCAATGTCATTCTTGGAAAGAGAAATGAGGTCCTTTTCGGTAAGGAGTACATTTCAGACATTATGTGCGGAAACAAAGTACGGATTTCACCGCATTCATTTTATCAGATAAACACCGCACAGGCTGAGAAACTTTACGGGATAGTAAAAGAATATGCAGATTTACAGGGTAGCGAGACTATTCTTGATTTATACAGCGGGATCGGAACGATAGGCTTTTCACTGGCAGGTAGTGTGAAAAAGCTGATAGGTGTTGAAATCATTCCCGATGCTGTGGAAAATGCAAAGCTCAATGCCCAATTAAACGGAATACAAAACGCTGAATTCATTTGCGGAGATGCAGGAAAAGTCGCTAACAGGCTGATTGATAGGGGAGAGACTCCCGACATAATTATTGCCGATCCTGCAAGAAAGGGCTGTGACGGTATTTCACTTGATGCAATGCTAAAAATGTCGCCTGACAAAATTATAATGGTTTCCTGCAATCCTTCAACAGCGGCGAGAGATATAAAGTATTTGTGTGATAACGGTTACAAGGCAGTTAAAGGACAAGCTGTAGATATGTTTCCTAGAACGGCGCATGTCGAGACGGTATGCTTATTGTCCAAACTCAATGTCAAGCAGCATATAGAAGTCGAACTCACGATGGACGAGATGGATTTGACCGCCGCCGAGAAGAAAGCCAGCTATGAAGAAATTAAGGAGTATGTGCTGGAGAAATTTGGAATGAAGGTCAGCCACTTGTATATCGC
>CANPWR010000056.1 GCA_947584825.1 uncultured Clostridia bacterium | reverse complement strand
GTCGGCATAGGAGAAAAGCTGGACGAGTTTGAGGTGTTCCACCCTGAGCGTATGGCTTCGAGAATTCTCGGAATGGGAGATATGCTTACTCTTATTGAAAAAGCGTCTGAAACTGTTGATGAGGAGGACGCTAAACGTCTTGCGAAGAAAGTTAAGGACAGAGGAAGCTTTGACCTTACAGACCTTTTAGAACAGCTAAAACAGATTCAAAAGATGGGTTCTATTAAATCTTTGATAGGAATGATCCCCGGTTTGGGAAATCAAATAAAAGATGCGGATATAGATGAAAAGCAGTTTACAAGACTTGAAGCGATAATTCAGTCTATGACACCAAAGGAAAGAGAAAAGCCGAACATTATAAATCCAAACCGAAAACGCAGAATAGCTTCGGGAAGCGGAACAAAGGTCGAAGACGTAAACCGCCTGTTGAAGCAATATGAGCAGATGAATAAAATGATGAAGCAGATGTCAGGTTTTGCAAAAGGAAAAATGGGCAAAAAGAAAATGAGAAATCTGCTCGGCGGAATGGGCGGAGGTATGCCGGGAATACCGGGAAGCGGCGGTTATCACGGAAGCGGAATGCCGTTTTAATATTAAGTTAATTATTGCAATAGCATAATTTATATATTCTGTTATGGAGGTGAATTAATAATGGCAGTTAAAATCAGACTTAGAAGAATGGGTGCTAAGAAAGCTCCTTTCTATCGTATTGTTGTTGCTGATTCAAGATACCCAAGAGACGGAAGATTTATTGAGGAGATCGGATATTACGATCCAACTAAAGAGCCGTCTGTTGTAAGTGTTGACGGTGAAAAAGCTAAATCATGGATTGCAAACGGCGCGCAGCCAACAGACACAGTCAAGACACTGTTAAAGAAGAACGGTATTCTTTAATACCTGAACAAAAGCAGGAGTTTTACACAAACCCCACATAACCAACAACCGTTTACTTATCCTGCTTTTTAAGCCTGCCGCAAAGTCTGCGGAGGCTTCCTCTCGGTGGGGTGTTAAGGAGAAGATATTATGAAAGAACTACTAAAAACAATAGTTACAGAGCTTGTTGAAGATAAAAGCTCTGTAGAAGTTATTGAAGATGAACCTAATGATGAGGGCATTATAACTTATCATCTTCACGTTGCGCCTGATGATATGGGCAGAGTTATAGGAAAGCAAGGCAGAATTGCTAAGGCTATCCGAATAGTAATGCGTGCAAAGGCTACAAAAGAGGGTAAGAAAATCATGGTCGAAATTGAAGATAAAGACTGATTTTCATACAAATTGATATTGAAAGTTTAGCATCAATTCTGTTTGATAAAATAGTCTTGATGCTTTTTTATTTAACGCAAACAAAAGATTCCACATTAACATTAACAATTTCAGGAGATTTATATGAACAGACAGGCTTTTTTAGACGCTTGCGATAAAATTGTAGGAAACAAGCGTAACAGAAAAGGAATAGGCACTCTAAGTGAAAAAACAATGCACGCAGTCTTAAAGGAATACTATCAGCCTTTTTCTGACAGTCAGGAAGTAAAAATAGGAAACTATGTAGCTGATATAGTAAGCGAAACAGGTATTATCGAAATTCAGACACGTTCTTTTTACAGACTCATAAAAAAGCTTGACTGCTTTTTAGAATTCTGCGATGTGACCGTAGTTACTGCCCTTCCCGCTGTCAAGTATCTTTCTTGGCTTGATCCCGAAACAGGAGAATTCACAAACCGCAGAAAATCCCCTCATAAGGCAACCATTTACGACTCAATACACGAGCTTTACTCAATAAAATATGCACTCGACAATCCGAGAATGCATCTTAGACTTTTACTTTTAGAGGTTGAGGATATAAGATACTTAAACGGCTGGTCGAAAAACAGAAAGCGCGGCTCATCGAGGTGCGACAGAATACCTATTGATATTATTGATGAGGTGGAGTTTAACTGTGTAGACGACTACAGACAATTTATTCCTGAAGATCTTCCAAAAATGTTCACATCAAGTGATTTTGCAAAATACGCAAAAATCGATAGAAACACAGCTCAGACAACTCTTAATATCCTTTCCTATCTCGAGCTTGTGAATAAGGTTGGAAAATCTGGCAACACATTTATTTATGCAGTTAGAGAAAACGATTTTTAATTTTGACATTTATATTATATCTCTCATCTTTAATACTTTTAACTCACATTTTCCAATTTAATTAAATTTTTATAAAACCCTTTTCAAAAGTCGTATTATTTGTTATAATGTATTAGTCTAATATTGATATGTATAACGTATAATGTTTTTAGTAAATTAATTGTTGAGGGATACATAATGAATAACTTTGTAAAAAGTAAAATGTCTCTTAAAAAAAGAGCTTTTAATAAATTAACTTTATTTGCAACAACAATTGTTGTTGGTATATCAATGGCATCATACCCATTAGCATTTTCTAGTTCAGCTTATGACTTCACGCCCGACGCAGAAGGCATAAGGCTTACATCTGAAGCCGTTTATATGGAAAATCTGGACACAGAAGACGTCATACTTGATAAAAATGCAGACGTACAATATGCTCCTGCGTCGCTTACTAAAATAATGACCTGCGTTTTAGTACTTGACGAATTTAAGGACGACGTTGAAGGACTAAAAAAAACAAAGGTCTCCGCAGGAAGTGAGGCTTTTAAAGAGTTAGAGAACACTTTTGCCTCAACTGCCGGAATACAAAAGAATGAAAAGCTGAGCTATTATGACCTGCTGTGTGCATTGATGATACCGTCCGCCTGCGAAGCGGCAAATATAATTGCAGTAAACATAGGCGGTTCGCTTGACGGTTTTGTTGAAATGATGAATGCTAAAGCGGGTTCGCTTGGAATGAAAAACACAGTCTATTACAACGCACACGGTCTTGACCTTAACGGTAATGTAAATATGACTACATGCCGTGATCAGGCTATTCTTTGTAAATACGCTATCAACAACTACCCTATTTTTACCGAGATAACGTCAAAATACAGCTATACGCTCTCAAACGGCACGACTGTTGTAAATACAAATGCCCTGCTTGACGAAACATCTGATTATTATTACGGTTATGTAAACGGAATTAAAACAGGATTTTATGACGAAGCAGGAAGATGCCTAGCGTCAGTTGCAACGAAAAATGGATATACATATCTAATCGTTTCTATGAAAGCGCCTGCACAGGACAAGAACGGCAACGATGTAATGTATAATTGTCAAGATCACAAAAAGCTCTATATGTGGGCTTATGAAAATCTTGATTACAGCGTTTTTGTTGAGGAAAACGAAGAAATAACCGAAGCAAATGTTCTTTACGGTAAAGGTGCAGGTTTTGTTACACTTAAACCTGCCAATGAGGTTTCAAAAATCTGGCTCAATTCAATTGATATGAATAAAGTCGAGCGGAAAATAACTGTAAATGAAAACATTATAGCGCCTGTCTATAAGAATGACACTCTGGGAACTCTTGAACTCGTTTATGAGGGTGAAACAATAGGATCGGTAAAGCTTGTTGCAACAAGCGATATTCCTCGTGCCACTGTTAAAGCGGAAGCCGCTATTGCCAGCAAGTTTTTCTCATCAAAGCAATTTAAAATTGCACTTGTTATAATAATTTTTGCAGTTATTATTTATACCATTATATTTAAAACAATAACTAAAAAGAGAAATAGGCAAGAGGAACAGGACATATAGATTAATAATATCATTTGTAATATGTAAAAACAGCACTTCAATTGAAGTGCTGTTTTTACATATAGGTATTTATCCCCTACTATTCCTTTGATGCATAATCCGCATTCGGGTTCTTAACTCTCCAATCAAGAACCGGATGCTTTTTCATATATACTGCATGAGCTATCACATATACAATTAAACACAGGATTAACGTTATTCCAATACTGATAAGCGCCGAAACCTCATAGGAAAGAGAAAACCTCTCGCTTATCCATTTGCACGGAAAATAAAATCCCTTAAATCCAGTTTCTGTGTTCCCTGAAGTTTTGTTCATAAATAAAATCGGAATATAATAAACCGCAAACATCAATATAAGAACGATTGATGTTGACGTACTATCATAGCTTTCATATGCTGAATGCTTTACCCCATCGTCAATAAATAAGACCAACAAAATAATTAGTACTAGAATCCACGCAACAAAAGAGTAGATTCCGCCTTCAAAGAAAGCCTCCCTGATTTTGATTTTTCCTCCGCTTCCTGTTACAAATAAATTGGAAATCCACGAAACAAGAGTTATCGCAAGTATTGAGCATATGACATTTGCCATCAGCAGAATTCCTATTCTTGCAATCGTATAAAGTATTTTTTCTTTCATAATAATCACCACATCTTTTCTTGATTATTATACCATATTTATAAACTTATAGCAACATTTACAATTTCAGAATTAGACACTTTATATATTTTGTGGTATAATAATAATGAAACGGAGATAAATTATGGTTAAAGCAGTTATTTTTGATATGGACGGTCTTATGATAGACACGGAAAAGCTTCTTATGCGGTTCTGGATTGAATCCGCTGAGAGCTTTGGTTTTGATATGACAAGAGAGGATGTCCTTTCTATAAGAAGTCTTGCAGGTAAACTGACAGAGGCAAAGTTGAAAAAGCGGTTTGGCGAAGATTTTGACTATCAGAAAGTGCGTGCTAAACGTATTGAGCTTATGAACAACTACATACTAAAATACGGTATTGAAAAGAAAAAAGGTCTTGACGAACTATTGGTATATCTGAAAGATAACGGATATAAAACGGCTGTTGCAACTGCAACAGATTTAAAACGTGCGTCAATGTATCTTGATATAATAAATGTGACAAAATATTTTGATAAGATAGTCTGTGCAACTATGGTACAAAACGGAAAACCTCACCCTGATATTTATTTAAGAGCCTGCGAAGAGCTTGATGTACTTCCCTGTGAAGCTATTGCTTTGGAAGATTCCCCTAACGGTATCATCTCTGCACACAGTGCAGGATGTAAGGCTGTTATGGTTCCTGATTTATCAGAGCCTGACGAAGAATTAAGAAAGATTTTGTTCAGGCGAATTGACAGTCTTGATTTACTCGTTGAAGTTTTAGAAAATACAAAAAATCAGATTATTTGACTTTTTTGTGCAAAGACTATATAATGACTTTACTGTCAAAATCAAGCGGTAGAAATCAAAAAACATAAATATAAATAAATACTCCCAATAAAAGCAAAAGGAGGAAATGCTTTTAAAAGCATAATCATAAATATGAGACAAAACGACGACAATTCCGTAAATAACGACGGAACTTATCATTTTAAAGGTGATAAGCACAAAGAGAATTTTACTGATTATTATGATAGAGCATTTAGTGCAGAGCCTAAGGAGGAAGAACTCGGTGCAGAATTTGCAAAAGGTTTTCACGAAGAAATTAATATAGATGTAGATCCCTACAGAGATACCCGAAAAGAAAATCCCTTCCAGAATCCTAATTACAAACGCTCAAATAACGATAGATACTATAATGGTCAAAACGGTTATAATGATTATGGGCAAAATCCTTATGATGATTACTACAATGAAAACGGACAAAGCCCGTATTACGAATACCAAAATCAAAACAAAGGAAACGGACAAGCTAAAATGTACAATCAAAACGACTTAGGTTACGAAGACCGCTATACAAGGCGCGGTCAGAATCAAGGCAGAGGAAATCAGAACAGAGGTAATCAAAACAGAAGCTACCCGAACAGAAATCAAAATCCTCCGCCAAGACGCAACGGCAATTATAGAGAAAATCAGAATTACCAAAACAGAAGACGAACTCAGTCAAACAACCGTACGCAAAGAGGTTATAACGACAGGGATTATGAAAGAGACTACCGACCTCGAGAAAGATATGACGATTTTGACAGGAACGACAACCGAAACAGAAAAGGTAAGAAGAAAAGAAAATTTACATTTAAGAAGTTTTTGCTTATCCTGATTCTGTTGGTTTTAATTGTATTTGGACTTCTGTCTGCATTGATTCTTCACTATATAGGCCTTATGAATTTGGTAGACACAGGCGACAGAGTTGCAAACTCTGCAAGCGTTATTTCATCAGATAAGGTTGAGAATATTCTTATTATCGGCAGCGATTCAAGAACTGAAGATGAAAGAGCACGTTCCGATTCTATGATCCTTTTATCCATTAACAAGGACAGCAAACAGCTTGTACAGACCTCATTTATGAGAGATATGTTTGTTGAAATTCCGGGATTTGGAGAAAATAAAATTAATGCTGCATTTAATAACGGCGGTCCCGAGCTTGTTATGGACACCATTGAACAAAACTTTAATGTTCAGATAGACCATTATATACAGATAGATTTCTTCTCATTTATTGATATTATCGATGCTCTAGGAGGTTTGGACATTAAAATCTCAGATGCAGAAGCACAGGCTATGACAGATCCGCTTGGAGAACAGAACAAGTACCTTAAAAATGATCAAGGCACTGACTATCTTACAGAGGGCGGAAAAATCCATATGAATGGAAATCAGGCTCTTGCATATGCAAGAATAAGGCATATTGCAGGAACAACAGGTACCGACTTCGGCAGAACAGACCGTCAGAGAAAAGTTCTGAATATGATTATAGATAAAATCAAGGGTGCAGGAATTTCTGATATTAATAAAATGCTTGAGAATGTTCTCCCTCAAATCACAACAAATTTGACAAAGAATCAGCTATATTTCCTGTCGTTGAGAGCGCCGTTTATTCTTGGATATGAACGCATTGAGATGAGAATTCCTTACGGCGATGAAGACAGCACATCAGATGAGAGGTATTGGGAATACGGAACAGGCGCAGGAGGTTCTTCAATACTTGTTGTAGACTTTGATAAAAATTCAGCACTGCTTAGAAAAACAATTTACGGCTATTAAGGTCATTAAATTAAAATTAAAGTGGGTGTACCAAATCGGTGCACCCACATTTATTTTACAGTGAATATAAAAGCTCCGTGCTGAAAGCTCCCCTATGGACATAAATGAACATACATCCGGAATATTAATCACTATACCTTTACAATACAAGGGTATACAATTCTTCGGTTTTGCGAGCCGTTTTCATTGGTAGAACTCTAGTACTGGTCTTCTACTTAACGCTCGCAAGCGTACGTGAATTTTCACGTTATCCCCTTATGCCACTCCCTGCACATAGGAGCTTTTTAATCCACTGATAAAATATATTATTCCAAAAGTCAATAAAATGTGACAGATTAAGACAAAACATTAAAAGACCGATACGTTTAGTATCGGTCTTAATATATTCATATTCAATTTATAATCTAAATCACATTTAATTCTGCTGTCATAAGCGGTTTTACTCTTCCGACTTACCCCTACAGTCTTAAATCACTTAGTCTTAACACTGCATCCGTTAAGCACCAACATAATTTTGAATATTATTTTCTTATTAAATTCATTTTATTTTCCATTCTTGATACTTACACCAATGCTCGCTTGAAATTTAGCGATATTTAACTTAAACTAATTTTAAATCTTTGTCAGTTAATCATATTCTGAACTTAGATTTCAATATTACTTTCAAACTAATCACAAGCGACCAATTGATGAATCCGCTGTTGCCATTGGACTCGCCTCTTTCATTCTAAATTTTAATCATTCGGTCTTGATAGGATTTAATTCTTTTTGACATTCCTACCACACCCTTTCATTCTAATTAACTGGATTAAATCCCCTAAACTTAATAGCAACAAAGCTTTTAAATCTCTCAGACTTACCTGTTCATCGGACCTTTCTCCCATCTCTAAAATTTGACCCGCATTAGTATCTTTCAATACCTAATTAATAGCACATCGGACTTTTCTCCTTTTCCTATTATTACTGTAGGTCTAATATTAAGATTAATACTTCATTGGACCTTTCTCCTTAATTAGAATTTATGAATCAAGTTTGAAATAAATTACTTAGCTTTAACTTTCTTTATCTCTCCCTTTCTTCAATTATAATATAACACATCTTTTTGTTGTTGTCAACAGTTTTTTTCAACTTTTTTATTATTTTTTTATTTAATATTACTTTTACAAAATCTGCTTGACAATTAGAAAATTTTATATTATAATTTAAATGTTGTGGTGCTCATATTGTTTTTTTAAACACCATAACTTTTTTATTAGTATAAAAATATGCTCATAATATTTTTAAATTTATCTTAGGAGGTTTAATTATGAACGAAGAAATGGATATGCAGCCCGATTTGTATACGCTCGTTGATGAAGATGGACAGGAGCAAATGTTTGAACTTCTGGACTCTCTTGAGTATGAGGGTGAAACATACTACGCACTTACTCCCTATTTGGATGATGAAGCAATTCTTGCCGATGACGGCGAAGTGGTGATTTTAAAGTCTACCTACGAGGATAATGAAGAAGTTCTTGTTTCTGTTGATGACGACGATCTTTTCGATAAGCTTGGTGACTTGTTTATGGATCGATTTGCTGAACTGTTCGAGGACGACGATGACGACGTTGATGACGATGACGACGACGATTCAATTGAAATTGACGGAAGCGACAGGGTTGACCTTGAAAACGGTGAGGTCGATTTAACCGATTTAGACGATTAATTATTTTCTTTGTATTTGTCGAATATTACCTCTTGTATACTATAATTGCAAGTGGTATAATACTAACAGTGAGAAACTCAATTGTTTCCCACAGCAAAAACTTTCTGCCTTGTGCGAACAAGCACAGTTTTTATAATCCAACACATAGAATAAGGGAACTAAGCTCTGGCTGAGG
>CANPWR010000055.1 GCA_947584825.1 uncultured Clostridia bacterium | reverse complement strand
AGAAACAGTTATGTGCAAATCAATAATCAGTTCGTTATCCTTAGTTTGGTGAATAATAACGCCGTTTTCCAGGGATTGTTCTTTTTTGATTAGAGAGCTTATTCTCTGTTTTGGTCCGAATGTGTTCATTCTTACTACTCCGAAGCAATTCGTCGAAGTGTTTCCAATAAGAGAAACTAAATATTTTTTCGAAATATGAATTTCACCAATATGATTTTCAAATTTTATCACACAGCACAGCTCCCTTTACCATAACAGATAAAAAAAGTATACCATATTACCCATAAAAATGCAAACTAATTTTGAGGATCAATCTTAATATTTATATCTACTCGCTCCAATATTGCATCAGGATTTTTCTTGTATTCTTCATACAAGGTATAATCGTTGTGATTAAGCAAAGAGTGAATTTCAAAAATATCAGCCTTTTCCTCTTTCAATGCCTTAGTTATCGTCTTATTGCAAATCGAATAAATGTGCTCTGTAGCCTTTGCTGTTATAATCTTTTTTTCCTTCTCTGAGTAGGATTTGTAAAACTCATATGAAAGAGTTAAATTAATATCCACAGCTACTCTGTTATTCTTAATGCTTACCTTTGTATCTTTTTTTACACTTCCCACATTTACCGGCTTAAAAGTATCGCCAAGCTTTGCATCTATTTCCTGTTCGGCAATGCCGTTGTTAAGAAAAGATAATCCTATGATCTCATCTCTGGTCATAACACTCTGAGGCTTTTTGTTTTTAATTATTACAGCACCGTCTATATAGAATGCAGTTACTTCGGCTTCCTCTGAGCTTCCGCCGCCTGAACCTGATTCTTCTCCGCCGCCTGAACCGCCTTCGGACTTAGAACTGCTTTCTTCAGATTTTGAACTGCTTTCTTCAGATTTTGAACTGCTTTCTTCAGATTTAGAACTGCTTTCTTCAGATTTAGAACTGCTTTCCGATTGGGAATCTTCACTGCTTTCGCTTTTTACCTTTTCATTTTCTGACTTAACATTACTGTCATCGCTTTTACTCTCTCCGAAATTCTCCTCTGAGCTTGAGTTTTCCTTTTCGTCTGACGATTTTTTATCGTCCTTTATTTTCTTTATAATCGGCATAACGGTTACACCGTTTGTGTTTTCAATATTATCTATATGCCTGATAAGCTCGCACTCTGTGCTTGTACCGTTTTTTACTGATTCTTCAAAAATCTCCTTTAACACCTCTGCCGAATAGGTTCCGCTGGTTATTTTTATATTGAGGATCTCTTTTGCCGTAACATCAGTATAAGCCATAAATATTCCCAGCGAAATGCCCTCAGCATTTAAAGCAAAATCAAAAATCGGATTTAAATCCTCTACGTTTTTTCCTAATAAAATCAATTCTGAATGTCCCAAAAAGGCTTTCTTACCCAAATCTGTTTCACATCTTTCAATAGCCGCCGGGATTGTATCTGCGATCTGGGATACAGATGCGCTGTTCGGCTTAGATGGGTCTATAGGAGTATTTGACCCAGAACCCTGCTGTGCAAGCATCTGCAATGTAACCTCGAATTTCCCGTCTTTTGTCATATCAATTCCCAGTGCATGAACAATAATTTTCTCATCAATATCTCTTTTTGCATATCTTCCTGTTGAATTGCAGGAGCAAAGGCTGAAAATGAAAAGCACACAAATAGTTATTATTGAAAACCTTTTTAGTATAATTCTATTCTGTTTCATTTTCATCACCCTTTCCAAAGCAATAAACAAGCGGAAGCACCACACCTAAAATCAGTATCAGGATCATAATTACGGTTTTATCAAGAACACTGTAGCTCCACTTTTCCTGCAAAACCGCAGCAAGCGAGGCAGCAAAAGCTGCCACTGATATGATCAATAAGAACACATTAGACTTAACCTTTTTAAATCCTGTTGACAGAGCAATTTTTGCAATTAACATAAACAGAGCAGTTTTTATAAAAGCAATCAATATCCATGCAGGAAGCAAAAATGCATCTAATCTTTCAATTAAAAATGTTTCAGCGTAAGTTCCCAAATCAAAGAACGGGAATTTGCTTATATTCAGATAGCTTCCCAATGTAAGAACACAAATAGAAGTTATCAAATATACAAAAATCAACTTTAATGCCAACGCGGCATAGATGCTCTTTCCTGCCTTTTCTTTAATATACGGATATAAAATAGGAAACAGCAAAAGTTCTGTGAATTTAGACAGTTCATTAAAAACCTCGTGTGATATATGTTTTATGCTAGGATAATTGTATATTACATTTGTAAAAGACATTTTAGTCCAGAGTGCGGCAGTAACGATTATGAATGAAAGAACAAAAAATCCGAATGCTATGCCTGCACTTCTTGCGATAGCTTCAATACCCTGAAACGCAGCGTAAAAAGAAATAATCGCTATCGCACCTATAACAATCCACGACGGTAAAAAGTCAGGGAAGGTCACATACATAAAATATCCGAAATACCTTAATAAACGGTTGATAACTAAAACAGCGGCAAATGCAAAGGCAACACAAATCAATATTCCAAAAATCTTTGATTTTTCATATGCCACCTGACATAAATTTTTGTCCGGATGCTTTTTATACAAAATGATTACCGGTATAACCGCCAGACATTCAATAGCAGTACTGATTGAAAATCCTATCACCTGACAGGTAACGTCGCTATACATAAAGGGTATAAACGTCATAGCGTAAAAAATTCTTGATAGGAAAAGAATTGTAATCATTTGTCCGAAAGATATTTTTCTCATATTTATAATCTGCTCCGAAAGAAGCAATCCTCCATTTTATAATAATAAGCTATAAAATCACATGAATTTAAAGCTATTCTTGTATACGAATTTCAATCCTAAGACATTTTCAGTTAAATCTTTTTAGCGCCGTTTAAATTCTCAACAACAGTCTTAGACCTGCCTAGCTTTAAAAAGCTTGGTCTTGTTACAACGTCACGCATTGCCTTAAACGTAAACGGTGATATAGGAGCGTTATAAGGAACTCCATAATTCTCAAGTGCGGAAATATTAATAAGCATAAATGCAAAACATAAAGTTATTCCGAAAAGTCCGGCAAAGCCTCCTGAAATAATAAACAACATTCTGAAAACTGAAGTCTGGGGATTTAAGTTCGGGATAACAAACGACGCAGTAGCAGTGAGTCCTATTATTATCAAAAGCGGTGCGGACACCAAACTGCTTGATACTGCTGCGTCACCGATAATCAAAGCTCCTACTATAGATACCGCTCCGCCTATTGCCTTGGGAAGTCTTATTCCTGCCTCTCTCATCAGCTCATACATTATTGTTATGATAAATGCTTCAAAGAAAAATGAGTATGGCGTAACCTCTTCGCTTGCTGCAAGATTCATTAAAAATTTGTGAGTAAGAATTTCAGGATGATTTGTAGCTATGGCAACACAAATTCCCGGTAGTGCAATTGCAAGAAAAAAAGCAATGTATTTTATCCACCTGATATACGTTGTATAAAAAGGCTTGTTTACATAATCGTCAATCGTCTGGAAATTTTCAATAAACAGCGATGGGCATATAAGCGCAAGCGGAACACCGTCAACAAGTATGCCTACCCTTCCCTCGTTTAGCTTGGCACAAAATGCGTCAGGTCTGTCAGTTGAAAGAACATTTGAAAACAAACTCTTGTGCTTTCCCTGAAGAAACGGCTCTACATATCCGGTAGTTATTATCGTATCAAGATTTATTTTATTGAGGTTTTCCTTTACCTTGTCTATTACCCCCTGCGGAGCTTTATCTGTTATATACGCCACGCACACGTCTGTTTTGCTGTCGCTTCCTATCTGCTGCATATCAAATCTGAGCTTAGGTGTTTTAAGCCTTCTTCTAATAAGCGATATGTTTGTTCTTATCGTTTCAATAAAGCCTTCGTGAGAACCGTTTAGGTTTCCGTCGCTTGTCGGTTCCTCTATAGAACGCTTGTCAAAGCCCTGTATTCCGAATGCTACGCACTTGTCACAGCCGTCGATGAATACAACCGCAAAGCCTGAAAAAAGAGTAAGAAAAACCTCTCCGTAAGTTGTGAGGATTTTTCTCTCTGCAGATAGAAGACTTTGCTTAGTCAGGAACTTAAACACATCATCTTCTGTAGCATAGCCTTTAACGTCGAACTCCATAAGCGGTCTGAAAACAAGCTCCGCCATTGATGATGTAGATGCCATTCCCTCTATTGAAACAACAGCACATTTGTGCTCTGATAGTTCAACCTCCATAATGTTAAGATCCATTGTTTTGCCCGATATGATTTTCAGATCCAAAATGGCTTGCTTAAGACTTTTTGAAATCAGCGCTGTTTCGTAATTATATTCATTTACTTTTACAACTGTTTTCCCTTCCACTTACTTTCCTCCTTTAACATTTTCGCATTTAATAAAACTTACATTCATTAGTTAATATTAGTGTATTTTCAAAATTTATACGTTGTATTCTAATTCAAAAATTAAACACGTCTTATGTGTATTATTTGTTATTTTGGAAAAGTTATTTATAGGAATTTTAATTCAGCGAAAGGACGTGCTGTAATTTGCTTATAGTATTTTTCAGAGCCATAATTCTTTATGCACTTGTAATATTCTCAATACGACTTATGGGAAAGCGTCAGATAGGAGAACTCCAGCCATCAGAGCTTGTAATAACAATTCTCTTATCAAACATAGCAACTCTTCCAATAGAGGATACCACCATACCAATGGCAACGGGAATAATCCCAATGCTTACCCTAGTCAGCCTGGACGTTATTATGTCTGCACTCACTCTGCGTTCAAGAAAGCTAAGGCAGATGGTGTCGGGAAGCCCGAAAGTAATCATATCAAACGGAGTTATAGACCAAAAGCAAATGAAAAAGCTGCGGTATTCTGTTGACGACTTAATGGAGAGCCTTCACGATTACAACATCTTTGACATAAACGAAGTTCAGTATGCAATTGTCGAAACTACAGGGAAAATAAGCGTTATGCAAAAAAATGATTACAGTCCGATCACGCCCTCTGATATAGAGCTTTACAGCGAATCAAAAAATCCGCCGCAAATTCTGATCGACGACGGAGTTATTATGCATGGAGCTATAGATTTTTTGGGTCTTGACATGAAGTTTATAAACGAAACGCTTTCCAAAAACAAGGTCGATGCATCAGACGTATTTCTTATGTCCTGTGACGAAGATAAAAATTATAAGTTGATTAAAAAGGAGGATTTGAATTGAAAAGACTTATCCTTTGTGTAACGATACTCGTCATCATAATTACAGGCTCTGTTTTATCCTTGTTTTTGATAAACAATAAAAATCAGCAGCTTATTAAAACTATTGACTCTATAACAGAGTTTGCCGAAGATAGAAAAACCGACCAAGCTCTCGAAAAAATCGATGAGTTCAGTCGGTCCTGGAAAAAATATTATATTTGTGTTTCGTTTCTTGTAGAAAGCTCCTGCTTAGAGGATATTTCAGCCTCATGCTCAAAGCTTAAAGCTCTTTTGTTGAAAGACAGTGAAGAACTGTATTCTGAATGTGAAACCATAAAATACGGAATTACTCTGATCTATAACAACGAATTCCCGTACCTTCACAGTATATTCTGATATTTCAAGCTAGCTGATTTCCGCAATAATCTTAATAAAGCTGTCTAAATCATTAAAGTCTTTATACACAGACGCAAATCGAACATATGCAACGTGGTCAAGCTTTTTAAGTCCCGCTAAAACCTTATCACCTATCTCACTTGTTGTTGTTTCGGTCTGCATTGCATTTGCATATGTGTTTTCTATTTCCTCTACCAGTGAATTAACATCCTCAACGCTTACAGGACGCTTTTTTATTGCATTACCGATAGCCTTAATAATTTTTTCTCTTTCAAACGGCTCAAAGCTTCCGTCTTTTTTATAAACCATAAGAGTGGGTTTTTCGACAACTTCATAAGTGGTAAATCTCCTGCCGCAATTCGTACACTCACGGCGGCGTCTCTTTTTCTCATCACTAGGACGTGAGTCGATTACCTTTGTGTCCTCATAATTGCAAAATGGACATCTCATAGCTAGCTCTCCTTATCATTATATTTACATTAATTATATCATATATAGTGTTTAATTGCAAGAGTAAATACCAAATATATCAAAATATTGTTCAATAAGGGACTTACCCGTCATTAAACAAGCGACTAATAAATTTGTGCATTTATTTTATAACGATTAAGAAGAACCTGTATTTTTAACGGCTTTTCTGAAATGTAAACCTAGATTTATAAATAACTATTCTTCATAGCTTTATTATATTAAAGAATTTAAGAATTGACAAAATCCTCAGCTACATCTTTTAATGTTACCGGAGTTATTTCAGAATGAACAATCAGCCTAAACAATATTTCCGCCTTTTGATAATTGGTTGTGATGTCCAAAATCTCCGATTTTTCTTTTTTCCCTGATATTACGCCTTCAATTCTTATACCGTAAGTCAATGCCTTCTCGCCATCTAACTCAACTTCACTTTCAACAAGACTGTAACGGGTTGAGTTATCCTTTGAATTTTGTGCTTTTAATACCTTTTCCATTCATAACACTCCTTTATAATAATTTTACTTTTACAGTGAGTTATTAAAACCGCTAAAATACAAAATCAAACTTCTTTACTACATTATACAACATAATTCGACAATTTTATTAAAAACATTTCGACAAAATTCGACAAACGGAAGATTACGTTGGCTCAATCTTGACTTTTTCAGTTATATGCTATATAATTATTTGATAAGCTGTATAGAGCTTAAATTATTATTTGAAATTCAAACGTGAGGAGATATAACTATGGCAGTAAAGAATTTATCTGTATCAAAAGAAGGATATAAAAAATTAGAAGAGGATTTAGAGTACCTTGTAACGGTTAGAAGAAGCGAGGTTGCCGCTAAGCTTAAAGAGGCTCGCTCATTCGGAGACCTTTCGGAAAATGCTGAGTATGACGAGGCAAAGAACGAACAGGGTATCCTTGAAGCAAGAATTACCGAACTTGAGCAGATGATTGCCAATGCAGTTATTGTAGATGATGACAATATATCCTTAGAGGAAGTTTCAATCGGCTCTAAAATCAAAATTGAGGACTTGGAGCTTAAAACAACAGAAACCCTGCAAATAGTGGGTTCAACAGAATCCGACCCTGATAATGGAAAGATTTCTGATGATTCTCCAATAGGAAAAGCTGCTCTCAAGAAAAAAGTAGGAGAGATCTTTGAAGTTGAAGCTCCCGTAGGACTTTTAAAATTTAAAATTTTAGAGATAAGCAAGTAATTATTTCAAGACAACGAATAAAAAGGAGCATATACACAAATGAGTGACAAAATTAAGACTGAGGCTCTTCTTGAAGAAGAAATTTCTCAGGAGGAAATAAACGGACTTAAGCAAATAAGAATCGATAAACTGAATGACTTAAAGTCAAAGGGCGAAAACCCTTACGAGATAACAAGCTATGATGTAACCATAAAGAATGCTGACGCTAAAGCTGAATACGAAAAAACAGAGGCTAAAATCATAGCAGAGGCAAACGGCGATGAAGAAGCCAAAAATGCCGCTCTTGAAAAGCTCAAGGAAAAGACTGTCCGTATAGCAGGAAGAATAGTAAGCTGGCGTGATATGGGCAAGGCAAACTTCATAGACGTTCGTGACGGGAGCGACAGGATTCAGGTTTATATAAGAATGAACGATATAGGTGAGGATACCTTTGCCGAGTTCAAGAAGTGGGACATCGGCGATATTGTCGGAATTGAAGGATTTGTTTTTAGAACAAGGCGGGGCGAAGTTTCAATCCACGCCAAAGAGATCAAGCTTTTATCAAAATCTCTGCTGCCTCTGCCAGAAAAATGGCACGGCCTTAAAGACAGAGACCAACGATACCGTCAGAGATATGTTGACCTTATCTGCAATCCTGACGTTAAAGATACCTTTATAAAGAGAAGTCTTATATTAAAGGAAATAAGAAACTATCTTGACGAGCGTGGTTACCTCGAAGTTGACACGCCTGTTCTCCACACTCTTGAAATAGGTGCGGCGGCACGTCCGTTTGTCACTCACCACAACGCTCTAAACCTAGATATGTACCTTCGTATCGAGACTGAGCTTTATCTGAAAAGGCTTATTGTCGGCGGTTTTGACAAGGTATACGAAGTCGGCAGAATATTCAGAAACGAGGGTATGGACACCTCTCACAACCCTGAGTTCACCACAATAGAGATGTATCAGGCTTACACAGACTATCACGGTATGATGGACTTAATAGAGGATATGTACGTCACCATTACAAAAAAGGTCTGCGGAAGTGATGTGATAACCTATCAGGGAACGGAAATCAATATGGCTGCTCCTTGGGAGCGTTTGACTATGGTCGAGGCTGTAAAGAAATACGCAGGCGTTGACTATAACGACTGGGCGACCGACGAGGACGCCAGAGCCTGCGCTAAAGAAAAGGGCGTAGAGGTTGATGAGGGTGACAAAGCTACTAAAGGTCACGTTCTAATTGCATTCTTTGACGCTTTTGTTGAGGACAAGCTGATACAGCCGACAATCATTTACGACTATCCGGTCGAGAACTCTCCGCTTGCTAAGAGAAAGCCTACAAACCCTGCATTCACAGAGAGATTTGAATATTTCATATACTGCAGAGAAATGGGAAATGCGTTCTCTGAGCTTAACGACCCTATCGACCAAAAAGAGAGATTTGTCCGTCAGGTTGAGGCAAAGCGTGCTCAGGGCGCAAATGCCGAGGTTGACGAGGACTTCATAACAGCTCTCGAATACGGTATGCCGCCTACAGGCGGACTTGGCTTTGGTCTTGATAGACTTGTTATGCTCCTTACCGATTCGGGTTCAATAAGAGACGTGTTATTGTTCCCCACAATGAAGCCGTTGGGGAAGTAGACCCCGTAGAATTGGGGTTTTGAGGGTGTTCAGGGCAAAATTTACGACCAATTTACGACCAAATT
>CANPWR010000054.1 GCA_947584825.1 uncultured Clostridia bacterium | reverse complement strand
CGAATAAGAATATGTTTGACAATCATCCGCCGTTTCAGATCGACGGAAATTTCGGTGGTGCGGCAGGAATATCAGAGGCTTTGATACAAAGTATTAATCAGGAGATTATTCTGCTCCCTGCGCTCCCTAAAGAGTGGGGAAACGGCTCGTTTGAAAATCTAAAAGCAAGGGGCGGCTTTACTGTATCCTGCAAGTGGGAAAATTCAGAATTTCAAGAGGCATTGATAGTTTCAAACTGCGGCGAGACTTGCAGACTTGTTGTTAATGTACCTGTTAAAGTCTTCTGCGGCGGCGAGGAGATTAGCTGTGAGGAAAAAGACGGTGCAATGGTTTTTGACACTTGTAATGGGAAGTCGTACGAGGTTAAAAAGGTGTAGGAAAATTGTAATTTTAAGTGTATAAAAGTGGCAAATAATAAAAAGTTATATAAAACAAAGGGAGGAAAAATGTTAAAGAAAATAGCGATAATGCTGACTGCAATTGTGTTATCAATAACAATGCTAAGCAGTTTTTCTGTATCGGCGGAAAGCACAAAGCTAAGCAGAGCAAAGATAACGGAAATAACGTCTGATAGTTGTGGAGAGATGACACTTAAACTGAAAAAAGTAAAAAAGTGTTCAGGGTATGTAGTTAAGATCTCGCAGAATAAAAACTTTTCCAAATCAAAAAGCTATAAAATAAAAGCTAATGAAAAAATTTTCAGGAATTTAAAGCAGGGTAGGAAATATTATGTCAAAGCTAAGGTTTATAATAACATAAAAATTGACGGCAAACCTAAAACTGTTTATGGTAAGTGGAATAAGGCGAAATCTGTAATAGTAAAGGAAAACGAAAAGGACAAAGAAAGAAAAGAACAGGTTAAACAACTTACCGGCATAAAACTTTCAAGTGATGTTCATTTTTTGAAATATACTCGTGATAAGTGGGTGTATGAAGAATATGATAATGCAGTTTCATACGATATTAAAGCAAAAATAAAAATAAAGAAAAAAGAACTAAAAAGAATTATTAAAGATAATAAGTTTATTAAAAAACCTAAGTCTTATATGGGAACCAATGCACAATACAGCTGTGATTGCGATTGGTGGGATTTGAAAAAGTCTATGATAAAAGACTACTATCATCTCTTTTGTTCAAAAAAAATAACAGAATATGTCTCAATAAAGACTGTATCAAGAGAAATTATGGTAACAAAGAATGAAGATAAAAACGGGTTTGTAATTGTTTATTTGGCACTAGATTTTTAATAATTTTACTTATTATATAAAAGCGGAGTAAAATGACTTTGCAGATAAAAATATTGAAGGGTATTGGTATACCCTTCAATAGTAAAGTTAGGAGGAAAATATGAGTAAAATTAAAATAATAATTCCGGTAATATTAATTTCTATTATAATTATTGGAATAGCAACCGGACAAACAAAGTTTTCGGATTTCTTTTCTACAGGTGATGAATTCTATGAAGATATATATGAGGCATATGAAAATTCTGAGGATTTTAAGATTACTGACGAAGACAAAATAGCAACTTTTGATTTTGAAAATTTTGCTTTTATTTTACATTATGAAGGTGACGATATAATTGAAATTAGTAACTTTGAAAAGGAAAATAATGTGTATAGATTTTCAGGAGAAGAGGTTGGAATAGAGTTTAGTAAATATGAACGTAATGAATTTGGTGGGTATACATTTTCTTATAACGGAAGCAGCATTGAATTTGATATAGTTACAATTGATGCAAAAATTCCTGATGGATACACTAGTGAAGTAATAAAACTGAAAAATAATGAAAATGCCCAATTTGTATATAAACTTTCTTAGTATTAAGAAATATAACAATACATATTTTTATAATGTGTTTGCAAATATTATAAGCGTTCGGAAAAATTCCGAACGCTTCTTGCTTCTTGCAATTATCTATTGTCAATTATCAATTAATAATCCTGCCGTTGTACAAAGTAAATACATTTTTCAAACTTTCCAAAGGCAGCAGAGCCTCCGGCGGTTCGCCGGCTATGCGGTGGCTGATTCAAACTGCGAGTTGTATAGCTCGGCATAAAGACCGTTTTTTGCTAAAAGCTCGTCGTGATTTCCCTGCTCGACAATATCACCGTCTTTCATAACCAAAATCAAATCGGCGTCCTTTATCGTGGACAGCCTGTGAGCAATGATAAAGCTCGTTCTTCCCTTCATAAGGTTATCCATAGCCTTTTGAATTCTTATCTCGGTGCGTGTGTCAACCGAAGAGGTAGCCTCGTCAAGAATAAGTATCTTGTTGTCGGCGAGAATTGCCCTTGCAATGGTAAGAAGCTGTTTCTGACCTCCCGATACGTTGGAGGCTTCCTCATTAAGCTCCATATTATAACCGTTTGGGAGCGTCTGTATAAAGTGGTGTACGTGAGCGGCTTTCGCAGCAGCTATAACTTCTTCATCAGTAGCGTCAAGCCGTCCGTAGCGAATGTTCTCCATGATAGAACCTTTGAAAAGCCATGTGTCTTGGAGTACCATTCCGAATGCCTTTCTAAGCTCGCTTCGGTCAAAGTCACGAACGTTATATCCGTCTATTTTTATGTTGCCAGAATTTATGTCGTAGAACCTCATTATAAGTTTGACCATAGTTGTTTTTCCTGCTCCTGTCGGGCCGACAATAGCAATTTTCTGACCCTCTTTTATGTTTGCTGAGAAGTCGTTTATTATAATTTTGTCAGGCGTGTAGCCGAATGAAACGTGGTCGAACTCGACGTTACCCTTTAGCGCAGAAGCGTCAATAGGGGCGTGGCGTTCAGCAAGCTGAGTTTCTTCAGGTTCTTCTAAGAATTCAAAAACTCTTTCTGCAGCAGCAGCTGTAGCCTGAATCATATTTGAAACCTGAGCTACCTGCTGAATAGGCTGGGTGAACTGTTTAACATACTGGATAAATGATTGAATATCTCCGACTTCAATAGTGCCTTTTACAGCAAGGTATGCACCGCTTACCGAAACGGCAACATAACCGAGATTACCTACAAACTGCATAACAGGCATCATCATACCTGATAGAAATTGTGCTTTCCAGCTTGCATGGTAAAGTATATTGCTGGTATGTCTAAACTCCTTGATAACAGCCTGCTCTCTGTTAAATGCCTTAACAACCGTATGTCCGCCGTAGACTTCTTCTACCTGACCGTTAATGTGTCCAAGATAATCCTGTTGAGCTTTGAAGTATTTTTGTGATTTTTTAACCACGAGCATAACCAGTATTGCGGAAACCGGGAGCATAACCAGAGCAATAAGCGTCATAACACCGCTTATTGAAAGCATCATTATAAGTATTCCGATAAGGGTCGTGATTGATGTAATAAGCTGTGTTGCCGCTTGGTTCAGGTTCATAGAAAGAGTATCAACGTCGTTCGTAATACGTGAGAGTATTTCTCCGTTGGTGTTCTTGTCATAAAAACTCATCGGAAGACGATTAAGCTTTTGGGAAAGCTCTTGTCTTAATGTGTAAGAAATTTTTTGTGAAATTCCTGTCATTATCCAGCCCTGAATTAAGGAGAAGACAGCAGAAAGACAGTAAAGTCCTAACAGGATAAGCAAAAGTCGTTTGATAGCGTCAAAGTCTATTCCGCCCGTGCCTTGTATTTTTGCAACAAGACCGTTGAATAGCTTTGTTGTAGCTTTACCTGAGATTTTCGGTCCTATTATATTAAAGACCGTACCGCCTACGGCAAAGACTAATGCCAGTATTATACCGACTTTGTATTTGGCTATATATCCGATAAGCTTTATAATTGAGCCTTTGAAGTCCTTTGCCTTTTCAAATGGCATACCTCTTCCGCCGCCATGAGGTCCTCTGCGCATAGGCGCTCTTGTTCTTTGACCTGCCATACTATTTCTCCTCCTTTCCTTCGTGGTTTTCTGAATTGTTGCTTTCAAGCTCGTTTTGAGAAAGCTGTGACAATGCGATTTGCTTGTAGACGTCACAGGTATCCAACAGTTCTTTATGTGTTCCCTTTCCGACTATTTTACCCTCGTCAAGTACGATGATCTGTTCAGCATTCATTATTGTTGAAATTCTCTGCGCAACAATAAATACAGTTGCGTCTGAAATGTTCTTCAACAGTTCTTTTCTGAGCGTTGCGTCTGTTTTAAAATCAAGTGCGGAAAAGCTGTCGTCAAAGATAAATATCTTCGGTTCCTTTGCAATAGCCCTAGCTATAGAAAGTCTTTGCTTTTGACCGCCTGATACATTATCTCCGCCCTGAGCGATTTCACTTTTATATTTGTCAGGCTTTTCTTCAATAAACTCAGTTGCCTGAGCAATAGATGCTGCTTTCTTAATTTGTTCATCTGTTGCATTTTCGTTTCCAAAACGCAAATTTGATTCAATCGTTCCTGAGAAAAGGGTTCCCTTCTGCGGAACAAAGCCTATATCCTTTCTGAGTGAGCTTTGGGACATATCCCTTATATCTATTCCGTCAACGGTAATGCTTCCCTTTGTCACATCGTAAAATCTTGGTATAAGGTGGATAAGCGTTGACTTACCGCTTCCTGTACTTCCTATAAACGCAGTTATTTCTCCCGGTTTGGCAGTAAGGTCAATATCCTCTAAAACATATTCGTCAGCGTCAGGGTATTTAAACCAGACGTGATTAAACTTGACCTCAGCTTTTGAAATTTTTTGCATAGTCGTGTTTGTTTTATCCTTAATAACAGGCTCGGTTTCAAGAACCTCCTGAACTCTGTTTGCGGAAATAACAGCACGTGGAAGCATAACCGAAATCATTGTAAGCATTAAAAATGACATAATTATCTGCATTGTATATGTGATAAATGCTGTCATTTGACCTACCTGAAGAGTGCCTTTGTCAATATGATTTGCGGCTACCCATATAATCAGGACAGTGACGGCGTTCATAACAAGCATCATTGACGGCATCATAAATGTCATAACTCTGTTGGTAAAAAGCTGTGTACTTTTTAAATCCATATTGGCCTTATCAAATCTGTCTTCCTCATATTTCTCTCTGCTGAACGCTCTTATAACAGGAAGTCCTGTAAGAATTTCTCTTGCTATAAGGTTAAGATTATCTATAAGCTTTTGCATAATTTTAAACTTTGGCATAGCAACTGCCATAAGGACAATTACCACACACAAAACCGCTACAACTGCAACACCTACGATCCATGTCATTGAAACAGCAGCAGAGAGTACCTTGAATATACCTCCGACAGCAAGGATAGGAGCGTACGCTATCATTCGCAAGAACATAACGACAACCATTTGTATTTGTTGAATGTCGTTAGTGCTTCTTGTTATAAGCGATGAGGTTGAAAACTTATCCATCTCTGTATGTGAGAAGGATACAACCTTCTTAAACAGACTGCTTCTTAAGTCAACGCTTAGTCCGGCGGATACTCTAGACGCAATTAATCCGACAATTATTGATACAGACATCATTATTAAAGCAAGAAGAAGCATTTTGGCTCCTGTACTTATAAGGTAATTATGCTGGAGTTCGTCTAAATCCACTCCGGCATTAGAATATATTTGCTTTGTGTAGGTTATAGCAACAGAGTCTGCCATATCTTCTCCGTATGTGTCATACATTCTGTCCCTAATGAGTATAAGGTCGTCCTTGGACATTACCCCCGCTTTGACCTGTAAACCGAAAAGCTCAACCGCATTGAAGTCGCTGCTTCCATTTATCATTTCTTGAATTTTTAATAAAGCGTCTTTTTGTTCTGTTGTCATATTCTGCACAGGGGTCTGATCAGCAGACGGCTTTTGCTGTGCCGCCTCTTGAGACATCTTTTCAAATTGCTCTTTTGTTAAATTGTCAAGTACAGTAACGGCAACCATTGCTTCTGTGAAGGTTTTGTCAAGAGCTTTTATGTCACTTTCTTCATCCGTGCTTAAAACATAATAAGGCGCACCTTTACTTTCATTGATAGGAATATCTGTATTATCAAGACTATCAGTTTTTTTATAAAACTTTTTAATATAATTGATTTCGCTTTCCTTTAAAAATATTCCGAGCTTGTTAAAATCACTCTCTGAAATTACTTCAGGTGCAACGGTTTCAACTCCCTCATTTTGAATTCCTGTGTCAACTATTTTTGATGTATAATCCGGCAATGCAAGATCACAATAAGCCTGAATAAGGAGCAGTGCAAATACGCAAAGACATTGAAACCAGTATTTTTTTAAGTATTTTAAGATGTTTTTCATATGTGGTTAATCTCCTCGTTAATAGTGTCATTTACAGTTTTATAAAGCTGTTTAAGCAATGCTTCAAGTTCGTTAAGCTTTTTTTCACCCATTTCGCTGGATATTCTTTTAGTGATTCTTTCAAAAAACTTTCTATCCTCATTCATTGCAGTTATGCCTTCAATGGTTGGAGTGACAGTAACGCTCCTTCGATTGCTTAAGTCGGTCATTCTCTTTACATATCCTCTTTTCTCAAGCGAGGATATTGCTCGTGAAACAGCCGGCGGGGAAATCTGAAGCTCTTTAGCCAGGTCACCCATACTTACCCCTTGAGGGTCTGATTCAGCACTTTTGGTAATATAGGACATAGTGTGGAAATCGGTGTGCGATACATTTAACGGCATATTGTGTAACGATGACGCTAGAATATGAAATTTTTTCATTATCACGAAAAACTTAAAAAACTCTGTACCCTTTTGACATTCCTCAAACTTTTGCATCTCAATTCTCCGTTC
Source organism: uncultured Clostridia bacterium (assembly GCA_947584825.1). Lineage (GTDB taxonomy): Bacteria > Bacillota > Clostridia > Oscillospirales > Ruminococcaceae > UMGS1601. Next base: position 2,746 of record CANPWR010000054.1, on the reverse strand, counting down.
TTTAATTTTGATTTGGACAATTTGCAAACATTTAACATAGTTAAAAATTAACTATGTTATAGTTTAATATGGTTAAATATATTTGTCAAGGGAAGACCAAGCAGAATTTTTAGAAATTGATTTAAATAATTTTGATTATAATGCACAAATTGAAGTTTGAGAATAAAAAAGAAGTAATAAATTTAAATATCAGGAATGAAAAAAGAGCAGCTGGGAAAAATATATAGCAATACCAAATACCACATTGAAATTATTGACAAAATACACTAAAAAAGCTATAATAAAAATATAAATTTTATTATACTTTGTCAATCAAAGAATTAGGGAGGATATAATGAGCAAAGAGAAATTCAGACTTGACAATAAGCTGGGAACAAGCGGAGCAATAATATCAGCCATTTTAATTATAACAACTATAATAACTGGCTTGCTTTTTATAGCATCAAGCTTTGTTAGATATACTTTGCATAATTCTGACAGAGTTCAGAGCTTTCTCGGAACTTTCGGAATAGAGAGTGCTGAAATCCGTGAGACTTTTGACATAAACCGCTCTGTTAGCTGGATCGGTTCAATGCCTATGCTTTTAGCATTAATAGTTGTAATTTTACTCTTGCTTATTGTATGGATCTCTCTATACAAACTAAACTCTGTTTATATTTACAGAGCATTCAGGGGGTATGGAATATCGCTGATCTGCATTTCGGGTTTGTTGATTATATTGGGCTTGATTGCAGGTCCTGTTACGAGCAGATTTGCCGAGTATTATTATTTCGGATACGAAAACGCTTTCACGGTCGGTAAGTGGCTTTTGATATTCTCATCGCTTCCTGTTTTTTCACTGGGGTTGTTAATGCTGCTTATAGCTTTATTTGCGGCATTTCCTGCTAAGTCGGATATGAAACGTCCCAGAAAAAACGGAGAGAAGGACGTTTCATTTATTATGGATGACGAGGATGCTAAGCAGTCTTTTGAATACTCTGTTTCGGATAAGACTTTTGTTCCGTCAAATGATGTTCAGACGGCGAAGGCAGAGATAGTCGAAGGTACTTGTCCAAAATGCGGTGCTGTGGTTCATGACGGATACTTGTTCTGCACCGAGTGTGGAAATAGATTATAATAGCAGATTAAAACTTGTAAATATACGTTAAATCAACATAAATAAACACTAGTTTACAGACTAAGTTAGCAAAATGGATTTGAATTATTGTCATAATCACGAAATTTATGCGTGCTATTTGTTGAGAATTACTATTGAATGTTGTTTTTTAATGGTATATAATATTAAGTGTATATAATGTATTAAATCCGAATATGTTTCGGGTATAATAAAAAAAGCAAAGGCAAGGATGCTTTGATTCACATTTACATTAACTATGTGTGTTTTGTAATTGTTTTTGTGAGCGTCCTTATTTTTGTATTAACAGAAAGGACGAAAAGACATGAAGAAAAAGGTTTTTAGTGCAGTGTTGGCTGCGGTATTGGCAGTGTCTTGTCTTGCAGCCTGCGGCGGAGACAAAAAATCAGGCGGCAGCTCATCAAGTGCAGATACTTTAGTTTACGCACAGGGTGCTGATCCAAGAGGTCTTGATCCTCAAATAGTTGACGACGGAGAATCTGCAAAGGTTACAAACCAGATCTATGAGGGATTGCTTACCTATGCTGACGATTCAACAGAGGTTAAGCCTTGCTTAGCTGAGTCATGGAAGATTTCTGATGACGGACTTGTTTACACATTCAAGCTGAGAGAAGGCGTAAAGTTCCACGATGGAACAGACTTTAACGCTGAGGCTGTTAAGTTCAATGTTGAGCGTAACACAAAATACAAGACTGAGGATATGACATACGCTGATTTCGTATGGGGATATGTTGACAAGAGTGAAGTAGTTGACGATTACACAATTAAAATCACACTGAAACAGCCTTCAACACCGTTCCTTGCTAACCTTGCAATGGTATTCGGTGCACCTATGGTAAGTCCTACTGCTGCTCAAAAGGGCGACCTTATGAACAAGCCTGTAGGTACAGGTCCTTACAAGTTCGTTGAGTGGAACAAGGATCAGGACGTTAAGCTCGTTGCTAATGAGGATTATTGGGATAAGGATAATTTAGCTAAAACTAAGAATGTTGTTATCCGTACAATCAAGGATGCTTCAACAAAGATAGTTGAGTTGCAGTCGGGCGATGTAGACATCATCGACGGTATTGATACAAACCAGATGGAAAATCTGAAGAAGGACAGCAATATCACAGTTTCTCAGACTCCTGGTATGAATATTAACTATATGGCTTACAATATTGAGAGACTTGACGAAGAAACTCGTGTTGCTCTTTCACAGGCTATAAATGTTGACGAACTGGTTCAGACACTTTACAACGGTTATGCTGAAAAGGCTACAACAGTTCTTCCTTCATTTGTTCCCGGATACAGTGCAGATGTAAAGCAGATAGCTTATGATGCTGAGGATGCTAAGATAACTCTTGAGAAGAAGGGTATCAAGAAGCTTCACGTTATCACATATACCAATCCAAGACCTTATAACACTGCTACAGGTCAGACATTGACTGAGGCAGTCCAGGGATACTTGGCAAAAGTAGGTGTTGAATGCACAATAGATTCTTATGATTGGACAACTTACAAGGACAGAACAATCGCAGGCGACTACGATATATGTTTCTATGGCTGGTCGGGAGACAACGGTGACCCTGATAACTTTATGAATCTTATGAGCGATACAAACGCAGGTAT
>CANPWR010000053.1 GCA_947584825.1 uncultured Clostridia bacterium | reverse complement strand
GCAAGAGGCAAGATTTATCTTTTTTACTAAGTTCTGATATCTTGCTTCTTGCTTCTAAATTTCTTGCTTCTGCCAGCTTATTTAACTACGAATTTTGAAATCTGTGCGAATAAAGCTTGTGAATCATCAGTATGTGCAACAAGCTCAATAGCGTTTGACAAATCCAAGCTGAAAATACCCATGATCGACTTTGCGTCAACTGCGTATCTTCCCGAAATCAAGTCCACATCGAAATCACACAATGAAACTGCACTTACAAACTCCTTAACATCAGAAATAGATTGCAATAAAACCTTTGCTTTTGTCATAATAAATTCCTCCCTAAAAAATGTTTTGTTGTTGAAAACCCTTAGGAATTCAGAGAATTATTCCTCTTTTTAACTCTCTAACTAAAATATAACACATTAAAATTAATTGTCAAGGGGTATTTGAAAAAAATAAGTAAATATAGTATAATGTTCAAGTAAAATAAAATGTATAAAATTATTTTGTGAAATATGCATAATAATTCGACGTTTTTTTGTATGATATGCATATTCTTATAATGTTTTCAACGGAGTTAATCAAATGAAAATATACTACTATACGCTAGGCTGCAAAGTCAATCACTATGAAACCGAAGCCCTAAAGGAAAAGCTTGAACTGACAGGACACAGTTCTGTCAAGTCAATAAAAGACGCTGATGTCGCAGTTGTGAACTCCTGCACTGTAACAGGTCAGGCTAATTTGAAATGCAGGCAGATACTTCATAAGATAAGGAAGCAAAATCAAAGTTGTATACTTATTCTTACCGGCTGTTTTCCACAGGCTTTTGAAGAAGAAGTAAAAACCTTTGGTTTTTGTGACATTATATGCGGCTCATCAAACAAAATGAGTATACCTAAGATGCTTGATGAATATTTGTCAGATGATAATATTGATTCAAATGGAATAAGAAAACAAATAATAAGAATTGATAAGTACACAAAAACTGATAAAATTGAAAATATGAGCATTAGCGGATATGATGATAAAACTAGGGCGAATGTTAAAATACAGGACGGCTGTGACCAGTACTGCACTTACTGTATTATCCCCTATGCAAGAGGTCATCTGCGTTCAAAGAGCTTAGTTGAAATAAAGAATGAAGTAACTGCCCTTTCAAACAGCGGACACAAGGAGGTCGTACTTGTAGGTATCAATCTTTGCTGTTATGGTAAGGATTTAGGCAATGGCAAGAGTATAAGACTTGCTGACGCTGTAGAAACTGCCTGCTCGGTAGACGGAATAGAACGTGTAAGACTTGGTTCAATTGAGCCTGAAATGATTTCAGACGAGGATATTGAAAGAATGTCAAAGCTGAATAAGCTTTGCCCTCAATTTCACCTATCTTTGCAAAGCGGCTGCGACAAGACATTAAAAGAAATGAACAGAAAATATACGACCCTTGAATACGAAATTCTATGTAAGAAACTCAGAAAAAAATTTCCTGACTGCTCTATAACCACTGACATTATGGTAGGTTTTCCCGGCGAGAGTAACGAGGATTTTTTAGAATCGCTTGCATTTGTTAAAAAAATAAAGTTTGCAAAAGCACACATATTTCCCTATTCAAGGAGAGAAGGCACTTCTGCTGCTAAACGCCTCGACCAAATAGATGGTCGAACTAAGGAAAGCCGTTCAAAGGCTATGGAACAAGTTTGCAATGAGTCAGCATATGACTTTCTAAAAGCTCAGGTGGGAAAGGTTTATCCTGTTTTGTTTGAAAAGGAAAAATCACCTGATTATTTTGAAGGGCATACTCCGAATTTTACAATTGTAAAAATTCCGAGAAAAAACCTAAAAATACCCCAAAACAGTTTGCGAAAACAGATTTTATATGTTAGAATAGAAAAGGCTGAAAAAAATTATTGTCTCGGCAGTTTTGCTGATAAGTAAATATTGCATAATATGATTGAAAATAAATATAAGGAGCTGTGTTTATGTCAGTTTACAGAATTTATGTTGAAAAGAAATCTAACTACGCCTCGCAGGCTGAAACTCTTCTCAGTGGAATCAAATCTGTTTTGAAGATCCCTGAGCTTACAGGTATAAGAGTGGTGAACCGCTATGACGTTGAGGGATTGTCAGAAGATGATTTTAAAAAATGTATACCGGTTGTTTTTTCCGAACCTGCTGTAGACGTTACCTATAACGAGCTTCCTAAGCTTATGGACAATGAAAATATAATAGCAGTCGAATACCTTCCGGGACAATTTGACCAAAGAGCCGACTCTTGCGCTCAGTGTATTTCCCTGCTCACTGGAGGAAACCGACCTAACGTGAGATCTGCTACTATATACATATTACAGGGAGATCTTTCTGAAAAGGATATTAGCGACGTTAAGGACTACATTATAAATCCTGTCGAAAGCCGTGAAGCTTCTCTAAAGCCTGTTGAAACACTGGACATCAAATATGACATACCTGAAAGAGTTATAACAATTGAAGGCTTTATCTATTCGAGCGAGACAGAGTTAAAAGCTCTTATGACATCTTTAGGTCTTGCTATGGACTATGACGACATAAAATTTTGTCAGGATTATTTTAAAAATATTGAAAAGAGAAACCCGACAATTACAGAGATACGTATGATAGACACATACTGGTCTGACCACTGCCGTCATACAACATTTTCCACAATTATAGATGAAGCAGACATTAAAACTCCTTATATTGAGGAAACATATAAAGATTATCTGAAAACCAGAAAGAAGCTTTATGAATCCAAAACGGACAAGCCTATTACACTAATGGATCTCGCTGTTATAGGAGCAAAAAAGCTTAGAAGCGAAGGTCTTTTAGCCGAGCTAGATGAAAGCGAGGAGATAAACGCTTGCTCAGTTAAGATAAAAGTTGAAGTTGATGGAAAGAATGAAGACTGGCTGTTAATGTTTAAAAATGAAACACACAACCATCCAACCGAAATTGAACCTTTCGGCGGTGCTGCTACCTGTCTTGGCGGAGCGATAAGAGATCCTCTGTCTGGACGTTCATATGTATATCAGGCAATGAGAGTTACCGGAGCTTCCAATCCTCTTGTTCCTTTTGAGGATACAGTTGCAGGAAAGCTGCCACAGAGAAAAATAACAGTTGGTGCAGCTAACGGTTATTCGTCTTACGGAAACCAAATAGGTCTTGCAACAGGACACGTATGTGAAATATACCATCCCGGATATGTGGCAAAAAGAATGGAGATCGGTGCAGTTATCGGTGCTGCTCCTGCTGAAAACGTGCGACGTGAACGCCCGGAGCCTAATGATTTGGTAATTCTTCTCGGCGGAAAAACAGGTCGTGACGGATGTGGCGGAGCAACAGGTTCTTCTAAATCACATACTATGGATTCTCTTGAAACCTGCGGCGCTGAAGTTCAGAAGGGTAACGCTCCTGAAGAAAGAAAACTGCAAAGGCTTTTCAGAAAACCTGAAGTTACGAAAATGATCAAAAGATGCAACGACTTCGGTGCAGGAGGAGTTTCTGTAGCTATAGGAGAACTTACCGACGGCTTAGAGATAAACCTCGACGCAGTAACCAAAAAGTATGACGGTCTTGACGGAACAGAGCTTGCAATTTCTGAGTCACAGGAAAGAATGGCGGTTGTTATTTCAAAAAGCGACGTTGAGAAATTCTTGGCTGAAGCCGAAAAGGAAAATCTTGAGGCTACAGTTGTTGCACATGTAACAGATGACAGACGTCTTAAAATGAACTGGAAAGGCAATGAGATCGTTAACTTGTCAAGGGACTTCTTAAACTCTAACGGCGCTGAAAAACATACAAAGATAACGATAACAGAACCTTATCTTGCTACAGGAGGAAATATAGATAACAGTCCTGAAAAATGGGAGGCTATGATTTCTAATCTGAATATATGCTCCCAGAAAGGACTTGTTGAGAGATTTGACTCAACAATCGGCGCAGGAACAATTCTTATGCCGTATGGAGGAAAATATCAAAACACCCCTACTCAGGCAATGGCAGCAAAGATACCTGTTCTTCACGGAGAGACAACTACAGCTTCCGTTATGGGCTGGGGATATGATCCGTTCCTGTCCGAAAAGAGTCCTTATCACGGTGCGATCGCCGCAGTTGTTGAATCAATAGCAAAGGTCGTTGCAACGGGAGGAGACCATAAAAAGTGCTGGCTGACATTTCAGGAGTATTTTGAAAGAACCCAGAACGATCCGAAACGCTGGGGAAAACCGCTTGCCGCACTTCTCGGTGCTTATAAGGCTCAAACTGAGCTTGGCTGTGCTGCAATCGGCGGTAAAGATTCAATGAGCGGAACGTTTGAAAAAATCGATGTTCCACCTACTCTTGTTTCATTTGCAGTATCAACTGCTGAATCCTATGATGTAACATCTCAGGAATTTAAAGAAGTTGGTTCAAAGGTAATTTATCTCGCACCTGAATACGATAATAACGGAATCATTGATTTTGACAGTGTTAAGAATATTTTTGAAAAGGTTGAAAAACTCATTAGAGATGAAAGCGCTCTGGCTTGTTGGGCAGTATCCTTCGGAGGTATATCAGAGGCTGTCGCTAAAATGAGCTTTGGAAATAAAATAGGCTTTAGGTTTACGAGTGAGGTAACTTCTAAAGAACTGTTCACACCGTGCTACGGAGCTTTTGTAGTTGAATTGAAAAACAGTACCGAAACTGACGAAAGAGTCATCGGTGAGACTATTGAAGAATATAAAATTTACACTTCTGATTATGAGCTTGATTTGGATAATCTCCAAACTCTTTGGGAAAGCAAGCTTGAACCTGTCTTCCCTGCTAAAATTGACAACGATCACGGCGTAGTAGACAAATATTCATATAGGTCTGAAAATAAAATCAAACCTATTGCACCTATTGCAAAACCGAGAGTTTTGATTCCTGTATTCCCGGGTACAAACTGCGAATACGATACCGCTAAAGCATTTGAAAGAGCAGGAGCTGTGCCTGAAGTATTTGTCATTAAGAACTTCTCTGCCGAAGCAATTTCCGAATCGGTTATGGAAATAGAAAAGCTTATAAGACAGTCTCAGATAATTATGCTTCCCGGCGGATTCAGCGGAGGCGACGAACCTGACGGAAGCGGAAAATTTATCACTTCATTTTTCAGAAATCCACGACTTACACAAGCTGTTCACGAGCTTTTGAAATACAGAGACGGTCTTATGCTGGGTATCTGCAACGGCTTCCAGGCACTTATAAAGCTTGGTCTAGTACCTTACGGAAAAATTGTTGATATGAGAAACGACTCTCCTACTCTCACTTTCAACACGATAGCACGTCACCAGTCAAAGATGGTAAACACAAGGATAGCATCAAACAAATCACCTTGGCTTGCCGAGTGTAACGTAGGAGACATTCACACAATTGCCATTTCTCACGGTGAGGGCAGGTTTGTCGCGAGCGAAGAAGAAATTGCAAGCCTTGCTGCCAACGGACAAATTGCAACTCAATATGTCGATTTTGCAAACCGTCCTACTATGAATATTCACTGCAATCCTAATACTTCAATGTCTGCTATTGAAGGTATAACTTCGCCTGACGGCAGAGTTCTCGGAAAAATGGGACACTCAGAAAGAATAGGTGAAGACATTTCGAAAAATGTTCCGGGAAACAAAGACCAAAAGATATTTGAAAGCGGAGTTAAATATTTTACTGATTAAGCTTTTGACTAGGTAAAAAAACACCTTATGAAAGATTCGTTCTCTCATAAGGTGTTAATTTTTTACCGTCTTTTTCTTGAGTTTCTCATCTCACGGCGTTTTAAAACTTCATTTTTAATTCTAATCTCTTTTTGACTTTCTCGCTCGTTTTCAACCATAATTCCTAACCTTTTTATTCTGGTTCGGCAGGCAAACGACACAGCGATTATTCCAAGAACTATGAAAATCAATATTACCTGAAAAACGGATTCCCATAGCTCATAACTTTTCTTATCATCACTAAGTCTTGATACAATAGCTTCTCTTAGCATTTTCTGTGAATCACTGATATATTTTATACATGAAGTATATTCGTTGCTTGAAATAAATTGTCTTGCTTTTTTCTGATTTGCTTCCTGAATCATTTTGTTTAAAGCATTCTGTTCTGCCGGAGCTATATATTTCTTCCATGTGTTATCAATTTGATCAAGTATCTCCTTCTCATTATTTTCCAAACCTATTGCCAAAATCATATTTCTTGCGTTTGCCATATCTCCTGTTGCAACATTTTCTTTAATATAATCCGAATAATAATCCACATTTGAAGAATCTACATACAAATACAGCAGATTTGTCCTGTTAAGAAAGCTAGCATTATACTGATTTGAATACTTGATCATATCGTTAAGCTTATTATCTATCGACATCACTGCTCTTCCGAAAAAAAGATATACAAGCAGTACAAATAAACTTAAAAAGCATAAAAAAATCATAACAGGAATCTTACTGAATGACACCATTTTTTTGTTAAGCCTTGACATTAAATATCATCCTTTCGCAAGACTTTTAAATAAAAGTTCTGTATAATCATTATATATATATATTATTTTCATATCAGTACAATTATACTTTATTCGACTGCTTATGTCAATTAATAATGTTGACAAACCCTTTGCTATCTAATATACTTATCAAAAAGAAAAGCACGTCTTGATGTATTTTATCAAGCAGGAACAGGAGATTTGTATGAAAAAATTTTTTGCAATCATAACTTGCTTAACTCTCGGAACATTGTCGTCAATTTCCGCTTTTGCAGATGAAGAAATAAGATTCACCCTTTCCGCAGAAAAACCTGAAAACAATTCGGCTGAAGTGGTTTTAGTATGTGACCGAAACCCCGGAATTTCCGAAGCAGAATTTAATATTCTTTACAATTCCTCTATAGTAGGACTTAGCGGTTATGAGTTTGCAATTGACGGCTTTTCAAGTGAAGAGTTTGCTGATGAAGGACGAATAAACGTAAAGTTTAAAAAAGCCGATAACGATTTAAGTGCAGGCGGAAAGCTATGTTCTTTGATGTTCGATATAAAAAACTCCGATGAAAAGCTTGCGGGAGTAACAATTGAGTTCACATCACTCAAGGATAACGACGGCAACGAACTAAGCCGACTGGTTGAATCCTGTGAAATATCTATTCCCGAAGGAATTGAAGAAAATACAGATTCAGACAGTGAGACTTACGATAATAGTTCCAATTCAAACATTGATGAAGAATCAAACTCTGAAAGTATAGACAGCAGTAATGCAAAAGATGCTATTTCGAACTCTATTGACAACGAAAACGACATTGCAGGAAAAATTTTGCTTATAATCGGCGGAGTAATGATAGTTGTCGGTGCAAGCGTTTTGTTTTTGAATTTTAAGTCAAGAAATAGAAAATAAATATTAATAGATCAAAAAACCTCTCAATGAAGATCATTCTTCTATGAGAGGCTTTTTTTAATTAATTTAGAATTTCAGCTTTTTAATTCTTTCAACAGCTTCTTTGGTCTTTTCTCTGTCACCAAAAGCTGTTAGTCTAAAATATCCCTCGCCGTTCTTTCCGAATCCTGCACCGGGCGTTCCGACTACATTTGCCTCATTTAAAAGCTTATCAAAGAACTCCCAACTGCCCATATTGTTCGGACATTTCAGCCATATATAAGGCGAGTTTTTACCGCCAGTGTAGTAGATGCCAAGCTCATCAAGAGCAGACGCTATAATTTTAGCATTCTCCTGATAATAGCTTAAATTTTCCTTTATCTGCTTTTGTCCCTCTTCAGAGAATACAGCGGCTGCTCCGCACTGTACAGGATATGAAACTCCGTTGAACTTTGTTGCCTGACGCCTGTACCACGTATCGTAAACTGATACATTCTCACCAGACTTATTCTTCATTTTCAGCTCCTTAGGAATAATGGTGTACCCACATCTGGTTCCTGTGAATCCTGCCGTCTTTGAAAGCGAACAAAACTCAATAGCACACTCTTTAGCACCCTCGACCTCGTATATACTGCAAGGTATATCGTCCTCTGTTATGAATGCCTCATATGCAGCATCGTATAAAATTATCGCATTTTGGTTCTTTGCATATTCGATCCAATCTCTTAACTGAGCCTTTGTATAAGCCGAACCAGTAGGATTATTAGGCGAACACAAGTATATCAAATCTGCCTTTACATTCTTGTCAGGCATTGCGGCAAATCCGTTTTCTTCATTTGAGTCTGCATACAAAATTTTTCTTCCGCTTATAATATTCGTGTCAACATATACAGGATAAACAGGGTCTGTTACCAGAACTGTATTACCCTTATCGAAAATATCAACAATGTTTCCGCAGTCTGATTTTGCACCGTCAGAAACAAACACCTCATTTGGTGAAATTTCAACATTGTTCTTAGTCTTATAATAGTCGGCAATAGCCTTCCTCAAAAACTCATATCCGTCATAATCAGGATAACCCTTAAATGTCTCCTTGTTTGCAAGTTCGTCAACACCCTTGTGCATAGCCTCAATTACTGCTGGAGCCAAAGGCAAAGTAACATCGCCTATGCCAAGTCTTATAACATCTGCCTCAGGGTGTGCCTTTGTATAATCATTGACCCTCTTTGCTATTTCTGCAAACAAATAGTTCGCAACAAGATTGTTAAAGTTGTCATTCATTAAAGCCATTTTATCTATTTCCCTTCCAGTAAATTATATAATAACCGTTCCCGTACATACCGTTACAGCCTCGCCGGTCATATAAACAGTTCCGTCATCTGTATATCTGATAATCAAATCTCCGCCGCGAAGCTTAACAGTTATATCAGTATTTCTCTCGCAATAGCCGTTGAGTATAGCAGCAACAGCAGCCGCACAAGCTCCTGTTCCGCAAGCCCATGTTTCGCCTGAGCCTCTTTCCCACACTCTCATTTTTAGAGTTTTCTTGTCGATGACCTGAATAAACTCTGCGTTTACTCTTTCAGGGAAAAGCTCGTTTCGCTCAAACTTAGGTCCTACCTCCTCAAGCGGAAATGTATCTACATTGTTTATAAACGTCACGCAGTGAGGATTTCCCATAGAAACACAGGTTATGTTATAATCCTCTCCGCCTATGTTTACAGTTCTATCAATAATACTGTCACCGCTCAATGCAACAGGAATCTTTCTGGGGTCAAGCTCTGCCTTGCCCATTGTTACCTTAGCGCCCACGACCTCGCCGTAATGCCTTTGAAGCTCAACATGAATTATTCCGCTTAATGTTTCAATGTCCATCTCGTCTTTGTCGACTAAACCGTTATCTCTCATAAATTTGGCAACACATCTAATTCCGTTTCCGCACATCTTGCCCTCAGAGCCGTCGAGATTGAACATTCTCATCTTTGCGTCTGCAACCTTTGAACGTCTTATAAGTATAACTCCGTCGCCGCCGATTCCGAAATGCCTGTCTGACAAACGTATGCTCAGTCCCTCAGGATTGTCAAGACGTTGGTCAAAGCAGTTGAAATATATATAATCGTTTC
>CANPWR010000052.1 GCA_947584825.1 uncultured Clostridia bacterium | reverse complement strand
GAAAAAAATTAAGTGTAGAAATTTTAAGCGAATTTATTCTAATTTTTGTGTAAAATGCACAAATCACTATATGGGCAACTGTTATGTAGTGGTAGACTGAAAGCTTAATACTATATTTAGAGATAAGAGATTATGAAAGTAATCAACAACAGTTCTTGCTTCTAACAGCTAAAACTTTTTATTGCTTACGTAAATCATTCTATTGAGTATTATCATCGGGTATTTGCACAGGATTTTTTATATCCTTCACAGCATTTTTCTCTGTAATTTCTACCTTATATGAATGATTGATCTTCTCCCCACTGCTATCTATGACAGTCTCCTCAGTAAAATACAAAAGCTCCTCATTTTTATCAAAATAAAACTTGGCGATAAAGTCTGTTACATTTCCCTCGTCCGAAGTTACTCCTATCTTCTCAGGATCATACTTATGCTCCACACATGTTATGCCGTCCTCCTCCAAAACTGAGGACTCCTCAACGGCATTTGCAGAAAATATAATCAGTCCCTCATTAGCCTGCGGATGGGTAGAGTCCCGGTCATAAGCCTGAAAATCCTTATCTCCTCGCTGGGTAAAGGTGTACTTACCGTTCTCAGAAGTATAACACTCATAACCGTTATTGTACTGTGCATAGCTTTCGTCTTTATATTTCCCCTCATAGGCAAAGGTCAGAACGTCCTTTTCATCGTATTTAAAAACGAAAGTCTGCTCGATCTCATTGGTTTCGGTGTTTGTCATAATAACCTTTGCACTGTCAAGCTTTGTGTATTCCTCTCTGGCCTTTTTAACGAGCTCGCTTCCTGCGACATCTTTTACTCCGCAGCCTGCAAATATAACCGAAACCATAATCACTGCAATATATAATAGTATACTTTCCTTTATTTTCATTTTATCACCCAAGCTTTACACTCAAAATTACAGTATAAAATCGGGATGAAATTTTTTTACCTCATCCCGATACTTTCATTTTATATTTTAATCATCATAATAATATCTGTTACTGCGATTTACAACTTTCACGGTAAAGGAAACCGACTTGCCTGTCTTTTTGTTTTTACAAGTTATTTTTGTCGTACCTGCCGCAATTGCACGAAATTCCACATCATCACCGTAGTGATTGTACTCATCAAATCTTACAATAGAAGTGTTTTTAATACTCCACTTCAGGTTTTTGTTCCTGACTCCTGCCGATTTTCTAACCTCTAAATCAAAATCGTCTCCGACTGCTATAGTACGTGTTTTAGGTCCGATACGCTTTATCGTACCCTTTGAAGACGCCTTTTTTACAACAATTGTTGTATATGCTTTTTTATTAGTTCCCACTATTTGACAGCATACTTTAGCTGTTCCCTTTTTCAAAGCAACAAATTCCTGCTCATCGCCGTCTCTGACAATGTCATAATCCTCAAATCTAATTACATTTTTACCCTTGACTATTGACCACACAAGGCTGTCATCATCAGCATTATACGGACTCACTCTTGCGTAAAGCTCAAAATGTGTTCCTTTTTTAACTGTTTTCTTTTTGACAGCCATTGTCACACCGGTAGGAAACACATCATAATCAGCAGACACCGGCATCGAAACCGCTATACCCGTAAGAACAACTAATGCTGTCAACAAAGAAATGACTGACTTTCTAATTGGATTTCTCTTGTTTTTCATAATGATCCCTCCATTTAAAATTCTGTAATTTCTGTACTTATGAGTACATTAGCTTAATTATTATGAACACATCAATAGTATTAATGCCATTAATAGTTTATCCTGCTTATTGATTCTATCCCTTATGACGTAATTTTCGAAATAACACAAAAGCTATTTTCTTCTTGGTCTGCTTCTGCGGTTATCGCCCGCTCTTTTAAGGTCGGACATTCTCTCCTCGCTTGACGCTTTAAACTTACTCAGCATATCCTCAAAATTTGCATCTCCGCTTGTCTTTTGAACAAATCCGTCGCTGTATATAATATTCTCACTAACTTCCTGCTTAACTGCAGATTTCCTTTGCCTATTCTGCAGTTTTCCGCCTGAACGTCCGTCCTGAGATATTCTGCTGTCGGAAAATTTACCAAAGCTCTTTGACCTATCCTCTGCCTTTTTAATAGACATACTGATTTTCCCATTGTCATTTACATTTAAAATCTTTACCTTAACATTATCTCCGACTTTGAGAATATCATTAATATCATTTACAAACGAATCTGAAACCTCTGAAATATGTACCAATCCCCTTATTCCGTTGTCAACCTCAACAAATGCTCCGAATTTTGTAATTCCTGTGACCTTGCCTTCGTAAATCTTATTAATCTCGACCGCCATAAAATTTTTAATCCTCTCTAAAACGTATTAGCCTAAACTTGCTACATAAAAACGGCGTTCATTTGGATAAGCATAACCGTATCTTTCAATAGCTATTTTTTTCATATATTCACTTTCGTCCTCACCACTCAGCAGACGTGTATATTCGTCATTTTCCTGCTTAGCGGCAGTAATCTGAGATTTAATATTTGCCAATTCTTTTTGCTGTTCATTTATTTCTGCTTGCTGAGATATAACAAGATAAAGTGCATAAACTAAAAATACCAAAACGGCAATAGTCGCTATCCTTGAAGAAAGGGATTTCTTTTTCTTTTGCTCAGAAATAAGTTCATTCAAAGAATCTTTACTTCTTGCCATTGTTATACCTCCTATATTAGAATCAATTATTATTCTTATTATACACTACATTTTTCCCAACTTTCAAGCCTTTTTTCTTACTTTTTATACTTTTTCTAAAAGATAAGTAAATTTGCACAATTTTGTTCTTCAATTTTGTGTAAATTGGAGTAAAAATTTTACGTTTTAACCACCCTTCAATTTTTTCATAAACTGTTCTTATACTTGTTGCTACTCTATTCGTCAGACTGCCTACCGTCAGCAAATACACAATAAAACCGATAAACATTCCAATCAGAATGAACAGACGTATTTGACCTCTTGCCAACTCGGTTGAGAATAAAAAATACCAAAAAGCACAAAAAACGACAAAGGCAAAATCCTCTACAAATATCACATACTTGTGGTGCTTTTTAACTATTCTGATAATTCTCAGAACATCATAAACAGCGCCGAATACTAATCCTATTAAAAAAGATAACAAGAAAAGCTTTGTTTCATATTGAAGTCCAAAAATATAATCTGGCACTCTGCACCATCCTCTATATAAATTACTTATTTACTTAAAAATCTTTTTTATGAATCCAAGACGCTGATTTTTGTCCTTATCGCCGTAAATCAATGCCCATATATCTCCTTCAACAGAAAAATCCCCAGTTTCTACATTCATTTCGTTTATGTGAAGATTTTTTCCTTTTATCAAAAGCTCCCCCAACTCTGTGAATAAAATCATCTGATTTTCATTAAAGCTGTCTACATCATTGACACCTGACAAAAGAAGTCTTTTTCTGTTTTCTAAAATAGCATTATGATTTTTTCTGGTTCCCTGTGAATTTAAATCGTTCATAAAAATACCTCCTAAAGATTACAATATAAAATAAGCCTGTTAATATATATATTAAACAAAAAACACCGTTATACCTTGTAACTTATGACTAGAGAAAAAACATTGTAATTTATATTTGGTTTTGTTATAATATTGCTGATGAAAATTCATCAGGTGTAATTTACTTATAAAAGTAAATGTAAATACAATTAAGGAGGAGTTATGAAAATTTCTAAAATAGTTGCATTATTAACAGGAATTTGCTTGTCGGCGTCTGCTCTAGGCGGATGTGCAGATAAAAACGTAGAAAAAGGAAAAGCAGATCCTTCAAAATACTATAACAGCCAGCCAACCGATACAGGATACGAATGGAGTAACGTAAAAATTATAGGCGGCGGATATGTTCCGGGCATTGTTTATAACGAAACTGAAGAAAATCTGATATATGTAAAAACCGATATGGGCGGAGCGTATAAATTCAACAAAGATAAAAATGAGTGGGAGTGTATCACAGACAGCTTCGGAGGAGACGATTGGGGATATAACTGCATCGAAAGCATAGCCACCGACCCTGTTGAACCAAACCGCGTATATATGTCGTGCGGAACCTCATACTCGGGCAACGGCTGTATAATGTACTCATACGATTACGGTAAGAACTGGACTAAAGTAGACATGGGCAATATAACTATGGGCGGAAACGACTGGGGAAGAAATACAGGAGAACGTCTTTGCATTGATCCTAACGACAACAGCATTATCTATTACGGTTCTCACTCAAAGGGATTGCTTGTGTCAAAAGACTACGGTCAGACATGGAGCAATGTAGAATCCTTCCCGACAAAAGGCACTTTTAGCGAAAGCGGCTACACCTACGGAGTTATATGGGTTGCTATGGATAAGTCAAGCTCGAAAAAGGGAGAAGCTACAAAAACCTTTTTCTGCGGCGTTGCCGAACAGGAATCAGAAAAGGTTTACCGAACTGACGACGCAGGCAAGACATGGGAGGCTGTATCAAATGAGTTCTCCGATGAAGGTAATTTTAAATATTTCCCTCAGCAGGGAAGAGTCTCGAATAACGGAAACCTTTATGTTACATACTCAAGTATGATGACTCAGGAAAAGAATCCTCCTATGGGAATTGTATGCAGATACAATATTAGGGACAAAAAATGGACAGACATAACCCCTAAGATAGCAGGAAACGGATGGTGTGGTCTTTCAATCTGCAATAATGATAAATATAACGGAGATATGATTGCCGTTACAACGATATGCCACTGGGGTTCTGAGGACAATGTCTGCGTCAGCTTCGACGGCGGCGATACATGGAAGGGTTTCTGGAATATAGAAACTGAGGAAAAAGACTATAACCTCGACATTTCCGAGTCCCCATGGCTTGACTGGCAGGGCGGATTAAAAATAGGATGGTGGACGTCAGGCGTTGCAATAAATCCGTTCAATCCTGATGAAATTCTTTACGGAACAGGCGCAACGATATTCGGCACTGACAACGCTACCAAAATAGGTCAGGAAAAGGTCAATATATCTGTTCGCGCTATGGGTATAGAACAAACGGCTATTTTTGATTTCTATTCTCCAAAAGACTGCGGAGAAAACACCCCTGAATTGTATTCAATATTAGGTGATCTTTACGGCTTCAGACACGATGATGTAAACAAGGCTCCAAAAGAACACTGGGGAGCTCAGAGCTTCAAGGCAGAATCACTGGCAGTTGCGGCAAATAATCCAGACATAGTCGTAAGAACAACTAAAGACGCCGCCTTTGAAAATTCGATATGCTATTCAACCGACGGAACAAAAACCTGGCAGTTTGTAAAAACAATACCTGATGATGTAAATATCCACGAAGGCGGAAGAGCATATCTTTCAGCCGACGGTAAGGCATTGTTCTGGTCTCCGGGAACTTCAAGCGTTAATACCTACTACACAACCAATTGGGGAAAGACGTGGAATGTATGTAAAGGACTTTCCACAAATGCAAATTTAGTTCCCGATCAGGTAAACCCTAATAAAATATATGCAGAAAGCGGCGGAACTATATATATATCAACCAACAAAGGAAAAACTTTTAAAGAATTTCTCAGCATTATGATTTCTAACGCTGACATTATTGCAAATCCCGAAAAAGAAGGTGATTTATGGCTTGCTGCAGGTCTTGTATTCCACATTAAAAACGCAGGTGAAGATGGCTGTGAAATAGTTGCACCTTATAACGAAATGGACAGTGTTGAGTGTATAGGTCTTGGAAAAGGCGAAAAAGACGGTGATCCTATGGCTATATACATTATCGGAGAATGTGACAATAAAGGCAAGGGCGTATACCGTTCCACCGACGAGGGCAAGACGTGGGAACGCATCAACGACGACACCCAAAGATGGGGAAATGTAAACAACAAGATTTCAGGAGATCCAAAAACATTTGGACGTGTATATATTTCAACAAACGGCAGAGGAATCATTATGGGAAATCCGGCTGAATAAAAAACACAGGGCGTGAAAAAATCTTTACGCCCTGTTTTATATTTTGTATATTATATTTTGTATATTATATAATGTATAAACAATTTGTAATTATTAGCTATGCTGAATAATTTCTCACTCTTAGTTCTATGCCGAGCTTTTTGCAAAGCTCTCTGCACTTTTCAATTTCCTCATCTGATATAACGTCAACGACCGACAGAATAACTCTCGGAAAAATCTCATTTGCCTCAACAGCAAAATTGATCATAGCGTCAAATGCTTTATCCTTCCACTTTGGCTGAGTAATCTTATTGTACTCCTCTCTATTAGACGCATTAAGACTTATAGAAACAGTATCAAAAAGTCCAGTCATCAGCTTGCAGGTACTTGATTCGTTAATTAGATCTGAAAGCCCGTTAGTGTTTATTCTCACAGGAGTTTTTGTAACACTTCTGATGTACCTTGCCGTTTTTATCAGAATATTCAGCTCACAGGTCGGCTCACCGAAACCGCAGAATATGATCTCATCATAGCTGTTCAAATTCTCTTTTTTAAGTGCGTCTATTACTTCTTCGGCAGTTGGCTGATGGTCAAGCCAAAGACTGTCCGAGCCGTATGCACCCTCTCCGTTTCTTCTTATGCAGAATTCGCATGCGCATGGACACTTGTTAGTAATATTCAAATAAAGCTTGTTATCCAAAACATAAGTTATAGTCATCATACTTTTTATTCTCCCTCTCTGGACTGTATTATACATTTATAAATAGTATAACTCATAAACAAATAACTTTCAAGTATCACAAAAATTCTAAATTTTATCATATATTTATCACAAATGATATTATAATAAGAATTAAGATAAATAAAAATAAATACTTAGGAGGTCCTAACAAATGGATGAAAACAGAAATACTAACAATGAACAACTGGATAAAGTAACGAGTATTGATTCCATTGACACGGAACAAAATGACGCACGACCCGATACAATTAGAGCTGAAAGCAGCACAGCACCTCAAAATATTACCCATGCAGAGGTAACTGATACTCCTGCTGAAGAATTTACTCAGCACCAATATAGTCAGGAGTACACTTATAATAATCAGCAAAGTTACGCAAATGTAAATGAAGTTTCATATTATCCCGGTCAAAACAAAAAGAAAAGCAAAAAATTTCTTACCGGTCTGGTGGCTGTTATATGTGTAATTGCAATAGCAATAACATCTGTTGTAGGATATTCAATGATTGCAGGTAACGGAATACACATTTCATTCTCAGATACAAACGACGGGAACGGAACAAACTCGTCTAGCGGTAATTCAGCCGCTAAAGCGTCGAACAGAGACACAAAGAATCTTCCTACATTAACGCAGCTTGCAACTCCTTCCGATGCATTATCAATACCTGAAATAGTTAAAAAAGTTTCTGGCTCGGTTGTCGGAATTTCCGCATCAAGCTCATCACAAACAGCAACAGGAACAGGAGTTATAATGAGCGAGGACGGATACATTATAACAAATGCCCATGTGGTAAGCGGTGCGAACAATCTTTCTGTTGTATTTACCGATGAAGATAAAACCTCTGTGAAGGCAGAATTGATTGGTATAGATTCACAAACCGATCTTGCAGTAATTAAAATAAACAAGAAAGGCTTAACTCCTGCTGAATTTGGAAAATCCTCTGAGCTTCAGGTAGGAGAAATTGCAATAGCTATCGGAAATCCTCTAGGCTTTGAGCTTGCGGGTTCTGTTACCTCAGGAATTATATCAGCTCTTGACAGGACTCTCACAATAGAAGATCAGGAAATGAATCTTATTCAGACCGATGCTTCTATAAATAGCGGTAACTCAGGAGGAGCGCTGGTAAACGCTTACGGTCAGGTGATCGGTATCACCTCTGCAAAAGTAAGTTCAGCCTACGGTGAAGGTTTAGGCTTTGCAATTCCTATTGACAATGCAAAACCTATTATTGACGCCCTTACTAAATACGGATATGTTAAAGGACGTCCTGTTTTGGGACTCAGCGGACAAACGATTACCGAGCTTTGGTCGCAATATTACGGCGTACCTCAAGGTTTTATCGTAAGAAATGTAGAATCAGGGTCAGCCGCTGAAAAAGCTGGTATTCAGGTTGGAGATATAGTTATAGGCATAAATAATACAACTATTAAATCTATTTCTGAATTTAACAAAATTAAGGCTGAATTTAAAGCGGGAGATAAGATTACCATTACTCTATTCAGGCAGGGTAATAAAATTAATGTAGACGCAACTCTTGACGAGGACAAATCAACAGCCACCAGCAATGACAGTCAGAACACTACCGAATCCAATCAGAACGGATACAATTTCTACGGCAGTGACGACGATTATTCTAATCCATTCGGATTGTTCGGAAATTTCGGCAGCTTTGGAAATAATCAATCCCAAGGTGAGGCTTCATAATTAATCAAGATTACGAGATATTATATATTTTTTCATATTTCATTACTTCCGTGAAGGCAGCTGTTCTTGTTAGAAAGAACGGCTGTTTTCATTTTGTTTTAAAGGTCTTGCTATAACTGAATTAAAATGTTATACTATAATCATAGTTGGTCCAACATGTTATATTTTATACAGAGGGGTATGTGATAGAATGTCACCTGAAAAAAACGAAATTCCTGAAACTCAGGAAAATGCAACGGAACTAATCGAAAATGAAATCGATAATGAGACTAAGCATGAGCAATATGATGAAGAAGTCCTTGATGACTGCGATGAAATTGAAACAGAACCTCAAAAATCCAAAAGCAAATCCTCTAAAATATTTCTATATATTATATACGCAGTAGTAATTATACTCTGTCTTGTTATTATTGCGCGAAATTTATTTTTCAAGAATAAAGATAAGAGCATTAATGAAAACACCTCATCTGCGTCAAGCTCAGAAAGTGCTGCCAAGAATGCTCCTAAAAAGATAATAGATTTATATGTGCTTGCAAATCTTTCAGACGGTTATGAGCTTTCAAACCAAAACATTTCAGAAACAAATGCCGTTTCGACATATAAAAACAAAAAAACCGAAATAACATTGACTCAATCAACTATAGACGGCTACAAGCCGGAATATGACGTCAATGATAAGGACATAGTTATTTCTAATTTCTACAGCGGAGCAGGTCAGGATTACAATGCATACCAGATAGACGGAAAGTGCTATATAGTTTGGACAACTGATGAATATACATTTGAAATAAAAACCTCTTTAAAAAAGAGCGAAACAATTCCGTTTATTTTCAATGTTCAAAAAGCAGATGAATCATCATCGTCAAGCATACCTGAATAATATACAGTCTCCCGTTTTGGATGATTCAAAACGGGATTATTTCAATATCTGACACTGGTTCTACCATTCTTTTTGGAAAACTCTTTATTTATCGCTTTTCTGCTGAACTTTTTCAATTTGTCCTATGATATTGCAATTTAGAAATATTAAAATTTTAAGAAAATTTCGTGTAAAAGTCTTGACAAGCACTAAATCATACTGTATAATAAGTTAGTCACTGTTTAGCAGTAGGCTGTATAGCTCAGTTGGCTAGAGCATTCGGTTCATACCCGGAGTGTCACTGGTTCAAATCCAGTT
>CANPWR010000051.1 GCA_947584825.1 uncultured Clostridia bacterium | reverse complement strand
ACGTCTCCCTTGTGAACCTGACTGCCCACAGATACAAAAGGCTCTTTGTCAGGAGCAGAAGCCGCATAGAAGGTTCCTACGATAGGAGATTTGCATATGTTTCCGCTTTCGACAGTTTTGGTTTGCTCAGGAGTCTCATCAGGTACAATAACCGACGGAGCAACATTTGTAACTGGAGAGGCGGGACAAGTCTTTGCCTCAACGCATATCTCGCAATCTCCGTTCTTGATTTTTATTTTACCTAAGTCATTATCTTTGATTATCTTTGCAATAGCGTTTAAGTCGTCAATCTCAAAGCCGTTGCCTATTTGCTTACTCATAAATGGTCCTCCGTTCTATTAATCTCTGTCTCTAATCATATTATTATTTATACTTCTTTAGACAAATTGTAGCATTATGTCCGCCAAAGCCGAGTGAGTTTGAAAGAGCGGCATTAACGGTCATTTTCTTGTTCCCGTCAACAGCGTAATTCAAATCGCACTCAGGGTCAGGATTTTTATATCCCAAAGTTCTGTGAACAAAATCATCACGGACAGATAAAGCGGTGATAATTGCTTCAACAGCTCCAGCCGCACCGAGCAGGTGGCCTATCATTGACTTTGTTGAGTTTATTACAACCTTATCAGCACTGTCGCCCATAGCTTTTTTGATAGCCTTTGTTTCATACTTGTCGTTAAGACCTGTTGATGTTCCGTGAGCATTAATATAATTTATATCAGAAGCCTTTAAACCAGCTTCTTCGTAACTGTTTACCATAGCTCTTGCGGCGCCTTCGCCCTCAGGGTCGGGACTCGTCATATGATAAGCGTCTCCCGTTGCGCCGTAGCCTGCGATTTCAGCGTATATTTTAGCACCTCTTGCCTTTGCGTGCTCAAGCTCTTCGAGAACTAGAATTCCGCAGCCCTCACCCAGAACAAAGCCCTGTCTTTCAGCGTCGAAAGGCGTGGATGCCTTGTCAAGCTCGGTTGCCTTTGAAAGAGCTTTCATATTGTTAAAGCCTGCAAGTGAGAATTTTGTAATACAAGCCTCTGTTCCGCCGCATAAGCAAGCGTCGAGATAGCCGTCTTTTACCTTTCTGAAGGCTTCTCCGATAGCGTGGGTAGATGATGCACAGGCAGTTGTCGTACAGAAGTTGTCACCTTTAAATCCCGTTCGCATTGCAACCTCTCCTGCCGCCATATTTCCAATCATCATAGGAACGTAGAATACAGAAATCCTGTCAGGACCTTTTTCTAAAAATCTTTGGTGTTGAGTTTCTGTTTCTTCAAGTCCGCCGATGCCGGCGCCAATAATAACGCCCACTCTGAAAGGATCTAAGTCTTTAAAGTCGGTGTTAGCGTCGTTTAAAGCGTCTTTTGCAGATGAAACGGCAAACTGAGTAAATCTGCAAAGCTTTCTTGCTTCCTTTTTTTCAAAATAGTCAAGGGGGTCAAAATTTTTTACTGCTCCGACAACCTTGATAGGAAAATCGGATGCGTCAAACTGATCAACAAATGAAAAACCAAGTTTGTTTGCCTTGATGTTGTTCCAGAACTCCTCAACGCTTAAACCTAATGGATTTTTTGTTCCCATTCCTGTGATAACTACTCTTCTCATAGATTATATATCCTTTCTTTGCAAGCTGAAATTAATTAATTTAACAGCCACATCTTAGTAATCGTAATAAATTAAAATTACATTGAAAGTCCGCCGCTTATTTCAATAACCTGTCCTGTGACATAGCTTGCGTCATCTGACACCAAGAAAGACACAACACCCGCAATTTCATCGACAGTTCCGTATCTTTTCATAGCAATTACCGAAAGCATAGCGTTTCGCTGTTCGTCAGTCAAAGCGTCGGTCATCGGAGTTTTTATAAAGCCGGGCGCAACGGCGTTTACGTTTACACCCCTTGAGCCAAGCTCTTTAGCGGCGGTTTTTGTCATACCGATAATTGCTGCCTTTGACGCCGAATAGTTAAACTGTCCCGGATTTCCATATACACCTGCAACAGAAGCAAGATTTACTACTTTTCCGCTTCTTTGCCTCATCATAACCGAGCCAACGTGTTTCATCATATTGAATACGCTTTTTTGGTTTACTGCAATAACAGCATCATATTGCTCCTCGCTCATTCGGGCAAGAAGTCCGTCCTTAGTGATACCTGCGTTGTTGACTAAAACATCTATTGAGCCAAACTCGGCTTTTATCTCCTTGACCATTTTTTCGCAGTCGTCATATTTTGAAACGTCGCAAGGGTAAACCACCGCTTTAACCCCAAAGCTTTCACATTCTGCTTTGACAGCCTCTGCATTAGCCTTATCATTTTCGCTCGGATAGCAGTTTACTACACAATTAAAGCCGTCCTTTGCAAGTCTTTTTATTATGCAAGCTCCTATCCCCTGAGACGCACCTGTTACTATTGCTGTTGCCATATGTTTAATCCTCCGTTATGTATAGGTTAAATTTGCAAATATAATTATTTGTTCAACAGATTTTCAGCCTGTGAGAACATTTCCTCAATAATATCTTTACACGGCTTGATCTCTGTTATCATTCCTGCTATTGCTCCGCAAAGGAAAGAGCCCTCCTCGAGGTTTCCGTCCTGAACGGCTTTTCTCAATGAGCCGAGAGTAATTTCTTCAAATTCATCAGGTGTAATACTTCCGTCTTTTTCGCCGGAAGCAAGTTTTTTTGAAAACTTTGTTTTGATATTTCGGCAAGGGTGACCTGTTGTTCTTCCCGTAACAATGCTGTCGGTATCCTTAGCTTTTACAACAAGCTCCTTATATGTTGAGTGAATTTGACATTCATCAGCGGCTAGAAAACGTGTTCCAACCTGAACACCCTCAGCACCCAGCATAATAGATGCGGCAATTCCTCTGCCGTCTGCGATACCTCCTGCCGCGATAACCGGAATTTCAAGTGCGTCAACAACCTGCGGAACAAGACACATTGTTGTGTTTTCTCCGATATGTCCGCCCGACTCTGTTCCCTCTGCAACAACGGCATCTGCACCTGCTCTCTCCATTCTTTTAGCAAGAGCAACAGACGGAATAACAGGTATGACCTTTATTCCTGCTTCTTTCCAAGCGTCCATATATTTTCCCGGATTTCCTGCACCGGTCGTGACAACAGGAACTTCTTCCTCAATAACAAGCTTAGCTAAATCCTCAGCGTTAGGAGACATAAGCATAACATTAACTCCGAACGGTTTGCCGTTTACAGCTTCTTTAGTTTTTCTTATCTGTTCTCTTAAGTAGTCGATTGGGGCAGAGCCACCTGCAATAAGTCCCAATCCTCCCGCATTAGATACAGCAGAAGCAAGTGTAGACTCTGCTACCCAAGCCATGCCTCCCTGAATGATTGGGTATTTAATACCTAAAAGTTCAGTAATTTTAGTATTCATAATCTTCCTCTTTTCTGTTGTTTTGTAAAAACAACTTAAAACTCAAATACAACTCCGCCGTATGTAAGTCCTGCACCGAAGCCTACAATACAAGCTTTATCGCCCCTTTTCAGACTTCTGTCTTTTACAGCGTCACATAAGGCAAGCGGAATAGATGCGCTTGAAGTGTTTCCGTGACTGTCCAGATTTAAATAAAACTTGTCCATAGAAATTCCGAGATTTTTAGCGGCGGTTTCTATTATTCTTACGTTAGCCTGATGCGGAATGATAATATCCAATTCCTCAGGAGTTATACCGATTTTACTACAGGATTCTTCAACTGCCAAAGGCAATGTTTTTGTGGCAAATTTATAAACTTCTTTACCGTTTTGAAACAAAAAACGACTGTTGCCGTCGGGCATTTTATCGTCAAATCTTTCGTGATTTGTGGTAAACGGAGTTTCTGAATGATAGCTTCTTGCAAGCAGATATTCCGCACCTGTTCCGTCAGCACCAAGATAACTTGAGAAGATTTTACTTTCATCACGCTCTAAAACTACTGCCGCTGCACCGTCGCCGAACAGTACGCAGGTTGAACGGTCAGTATAATCGGTGATTTTTGAAAGTTCTTCAGCAGAAACTACCAAAACATATTTAAGGTTTTTATCAGTTTCCAAATATCGTTTTGCCATATCAAAGGCATATACAAAGCCTGCGCATGCACAGTTTATATCAATCGCCATTGAGCCGACTGCTCCGATCTCCCTTTGAATCAGACAGGCAACAGATGGCGTGGTAAAGTCATTGGTAATAGTCGTAGCAATAATCAGTCCGATATTTTTTGGGTCAACGCCTGCGTTTTCTATAGCCGCTTTAGCAGCCTTTGCGCCGAGACAAAAAGTAGGCTCACCGTTTGTGATGTGTCTGGATTTTATCCCCGTTCTTGTTGTGATCCATTCATCATTTGTATCAACAATTTCGGATAACATATCATTTGTTACAACTAAATCGGGAACATATTTACCTATGCCGACGATGTTTACACCGTTCATATAGAAGTCCTCTCTCTTTCATATTGAAAAATATAAAAAATAGTGATATAATCTTGTCTGTACAATATTTAAAATATAAATGATTGCTTAAACCATCAATATTATTACCCCTAGTTTTAATAAGAATTTTATTAGTTAAAAACAAAAGCTGTATTTAAATTTAAGGTATGGGGAATTATTGGTGTTATATATTATACTATTTTTATGAAAAAAGGTCAACAATAAATTGTTAATAACTATTGTACGATTACTTATTTAATGAGATAAGGAGTAAAATTATGTCTGAAAATGTATTTATGTTCTCGGGGCAGGGTTCGCAGTATGTAGGAATGGCAAAGGAGCTGTTTGATAATTTTGACGGAGCAAAAAGGGTATTTGCTGTTGCTGAAGATATTCTTGGCTATGACCTTTCAAAAATCGTTTTTGAAGGTCCAGATACAGAGCTTAACAAAACTTCTGTTTCACAGCCTGCCATTATGGCAACGTCTCTTTGTGCTTTAGAGGCAGTGAAAGCAAACGGAATAGAGTGCGGAGCAGTCGCAGGACATTCACTGGGCGAATATGCGGCAATGGTTTGTTCGGGTATGCTTAATATTGAAGACGCTTTCAGGGTTATCAAAGCCAGAGCAGAGGCAATGCAGAAAGCGGCGGAGAGTACTGACGGTGCTATGTGTGCAATTATCGGCTTGTCCGCAGGCGAGGTTGAAGAGGTTTGCAGTTCAATTGAAGGATATGTTGTGCCGGTAAATTATAATTCTTCTGTTCAGACGGTAATCGCAGGAGATACCGATGCTGTAGACAAAGCTATAGAGGTTTTTACCGAGAAAAAGGCAAGGGCAATGAAACTTAATGTTGCGTCAGCCTTTCACTCTAAGCTAATGCAGTCTGCCGCTGATGAGTTTAAAGAGGCAATAAAAGACTTTAAATTTAATGCTCCATCGGTTGATTTCTACAGTAATGTTTTAGGAGACAAGCTGACAGATTACTCAAATATGCAGGAGCTTTTGGCTAAGCACATCGTTTCTCCAGTTAGATTTACAAGCGAACTTGAAAAAATGAAGAAGGCAGGATTTAATACATATATCGAGCTTGGACCAAACAAGGTGCTTACCGGACTTGTGAGAAAAACGCTGTCGGACATTGAATTTGCAAATGTAGAGAATATGAAAACTCTGGAGAAAGCTCTTGAAAAGATAAATGCGTGATTTAAAATTTAATTAAGCATAACAAAAACCATACAGACTGTATAAGTCAGTATGGCTTTTTTGTTTTTATTTTAGATTTCCTGTGGAAGGGTTTTCAAGCAATACACCGTCTTTGGAAAAGCGAGAGCCGTGGCAAGGGCAGTCCCATGAGTGTACCGCACTGTTCCACTTTAATGCACAGCCGAGATGCGGACAGCGTTTAGTCGTTGGTGTAAGCAGGTTTACTGTTGCCTCAAAAGCGTTTAATGCAAGCTGAGGCTTTAGCATACTTCTTGACGGATTAAAGACTTCTGCCCAGTCCGGCTTATTTCCGATTACCATATCGCTCAAAAGCATAGCAGACACCATTGATGACGTCATTCCCCATTTATTAAAGCCTGTTGCAACATAAAGGTCACGTGTTCGCTTTGAGTAATGACCTATATACGGAATACCGTCTAAGCTCATACAATCCTGCGCCGCCCAATGATATTTTTCTACGGCGTTTGGATAATATCTTTTGGCGAAACTTCTTAGCTCCGCCCAGTTTCCGCCCTTTTTACCTGTACGGTGCGATCCTCCACCAATCAGGAGATATTCGCCATAGTTTCTAAAAGATAAGCCCTTTTTACTCTCGTCAACATACATACCGTTGAGCTGTGGAGCATTCTTTAGAGCAATTTCATAAGAGCGGTGCTGATACATCTTTAAAAAATAACTGCCGTGCTTGTTTATAAACGGAAAATGTGTTGTGGTAATTATTTTTTTTGCCTCGATTTCTCCACTGTCGGCGAGTGCTTTGTTATTCCTGATTTCACGGATAAATGTGTTTTCAAGTATATTTAAGTCTTTGCAAATTGCAGATGCGAATTTCAGAGGATTGAATTGTGCCTGATTTGAAAACTTTACCGCTCCTGCTGTTTTAAACGGCAGAGAAACATTTTTTACAAGATACGCTTTAAAACCGATTTTTGACAGTGCGGAGAACTCCCTTTCCAGCAGGAATAAATCGTCAAGCGAGTAGACGTAGTTGTCCTTGATTTCAAAATCGCAGTCAATATCTTTACATAACTCTTTATATTCACGCAAAGCGGTCAGATTGGCTTTAAGGTACATTTCGGCTTGCCCTTTTCCCAAAGCTTTCAAAAGCTTATGATAAATCAAACCGTGCTGCGCGGTAATTTTTGCAGTGGTGTCTGCGGTCGTTCCCGAGCAGATTTTTCCTCCCTCGGCAAGGATGTAATCAACGCCCTTTTGCTTTAGAAAATATGCGCACAGTATTCCTGCAAGTCCTCCGCCTATTATGAGAACGTCGGTTTTTTTCTTTCCGTTCAGCTTTGGAAATGACGGAAACTGTACATTTTCATTCCATAAAGAACTCATATTATTCCTCCGTTTTTAATTCTTTTTATTATTATTTACAGGAAATTTTATGTTATCAGTAAAAATTTTAATTAATTATATTAGATAGGTAAAAGGTCAAAACTGGCAAGGTAACACAATAATTAATAAAATCATACTATTAATGTAGGGGGCTGTTGTAATTGCAGTTAGGAGGGCTGTGTAATGCCAACGATAAGTCTATGTATGATTGTCCGTGATGAAGAGAGTGTTTTAGGAAGATGTCTTGATTGTGTTAAAAATATTGCAGATGAAATCATAATTGTTGACACAGGTTCTAAGGACAAAACAAAAGAAGCAGCGTCTTTATATACTGATAAAGTTTACGAT
This sequence comes from uncultured Clostridia bacterium, assembly GCA_947584825.1. Classification (GTDB taxonomy): domain Bacteria; phylum Bacillota; class Clostridia; order Oscillospirales; family Ruminococcaceae; genus UMGS1601. The sequence goes on along the minus strand of CANPWR010000051.1, from coordinate 2,460 downwards.
TTTGAATGGGTAGACGATTTTTCGGCTGCAAGAAATTTTTCGTTTTCAAAGGCTAAAATGGATTATATAATGTGGCTTGATGCAGACGACGTTATTGATTCTGAAAATCAGAAAAAGCTGTTAGAGCTTAAGTCGTCACTTGATCCGTCAACGGATATAGTAATGATGAAGTATAATGTTGCCTTTGACGACAATGGCAATCCGACATTTTCATATTACAGAGAAAGGCTGATTAAAAGGTCGCGTAATTTCTTATGGAAAGGTGCAATTCACGAGGTTATAACACCAGTCGGAAATATAAAACACAGTGACATTGAAATTTTGCATAAAAAGCAAAAAGTAAACGATCCCGACCGAAATTTGAGAATTTTTCAGAAGCTTATTACGGACGGTAAGGCTCTTGACACTAGACAAAAGTATTATTATGCTAGAGAACTTTATTTTCACGAGAAATACACGGATGCGATAAAGGCGTTTAAAGAATTTTTCGACGCTGATGACAAGTGGGTTGAAAACAGCATAAATGCGTGTCTGGATATATCGAGATGCTATATGATGCTTGGTAAAATCAGCGAGGCACTGAAAAGCCTTTTACAAAGCTTTATATATGACAGTCCCCGAGCTGAGATATGCTGCGAAATAGGACTTATCAAAATGGCAGAGCAGAAATACCGTGAAGCGATTTTCTGGTATGAGCTTGCCGCAGAAATGAAACAGCCTATCCAAAATGGAGGTTTTTTGTCTGTTGACTGTTACGGATACATTCCGTATATGCAGCTTTGCGTTTGCTATGATAAGCTTGGAAACTACCAGAAAGCCAGCGAATGTAATGAAAGAGCAGGAAAAATAAAACCGAATGATAAAAACTATCTTGCAAATAAGAAGTATTTTCAACAGCTCGAAAAATCATCAAAATAAATTCATTCAGGAGGAATGCTTTATATGAACATTTATAAAGGTTCAGGAGATTGTGCGGACAAAGCAAATTATATCAACTGCTGCTGTAATTCCTGCTGTCCGTCAATGATTGCAGGTCCAACAGGTGCAACGGGAGCTACCGGAGCAACAGGACCTACAGGAATTACAGGCGCTACTGGTCCTACTGGTATTACAGGACCTACGGGTGCAACAGGTCCGACTGGCTTAACGGGTGCAGTAGGTGTTACAGGACCAACAGGTCCAACAGGTCCGACTGGTTTAACGGGTGCAGCAGGCGTTACAGGCGTAACTGGACCAACAGGCGCTACAGGTGTAACTGGAGCAACCGGAGCTACAGGTGAAGCTGGTTTAATTGGTGCAACAGGTCCGACAGGACCAACTGGTCCAACGGGTGCAACTGGTCCAACAGGCGCAACAGGTCCGGCAGGTGAAGTTGGTGCAGCAGGCGCTACAGGAGCAACCGGAGCTACAGGTGAAGCTGGTTTAATCGGTGAAACAGGTCCAACAGGACCAACTGGTGCAACGGGTGCAGACGGAGCAGTGGGCGCAACAGGAGCTACAGGTCCAACTGGCGTTACAGGACCAACTGGTCCAACAGGTGCAACAGGTCCGGCAGGTGAAGTTGGTGCGGCAGGCGCTACAGGAGCAACCGGAGCTACAGGTGAAGCTGGTTTAATCGGTGAAACAGGTCCGACAGGACCAACGGGACCAACAGGTGCAGATGGTGCAGTAGGTCCGACAGGTCCAACTGGTCCAACAGGTGCAGACGGCGCAGTAGGTCCAACAGGACCAACAGGACCAACAGGTGCTACTGGTGCAACGGGAGCAACAGGTGCTACAGGAGGCACAGGTGCAACCGGTCCATCAGGTCCAACTGGTCCTTCCGGTCCGACAGGTCCATCCGGTCCGACAGGTCCGGCTGCAGGTTTAGCTGCGTTTGGCGGACTTTATGATGATACGCCGGAGACTCTTGCCCTGACAGTAGGAACACCGACACAGGTTCCGCTTACGGCAGCAATGCCGACACAGGATGTAACTGCAGTTAATAGCACTATAACAATTGATCAGGCAGGAATATATGAAATATCCTACACCCAAACAGCTTCTGTTGGTGTGGGAGCAAACGTGACATTTGCTGTACGTGTTAATGGCGAAAATATTCCTGACACCGTATCTACAAGACTTCTTGCAGTCGGTGTAAGTGATCTATACAGCGGAAGCGTCATAGTATCACTTAATGTAGGCGATGTTATTGACATGGCTGTTACTTCTACACTTGCATTAAACGTAACGCTGGGAGACGGCGTAAATGCAAGTCTGGTTGTTAAAAAACTTGGCGATCAGCCTGTTGCAGACTAATCGGCTTAGTAAAAAGGAATATGTGATATTGTTTAATTAAATATGATGCTTTTGGAATAACGAAGGCATACAAGATTTAGAATAGTAAAATCAAAACCACCACTAAAGTGGTGGTTTGCACAGCCCCTAGAAGGGGCAAATACAGGCTCAACCCCTAAAAGG
>CANPWR010000050.1 GCA_947584825.1 uncultured Clostridia bacterium | reverse complement strand
ATACGACCAGCGGCGGAATTAACAGTAATACTGCTGTCGCAAACGTTACACCCTGACGGGCAATACCCGCAGCGGTTATCTGCTGCAAAATAGTCGGAAGCGTTTTAAGTTCTTCTGAGTAAATCAAAGCTCCGCCCTGAATCTGCCATGCTGCCTGGAATGCAAAGATAATAAGTGTCATCAATGCAGGCTTTGAGTTCGGAATAACTATTCCCCAGCAGATTCTGAAAAGTCCTGCGCCGTCAACCTTTGCCGCTTCAATCATTGAATCGTGAATTGTTGAAATACTCTGTCTCATAAGGAACAGGTTCATAGGAGTTGCAATACTCGGAAGTATAAGTGCCCAATATGTATTGATCATACCAAGGTATGCCATTACTAAGAACTGCATGATCCACAATGCCTGTGATGTAAACAGAAGTGCTGTTACAATAATTTTGTTGATTACATTGCTTCCCGGAAATCTGCATTTTGCAAGTACGAAAGCTGCCATACATGATACAAATAGATTTGCGATTGTTACAACGACTGTAACAAATACACTGTTGAAAATGTATCTTGAAAGCGGAACCCAAAGGCTTGCAGCTATCTTAAACATATCCGAATAGTTTGACAAAGTCGGATCTAAAACATAAAGCTTAGGCGGGAATACGAATAGCTCATGCACCGGTTTGAAAGACTGAATAAGTGCATAGTAAATAGGGAAAATCATAAATATTCCAAGCAAGCAAAGGAACAAGAAAATCACTATATCTCCGCCGAGAGAACCATTTACTCTCTTTTTCTTGTCTTTGACCCTCAGCTTTTCAATATCCTTCTTCTTTCTCTTTTTAGACATATCGTATTCACCTCCCCTAATCTAAGTATTTGGCAAGCAGCCAGTTAATAAACTTATTTACCAACAGCATCGCCGCAAATAATACGAAACATATTGCCGATGCATATCCCATTTCATAACGTATCGTACCATAGTCGGTAGCGTGGTTCATAATTGTGTGAACCTTATAGTCTGTAGATGGCAAGCCGATAAGCGATTGTCCTACAACTCCGACTGTGAATGCCGCTGAAATCTGAAGTACTGCTGCGAATAACAGCTGAGGTCCCATTGAAGGAATTGTGATGGTGAAAAGCTCCTGCCATCTGTTTTTTATTCCCTCAATCGCTCCTGCTTCATACATCGACTTGTCAATGTTCTGGAATCCTGCACGCAGTGCTAAGAATCCTGCACCCATTGAGATCCAGAGCTGAACCACGATAACAACTCCGAACATATAAGCTGTATCTGTCAGCCACTGAACAGGTGCGTTTATAAAGCCTAAGTCCAGTAATACCGAGTTGAAATATCCATATGTATCTCCCGAGAACAGCAACTGCCAGATTACATAAACAGAAGGCGTCATCGAAGGAGCATAGAATACGAATGTAAATATTGTTTTGAGTGCGGGGTGCATTTCGTTTATGAGCCAAGCTAGGAAAAAGCTTAGAACATAACTGAAAGGACCTGTGAAAATCGCAAATACCAAAGTATTTTTTATCGCTGTTAAGAATATGTCGTCATTCAAAAACAGGGTATAGAAGTTTGACAATCCGATAAACTTTGGAAACTGCACCATATTAAAGTTTGTAAATCCCATTGGAAGTGACATTATAACAGGGATTATCATAAATATTGTAAACAATATCATAAAAGGAGCAAGCATTCCATAGCAACCGATATTTACTCTCATCTGGTGCAGTGTGTATCTAACTTTGCCCTGATCTCTCATTAATACAGGCTTTTCTGCAACAGCCGTATCTGTTTTAGCCATTATTATTACTCCCTCCTATTCATCATAGTTGTACATACTAAGGTCTTTAAGCTTACGAGTAATCTCAGCGTTGATGTCCTTGTTGTACCACATTAACGTATCTCTTGGATTTGATGCGTTGTTTACAGTTTCTCTGAACGCATTCATTACGTTTCTTGTAACTGCATATGAAGCCGGAATAACCGGAATTTCAACCTGTTCTGCAAATTGAGACTTGATTTTTGAAACCTCAGTAGTAGACCATGACTCGCCGTCTAAAGCTTCAAGGTTAGCAGTATCAAATCTACCCATTGTACCCATAATAGCTTCGATGTCATTTGCATATTCAATCTGAGATTCTGTAGATGTAAACCACTTTAAGAAATCCCATGCAGCTTCTTGGTTTTTGCACTTCTTGAAAATAACTCCGCAGGTTCCAGAAGAGTTTGAAGCATGGCTTATAGAGCCGTCCTCCTGAATGGTTCCCGGAATCTGTTTAAAGTTCCAGCATCCCTTTATTTCAGGAGCCGCAACTGCCAACTGATTGTAGAAGTTGTATTCCTTAATCAAAATCGGCATATCTCCAGTTCTGAATCTCGAGAATGCGTCGTATGTCTGGTCAAAGCTGTATGTAGTATAGAACTTAGTCCACTTCTCAAATGCTGAAACGGCTTCCTGAGTATCAAACGTAGTCTTTGTTTCATCCTCAGTGTAATAGTTCAAGCCCTGCTGTAAAATCAGCGATGCGAATGTGCTTCCGCACTCGGTAGTTGTAGAAACGGTCGTAATACCGTTACCTAAGTTCTGTGCTATCGGAAGAATCAGTCCGACCTCCATATAGTTTCTTTGCAGCTGAGGAAGTATCGAAATCAACTGATCCCAAGTCTGCAAATCACGCTCAGGGTTGATTCCCTGCTCTGCCAGAATGTCCGTACGATAGAACATCATAGGAACAAGCTGGCTTACAGGAAGTCCGTAAACTCCCTTATTATATTTATATAGTACAGAAGCGTTCGGCTGGAACTGCTTCATAACCTCATCATAGTCGTCAAACTTAGTTAAGTCGGTTAAAACTCCTCTTGCAGCAAGCTGTATCGGGAAGTCTCCTCCTAAGAACAATACCGCATCAGGACCCTTTCCTGCAAGAGTTGCCTCAACAACTCCTCCTTGTACAAGATTTATCGAAACCTTTGTGTCCGAATTAGGATTGAAATCACTGTCAACCATCTGGTTTACGACCTGAGCCTGGTCACGTCCAAGTGAAACCCAAACGGTGATACTGTCTTCGCTCTCCTGAGAAAGTGAATTATAGTCTGAGAAAAACGAGCCTACAAACGCGTCAAATCCGAACTTGAGTCCGCCGAAGAAGGTCTTCTCTGCCGAAGTGAAATCCTTGCCTGCTGGAGCTACTTCAATCATATCGACTTCAAGCGGCTGACCTCTGTATTCTCTTACCCACGAAGAAACTGATGTGATATTATCCTTGATCTGTGAAAGAAGTGACGGAATATCATCAGGTCTTTCTATACACTGGTCAAGTACCAAAGCCATTTTCTCAAGCGTAACTGCTTCAGTTCCGGCAGTACCTGTCAGTCCTTCAATATATGCTTTAGTGTCTCTTAACGTCTGAGCCAGCTTTTTGAAATCAGGAACGATAGACGGAATAGCAACATCTATCATATAGTTGTTATACTCGTCAGGATCAGGTCCTGTTATCTGTCTTATTCTTCTGTAGTAGCTTGTTGTTTCATAAACTACATCGTCAAGCTCTGACATAACCTCTCCTATCTCGCCCGGAACAGCTTCCATAGTAAGCTCATGCTCTCCGGCGTCGAGATAGTAGTAAATAATGTTGCCGTCAGCGTCCTTAGGAGTTGTTACAACCCATTCTGTGTTGTAATAGAACTTCACCTGATCTGATTCTTCATTGGGAACAACACCGTCTATGAGGATTCTTCTGTTTGAATAGAATCCTCTCATCTGGTTCTGTCTGCCCCTGATTCCAAGCTTATAATAACCCGGAGTTTCAATGTTTAACTTCCAAGTAATTGCCTGCGTAGCTTGAGACCAGTTTGCAGCTCCGATAGTATTATACTTTGTTTTATTAGGATCAGAAGGCGATGTCAAATAAGAATCCTTATCACTGGTAGGATATAAAACTCTGTCTGTTTTATAATCTGCTCTTTCACCCTCAAGCTTGATAATATCAGCATCTTTGTTTTGAGAAAGCTCTGCTTCTGACGGAGCTTTATAAGCCTCAGGTTCTGCCTGCTGATACAGCTTTATGCTCTCAATAGCAAACATGGCCTTAGTCGATTCAAAGGTAATAGTGTGCTTACCCTTTTCTAGATAAAACCAAAGAGGATCATCATAGAGTCCGTCTATATCTGCAAAGTATTTTTCCTGCCAGCAAACCTGCTCAACCTGTCCCGGTCTAATATCATTGCCGTGATAATCCTGCTTGATTTCCGATTCGCTTACCCATCTTTTATCAAGAGTAATTCTTGATGCGGTATCATAAGGAGTTTTACCGTCAATCTTTAAACCAAACTCAACTCCTGTTGCGCCTCCCGCAGGAATTTCATATGCTATCTTTATGTTAAAAACGCCGGTTTTTTCAACCTTGATCGGAAAGGATACCGTTCCCTCCTGATTAGACCATTCAAGAGCATTTCTTCCGTCAACTGTCTTTTGGGAAATTACTGCTCCGTTACCGGCTGTAAATTTCGTTTGTTTGCCTCCGTAGATGTACCCCTCATTATCTGAAACAGCAGGTCTTTCTGCTTCAGCATACTGTTCACGGTACTCAGTGTAAGAAATAGTATCTCCTGAAGATTCTGACGCAAGTTCAATATCTTCATTAGACGTTGTCTGCGCACTTGTATCAGCATTAGAATTTGCCTCGTCGTCCGCCATAGCGGCAGGAACGCCTGTTGCTATCATAGCAAGCACCAATACAAAAGAAAGCGTACGCTTGAACAATTTGTTTCTCACTATAAATCCACCTTTCTAAAATAAATTCTGCTTTTGGTTTTGCCAAGCTGCCGCTTAATAAAACCTCTGATATATCTACCACTAGGATTAATAAAAAAATTAACTGCCTGATTTGAAAATTTCGATTTTGCCAGTTTCCTCATCAAGCTCAACCTTTACCTTATCTCCGCCCTTTATACCAAGGGTCTTGATATAGTCTTTAGGTATCTGAAGCCTTCCGCTTCTGTCAAGAACAATAAGCTCCTCGTGAGAGTCTTCATCTTCTTCATCGGCATCGACAATGTCACCAAGCTCTCCCAGCTCTTCCGCCATAGACCTTTTACGTATGATCTCCGAACTGGTTCTGCCGTCTCTTATAGCAACCACACGGTCTATATGTTTTGCAAGCTTTAGGTCGTGAGTTACAATAACTATTGTAATGCCCTCTGTTTTATTTAGACTTTTAAAAATATTCAAAATCATTTCCGACGTCTTTGTATCCACTGCACCTGTAGGCTCATCGGCAAGAATAAGCTTAGGATTGTTAGCAAGTGCTATAGCAATTGCAACCCTCTGCTGTTCTCCACCCGAAAGCTGATCAAGCTTTGAATTAACCCTGTGTGAAAGACCAACCTTGTCTAAAAGCTCCAGAGCTTTTTCACGTCTTTTCTTCGAGCCTTTTAAGAGCATCGGCATTTCGACGTTCTGAAGTGCCGTCAGATACGGAATAAGGTTTCTCGCATTGTTCTGCCAAACAAAACCCACAGTATTTCGCTTGTAATCCATATAGTCCTTATCTGAAAACTTGAGAAGATTCTTGCCGTCAACGATAAGCTTTCCTGCCGAAGGCTTATCAAGCCCTCCAAGCATATTCAAAAGCGTTGACTTTCCGCTTCCCGAGTTCCCGACAATTCCTACAAGCTCGCCCTTTTCAACATCCAAATCCAACCCTTGAAGAGCAACGACTTCAACATCTGACGTCTTATAGATTTTAACTAGATTTTCACATCTTATCATATATTTATCATTTTCGGATGGTACTGTTTCATCATCGGACAAACTATCCTCCGACAAATCAACAGAATTTCCGACTGCCGTTTGTGTTTCTAAATCCCTGTCGGCATCATTCGTGCCGTTTAGAGTGAAATCATCAGCCAACAATCTCACCATCCTCCAATGTATAAACCCTATCTGCGACCTCCATCATACTCGGATCGTGAGTGGTCATAACTATTGTCATACCCTCTTTTTCAACAAGCTCTTTAAACAGCTTAACTATATGCAGAGATGTTGTTGAATCAAGCTCAGCAGTAGGCTCATCAGCAAAGACGATTTTAGGCTTATGCGCTATCGCTCTTGCAATCGCCGTTCTCTGCTGTTCTCCTCCCGACATTTCCCCCGGGCGGTGGAACATACGCTTTTCAAGGTTGACATTTTTCATAACCTCACGGGTACGCTTATCACGCTCAGAATAAGGAACATTCGCAAGTCTTAATCCAAACTCAACATTCTCATAAGCCGTCATGCTCGACATCAGGGCAATTGACTGAAAAACAAACGCCATATCATATCTTCTTAATTTATCCCGTTTCTTTTCAGACAGCTCTGTAATATCTCTGCCGTCAAACCAAACCTCGCCGCTGGAGGGTTTATCAAGTGCGCCCAGAATGTTTATAAGCGTTGTCTTGCCGCTTCCTGAAGGTCCTCTCAAAACTGTGAGCATACCCTCCTCAATATCAATGCTGACATTTTTTAAAGCATTTACAACAATATTGTTTCCTGTCGTGAAATCACGGCAAATGTCCTTTGTAGAAAGAATAGTGCCCATAGTTTTTCTCCGGCATAGTTTTTAAACATAGTCGTTTTGTGCATATTGCACATATTATATACTTTGAACAAAATTTACATCAAATACAAGTAATTTTCACCTTAAATTTGCCATAAAACACAATTTCAATGACGCGTTATTGTGATTTTGCTCAAAATAGATATAATTTTCTAGTTATAATTATAGCAATATTACTACTGTTTGTCAAGGATTTTAGACATTATAATAAAATAATTTTTTTGTGCAATTTAACACAAACTGTATACTTTATACAAATATATAATTGATTCTTTGTGTAACATGCATGCAAAATAATAAATAATTTATAAATTTAATTACTATAAGCCGCAAAAATCAATCTTATTCATAATTTATTAAGTGTTCTTGATCATCTTTCGGACAATATCCAGCTTGTTTTGGGTCATTCCTACAAACAATTTATCAACCTAGCACAAAGGGCAGTCCATAACAGACTGCCCTTTTATACATTTTACTTTGCTTTAGTTTTAATTTCCTCTACTAGCTTTGACACAAGTTCATCAACTAACATTTTTCCTGCGTCGCCGTCTTTTCTTGAACGCACAGAAACTGTTCCGTCTTCCATTTCCTTATCGCCTACAACTAGCATATACGGAATTTTCTCAAGCTGAGCCTGACGGATCTTATATCCCATCTTCTCACTTCTGTCGTCTATCGACGCTCTGATGTGTTCAGCTTCAAGCTTTGACAACACACCCTTTGCATAATCTAACTGCTTATCCGACACAGGAATAATCTTAACCTGTTCAGGTGCAAGCCAAAGCGGAAACGCTCCTGCAAAATGCTCGATAAGGATTCCTATAAATCTCTCAATACTTCCGAATACGACCCTGTGGATCATTACCGGACGGTGCTTATCTCCGTCTGCACCCGTATATTCAAGTTCAAACCTCTCAGGAAGCTGAAAATCAAGCTGAATAGTTCCGCACTGCCATGTTCTTCCCAGAGAATCCTCAAGATGGAAGTCTATCTTAGGTCCGTAGAATGCTCCGTCGCCCTCGTTTATAACAAAGTCAAGGCCAATTTCCTCTAAAGCGTCCTTCAGCGAATTTGTAGCGATCTCCCAATCCTCATCGCTTCCCATACTGTCCTCTGGGCGAGTTGAAAGCTCTACATGATACTTAAATCCAAACAGACTGTAAACCTCGTCGATAAGCGCAACTACACCCTTTATCTCGTCTTTTATCTGTTCCTTTGTCATAAAGATATGAGCATCGTCCTGCGTAAAGCAGCGAACTCTCATAAGTCCATGCAATGCTCCTGAAAGCTCATGGCGGTGAACAAGTCCAAGCTCACCCAGACGCAAAGGAAGATCACGGTATGAGTGAAGCTGAGTTTTATAAACAAGAAGTCCTCCCGGACAGTTCATAGGCTTGATTGCAAAATCGGTTTCATCAATCACTGTTGTATACATATTGTCCTTGTAGTGATCCCAGTGTCCGGAACGCTCCCACAGAGCTCTGTTCATCATCATCGGTGTGGAGATTTCATGATAACCTGCTCTTGTGTGAACCTCTCTCCAGTAATCAATAAGCGTATTCTTTAAAATCATTCCCTTTGGGAGAAAAAACGGGAATCCCGGTCCCTCATCCATAAGAGCAAATAGTCCAAGCTCTTTTCCGAGTTTTCTGTGGTCTCTCTTTTTTGCTTCTTCAAGGCGGTCTAGATATTCCTGAAGCTCGCTTGCCTTAGGGAACGCCGTCGCATAAATTCTTGAAAGCATCTTGTTCTTTTCACTGCCTCTCCAATAAGCGCCTGTGCAGGACGTAAGTTTAAACGCTTTAACAGGAGCAGTCGTCATAAGATGAGGACCTGCACAAAGGTCGGTGAATTCTCCCTGCTTATAGAACGAGATAGGCTCTCCTTTATCAGAATGTTCCTGACATAGTTCGACCTTATATATTTCACCTTTGTCCTTCAGATAATTTATAGCCTCATCAGGTGGAAGTTCAAACTGTTCAAGTTCAAGACCTTCTTTAACTATTTTTTTCATCTCAGCCTCGATTTTTTCAAGCTCCTCAGTTGTGAACGGAGTTTCCCTGTCAAAATCGTAATAGAAGCCGTTGTCGATAGCAGGTCCTATTGCGAGCAGAGTTTCGGGGTAAAGACGCTTAACAGCCTGTGCAAGGATATGCGATGCTGTATGCCAGAAGGTTTTCTTACCGTCTATGTCGTCAAATGTAAGAACCTCAAATTTACAATCGTCATTAATAATGGTTCTTATATCCTTAACTTCACCATTGATCCTTACCGAACAAGCTGCCTTATACAGTCCCATTCCGATACCCTTTATAATCTCGGCAGCCGAAACACCTTTCTCAACCTCTTTGACGCTTCCATCCTTTAAAGTTAACTTAATCATTTTTTCTACCTCTCTTATTTTAATCAAATTTTACCGTTTGCTGAAAATCGGATAATAGTAATAATCCACAAAAACAAGAACTCCCACAACCAAAAGACCTATACTGAAAATTGCGCTTATTATATTGAAAAAAATTCTTGTTCGCTTTGAAAGAATACTCTTGCCTTCCTTATTGATACTTAATTCATTGAACGCAGTATTTAACCAATAAACAAATACAAAAAGCATTATCGACAAAAGCAAAGACACATACATAATCATTTTATGATTAACTGCAAGTAAGAACATAACCATTATTGCAATCTCAGCAGCTATTGATGCGAAGAAAGTTATAAACGCACCTTTTTTCTTTAAATTCATAAATCGTCCTCCTTAACAGAAAAACAAAAGTCCCAAGGATAACAATTCCTTGGGACGATGAATCGTGGTTCCACCCAATTTCTCACAGCCTAAGCTGCAACTCATTTACACCTCTAACGCAGGCTTACGTCGTTTATTAAACGAAGCTCAAAGGCGGTATCTGAAAATCACACATTCATTTCGCTTTCAGCCTTGACGAAATTCTCTTTAGAATATGAATTTGATGTCCAGCTTCCTTATCATCGCATTACTTATTTATTATATAATATAGTTTATCATCTGCAAGCTTAAATGTCAATACATTTTGACTTAAAACAAAAGGAACTTTACATATTATATCAAATTTTTGATAATGAATACAACGTAAATATTTATGTTTTTGTATGTGCTAAAATGATATGACCCAATAAAAAAGAGAAGTAACTTCAAAATATGGTATAATGAAAATGCATAAAAA
>CANPWR010000049.1 GCA_947584825.1 uncultured Clostridia bacterium | reverse complement strand
TTTATGAACTTGAACGAGCTTTCAACTCTTAAAAAACACAACATACCCGTAATAGAGCTTGTGTTTAATAATAATGTTCTTGGAATGGTTCGCCAGTGGCAGAGACTATTTTACAAAAAGCATTTCTCCGAAACTGATATTGACAGGAAAACAGACTATATGAAACTTGCCGAAGCGTTTGGAATCGACGGCTATATTATAGAAAAGAAATCTGATATAAAGAGCGTTCTTGAAAAGGCTCTTAAATCAAACAGACCGTGTCTTATTGATTGCAGGATACATAAGGATATAAATGTACTTCCTATGGTTCCTGCCGGAGCTGACATAAACGATCAGATTATGGAAATTGAGATAGACGACTGATAAGCGGTTGCTAAGAATGGAGAGATAGATATGAGAGTTTCAATGTATGATTCTACCCTGCGTGACGGTGCCCAGGGTGAAAATATGAACTTCTCGGTTCAGGATAAAATTGCAATTACAAAAGCTCTTGACGAAATCGGCATAGATTTTATCGAAGCCGGAAATCCCTTTTCAAACCCGAAGGATAAAGAGTTTTTTGAAGCCAGCAAAAGCTTAAAGCTTTCACATTCAAAAATTGTTGCGTTCGGCTCTACAAGACGGGCAAACACCGACGTCAAAGAGGATAAATCGGTAAGCGTAATGGCTGATGTTCCCTGCGAGTATGTAGCGATCTTCGGAAAAAGTTGGGATCTTCACGCAACTAAAATTTTAAAAACGACACTCGAAGAAAACCTCAATATGATTTATGATACTGTAAAATACCTCACCGACAAAGGAAAATATGTTTTCTTTGACGCTGAACATTTCTTTGACGGGTATAAAAACAATCCCAAGTATGCTATTGAAACGCTCAAAATTGCTGAAAAAGCAGGTGCAAAATCCATTGCGCTTTGCGATACAAACGGAGGGTGCTTTCCTCACGAGATTGAAAAGATAGTAAAAGAGGTTTGTAAAGTTGTATCCTGCGAGGTCGGAATTCACTGCCATAACGATTCAGGTTGTGCGGTTGCAAACACTGTTTCTGCCGTTATCGGCGGAGCAACAAGCGTTCAGGGAACATTCATCGGCATTGGAGAGAGATGCGGTAACACTTGCCTTTCTACCGTTATTCCTAATCTACAGCTAAAGCTTAGTTATGAGGTAATATCGGAAGCTTCTATGAAAAAGTTAACCTCATATGCGAGATACATAGCCGAGCTTTCAAACATAACCCTTTCAGACGGACTTTCATATGTGGGAAAATCAGCATTTGCACACAAGGGCGGAATGCACATAGACGGAGTATCAAAGTTGTCGAAATCATTCGAGCATATTGACCCCTCCGAAGTAGGAAACGAACGTCAATTTCTTTTAAGCGAAGTTTCAGGCAGAACTGCAATACTCTCAAAAATAAAGGCTTTTCTGCCTGATATAGAAAAAGGCTCACCTGTTTTGGCAGATGTTCTTGAAATGCTTAAGCTTCAAGAGCAAAAAGGCTTCCAATATGAAGCCGCTGACGCTTCATTTGAGCTTTTGGTAAAAAGATTTTTAGGTCTGATAAAACCATTTTTCCACATTGAGTTTTTCAAGGTAATCACAGAGCCGGAGGGCGACCGAGCATCACCTGCCTGTGCTATGGTAAAGGTAAAGGTATCAAACAAATGCAAAATGGCGGCAGACGAGGGAAACGGTCCTGTCAATGCGCTTGACAAAGCAATTAGAAATGCTCTTGCAGAATACTACCCTGATGTTCTATCGCATATAAACCTTATTGATTACAAAGTAAGAGTTGTTGACACGGCCTCTGCAACGGCGGCGGCTGTAAGAGTTTTGATAGAATCAACTGACGGTCAGAATGTATGGACTACAGTCGGAGCGTCAACCGATATTATCAATGCATCGGTTAAAGCTCTGGTTGACAGTATTGAATATAAGTTAATGAAAGTACAAGAGCAGAAGTGATTCCTACACACATTACCGTTTATCAGAAATTTAATAATTATTTAAGCTTTTTCAACTGCTGATTTAAAAGCATAGACTAGACAATATAAAAGCGTTCGGTATTTTTCCGAACGCTTTTTATCTTTTAACACATGTGTGGTTGCTTTTATCACTAATATCTTGCGTCTAGATACTAGCCTGCCGTTGTGCATATTAAACACATTCTGAATAAACCTTTGAAAGGCAGACCGGCAACAACATTAAGCTCTTATATTTAAAATAAGTTTTGAATTTTCATTATTGGACTTTTTAGTCTTAGTCGTAAGCATAATCTGAGTGATTTCAACCTTAAGTTCATCAATGAGAAGCTCGGCTATCTTATCCTCTACCTCACTTCTTATAACTCTTCTTATATCTCTTGCTCCCAGCTTCTTGTTGAAAGACTTATGAGCAATATACTCGCAAGCATACCTATCATAACCGAAGTCAATTCCTTTTTCCGCCAGAGGTTCTTTCATCTCATCAAGCATCAACGCAGCGATGTCAGCATAATTGTCCTCAGTGAGCGGATTGAAGACTACGATTTCATCAACTCTGCCAAGAAACTCAGGTCTTAGAAAATCTCTTAGTCCCTTCATAGCCTTTTCCTTAGAGATTTGATAATCCGACTTGTTAAATCCAACACCTGTATCCTTCAATGCAGAACCTGCATTAGAGGTCATAACTATAATTGTATTTTCAAATGAGACTGTCCTTCCCTGTGCGTCGGTTATTTTTCCCTCATCTAAAATCTGAAGCATAATGTTCATAACATCGGGATGTGCCTTTTCGATTTCATCAAATAACACAACCGAGTACGGACGGCGCCTAACCTTTTCGGTCAGCTGCCCTGCCTCGTCATAGCCTACATATCCCGGCGGCGAACCGATAAGCTTTGATACGCTGTGTCTTTCCATATACTCTGACATATCAACTCTTATTATCGGCTCAGTAGCATCAAACAAGGTCTCTCCCAATACTTTTACAAGCTCAGTTTTACCAACTCCTGTAGGACCCACAAATATAAATGAAGCCGGTCTGCGGCGATTTGAAAGCTGAACCCTTGATCTTTTGATTGCCCTTGATACTATATCGCACGCCTCATCCTGTCCGATGATTCTTTTTTTCAGTGCTTCCTTAAGATTTCTTATCTTGGCATATTCAGACTCAACAACCTTATTTGCAGGAATACCTGTCCATAGCTCTATAACCTTTGACAAATCCTCATATGTTTCCTTTACCTTATCAATCTCTTTTGACAAATCCTTTTCTTTTTCTTCAAGCCTTATAATCTCAGCTTTTATCTTGGCAATAGTCTCATAGTTTGGACTTTCTTCCTTTTCGGCTTCTTCCTCCCGAGCTTTCTGCTTATCGAGCTCCGCTTTGACCTTTTCATATTTCTCAACTTCAGGACTTCTTATACTGCAGCAAGCGCAAGCCTCGTCGAGAAGGTCTATAGCCTTGTCAGGCAAGTATCTGTCATTAATATATCTTTCAGATAAAATTGCACACATTCTCAATATTTCATCGTCAATTTTAACCTTATGGTGATTTTCATAATACTTTCTTATGCCCTTCAAAAGCACAATAGATTCTGCAAGAGTAGGCTCGTTTACAGTTACAGGCTGAAAACGACGCTCCAAAGCCGCGTCCTTTTCAATATACTTTCTGTATTCCTTGAATGTAGTTGCACCGATAACCTGAATTTCACCTCTGGAAAGTGCAGGTTTAAGAATGTTAGCCGCATTCATCGTACCCTCGCTGTCGCCTGTTCCTACAAGATTGTGAATCTCATCTATAAACAGAATTATATTGCCCTGTGCTTTAACCTCTTCTACCAAACCCTTGCACCGTGATTCAAACTGTCCTCTGAACTGAGTTCCCGCAACAAGAGATGTTAAGTCGAGAAGATATACCTCTTTGCCACGAATATGAAAAGGTACATCGCCTGAAACTATTTTTTGTGCAATACCCTCTGATATAGCAGTCTTTCCCACGCCAGGCTCACCAATTAAACACGGATTATTTTTTTGCCGTCTTGATAGAATCTGAATAACTCTGGCAATCTCTTTATCTCGACCGATTATATTATCAAGCTCATTTTTTCTTGCACGCTCTGTAAGATTTGTGCAGTAATTATTAAGGTATTTCAGCTTCTTTTTCTTATCATCTTTTTCCTTATCTTTGGCTTTGCCCAGCCTTTTTTTCTTTTTTATGTCATCAACAGTATAGCTGTCATCATCAGAATTTTTAATATTGTTTTCGTTAGAATTTCTTTCAAAAAAACTATTAATAAAGTTCGGAAGCATATCGTTTCCTCCGAGCTGAAAATCTTCACCGTCATTTATATCCATGAGCTGATCAGAGAAGTTCTCTAAATCCTCTTCTGTTATACCCATTGACTTCATATAATCGTCAACCTGAGTAATTCCTATTTCCTTTGCACAAACAAGACACAGTCCCTCGTTTCTTTTTTCATTACCCTGCATAGCGGTAATGAAAACAACAGCAGGTCTTTTTTTGCATCTGGTACACATCATCATTGGTTTTTGCCATCCTTTCTAAGTGTTGTCATATGTTGTCAATAAAAATTAAAGGCTTATTCCTTTAATATCTTTAAGTTAAAAACTAATTCAAAATATCTTTGATTAACCTTAAAAATACAGAATTATTAATAGCAGTTTCGCTTAATCCAAATGAACCGCCCGATTTTGTAAGTGATAACAAGGGAGATATTATGCTCACTATTGCTGTTATCAGCAGAACCACAATCAATCCCTTTACAGCACCCAAAACTCCTCCTAAAACTGTATTTATACCTCCTGACTCTTTATTCTTTCCAATCCTTGCAACAGCAACGATAATTCTAAGTATTATCCACACTACTATAACGCTCAGAACAAACAAAACCGCTCTTAGCGCAATTAAAATAATCGGCTTTAATGCTAAATCAGTTATCTCTTCGGAAGCTTCTGATTTATCAGTTTTTGCAAGCGATCGAAGCATATCGCCAAACATTTTAGGATCATTTGAAGCAGCCGAATCAAAAGCAGGTACAAGATAAGAAGGCAAAGACTTCTCTACCTCTTCTTTGACAGATTTGTCCTTGAATAACGTATCCACTTTCTCTGATATAATACTGCTCGAAATAGGTATACCCTTTGATTTTGCATAATCTGATATATTTTCGGATATGTCGCCGCTTTCCCCTAAAGCTTTTTCTAACTCGTTTCCGCTGATTTTGATTCCCAGACTATTATCCAATAATCGCTCGTTTATAAATTCGGCAGCATCAAAGTCTTCTATAGGTCCCTTTACGCTGTTTACAATTCTATTCTTTACATATGCATCATAAACAGGCTCTGTTATATAGCTTGAAATCAAATATCCAATCATGAGAGATAATATCAGCATTACAAAAAGAACAATGCTTCTTATAATACCTCTCTTGGCACCCATTATGCAAAACAGTATTACTATTATAAGCATTATAAGGTCATATAAAAGTCCCAATGTAAAATTCCTTTCTAATTTTCTGTCCCGAAATTAATATCAGTACTTAAAATCTATCTTATTAATATCCCTGTAACCCATAAAGAAAATATTTCCGTCTATATAGACAAAATCAACATAATCGTTTTTAACATCAGCTACTGAAATTGACTTCCCTCTTGCATTATATGCAGAAATAGTTTTGTCCGATAAAACAAAAGTATGAGAAAGATAAGTTTTTATCGTCTTTATTTTTTGATCTACAGTTATTTCCACAGGCTCTGAATCGGACTCGATTAAAATAAGTCTGGAAGTTCCGTCTTCATTTACACTTTTAAAAGCCATAGATAAATTATCAGCATTTGATGAAAAAGATATAAGCTCTGATTTATATAAATATTCTTTATCAATCTTTCCCTCTGACGTCAGTTTAATAAATCTGTCCTGACAGACCGCCCAGATACTATTGTCGCTCATTTTCTGTGTTCCGTAAACCAGCGAATTTATTTTGTCACTCGTAAACAATTGCTGTGATGTATTAAAACTGATGCCGTGTAGTGTTGTTATCGGCAATCCGTTCTCTGCATTTAGTGTGGAGACAATTGCTCCGTCTCCTGACGATATAAAATCAACACTCAATATTCTCTGACCGTTTGCCCATTTATAGCATTCATTTCCTTTGCTATCGTAGACAGTCAGATATGAGGGATATTTGTCAGTTTCTGTTACGACCGCAACATAATTGCTTTCGCTTATTTTAGCACTTATAATAACATTGTCAAGTGTTTTTTTGTAGGTCTCTCCTTTTTTAGTCATAACAGAAAATGAATATCCGTTTAAATCATATGCCAAAACCATACTTGATGATGCAGACAGCGTAGGATTTGACTGTGTGTGCTGAATTGAATTGATTTCGTCAGCATTCTTTTTATAAAAAGTTATATAAGTATCAGTCGCAACGACAAGATCCTCATCACACACGGTAAAAGTAGATGAGGTAGAGCCCTCACCAAGACTTATAGGAAACTTACCACTTGCCAGCTCTCCGTCGTTGACTATCGTCTCCTGCGTTTTTTCCATTATATCATAAACATACGGAGACCATATTCCCCTTGTAAAGAATATTAATGCGGCTAAAACTAAAACTACTCCGACTAAAACTATTTTCTTTATATTTTGTATGAGCTTTTTCTTTCTTCTCTCTTTTCTTATATCCGTCTGAAACGGCTTTTGCGGCTCATTATCCATAACACTCTCACTTCCTCTGTTCTCGGAAACATAGTACAATTTTATTAATAATATACTTTATTCAAATACAATCCGCTTGCCGAAGCAGTTCTGCCGGCAAATTTTCTATCTTTCTTATCTAAGATGTCGGGTATATCCGACTCTTTTATTTTTCCCTCGTTGACAAATAACAACGTACCGACCATGATTCTCACCATATTGTATAGAAATCCGTCGCCCGACACCGTCATAATTATTTTATCACCGTCTCGCTCAACATCAAATCTATGTATAGTTCTGACCGTATTTTCCTTTTCATCTGCACTTGAACAAAAGCTTCTAAAATCGTGCGTGCCTACAAAATGCTTTGCCGCTCTAGCGAGAAGCTTTTCATCAATCGGATACCAATACTTATATATCCTAGTTCTCAGAAAGGGATCTTTTATTTCACTGTTGTGAATTAAATATTTATACTCTTTTCCTATGCAATTATATCTTGCGTGGAAGCTTTCATCAACTTCTTCACAGCTTAGTATCGCTATATCATCAGGAAGTTTTGAATTAAGACCAAATATAATCCCACGTGAGTCTATATTTATATCTTCGTAAGGCTGAAACGAGAAATAATATTCATTTGCATGAACACCTGTATCAGTTCTGGAACAGCCGAAGATAGTAATATCCTGTAAAAAAAGCTTTTTTAAAGCCTCCTCAACAACCTCCTGTATAGAAAGTGCATTATCCTGTCTTTGAAAGCCGTGATAAGCACTTCCGTCATATGCCATTTTAACCTTGTAATTCTTCATTTTATCATAGTACCCTGTTTACTAAAATTACTCCCGCTAAAAATAATGCGGTTACTAACAATGCGGCAAAATCTCTTGGCGCAATATGAAGCTGTTTAAGCCTTGTTCTTCCCTCGCCGCCGTGATAACAACGGCACTCCATAGCCATTGCAAGCTCCTCTGCACGGCGAAAAGCAGATACAAACAGTGGAATCAATATCGGAACAAGCGCTTTTGCTCTCTGAATAAGAGAACCTGTTTCCATATCCGCTCCCCTTGCCTTCTGAGCCGACATTATCTTGTCTGTTTCCTCAATAAGAGTAGGTATAAACCTGAGAGCTATGGTCATCATCATTGAAAGCTCATGAACGGGAATCTTTATTCTTTTGAGCGGAGACAACAGTCTTTCAATAGCATCAGTCAAAGCAATTGGCGATGTCGTATATGTTAAAAGCGACGTTCCTATTATTAGACAAACTATTCTGACAACCATAAAAGTTGAAGTCTTAACTCCGCCTGTAGTGATTTTTATTATCCAAAAGTGAAGCAAAGTATCTCCTGTAGTAATAAAAAACAAATTTAAAACAGCCGTGAAAATTATAATTGGAATTATAGGCTTTATACTTTTTGCCATAAGTCTCAGCGGAATTTGCGACAGTAAAAATGCACCGAGCATATATATAATTCCTACCGACAAAGCTAAGATTGAATTTGCCATAAACAGAAGAACAATAAATACTCCTGTCAAAATTATTTTCATTCTAGGGTCCAAGCGGTGAACAACTGATTTGCCCGGAAAAAATTGTCCTATTGTAATATCCTTAAGCAAAATGTCTCACCTCTTGTAAATCTTCTTTATATTTCAAATAAGTTTCCTCGCAATACTACAATGTTGTCTGACCGTCTTTAAGCAATCCTAGGTGCTTATATGCAAGGTCAGTTGCACACCTTCCTCTGGGAGTTCTCGAAATAAACCCAAGCTGCATCAAATAAGGCTCGCAGACGTCCTCGATAGTGACCGCTTCTTCGCCGATAGCAGACGCTAAAGTTTCAAGCCCTACAGGTCCTCCGTTATAACCTTTGATCATCATAGTCAGCAAACGACGGTCAAGACCGTCAAGACCTAGATTGTCTACTTCCATTCTATCTAGAGCAATTTTTACTATTTCCTTTGTAACCTTGCCATTGCCCATAATATCTGCATAATCCCGAACACGCTTTAAAAATCTATTTGCAATTCTAGGCGTTCCCCTTGAACGACTTGCAAGCTCATAAGCGCCTTCTTTATCACAGGCAACTCCCAAAATAACAGACGAACGCATTATAATATCGCAAAGTTCTTCCTTTGAATAAAGCTCAAGCCTCTCAATAACACCGAATCTGTCACGCAACGGTGATGTAAGCTGTCCTGCCCTTGTTGTTGCACCAACAAGCGTAAACTTGTTTAAATCAATCCTGATACTTCTCGCACTAGGTCCCTTACCGATAATTATATCAAGAGCAAAATCCTCTAGCGCAGGGTATAAAACCTCCTCAATTGCTCTGGACAGACGGTGTATCTCATCTATAAACAATACATCGCCCTCTTGGAGATTAGTTAAAAGCGCTGCCAAATCACCAGGCTTTTCTATGGCAGGTCCCGATGTAACTCTGAAATTCACTCCCATTTCGTGAGCAATAATACCCGAAAGAGTTGTCTTTCCCAGTCCCGGAGGACCGTATAAAAGCACATGGTCGAGAGTATCTCCTCGCTTTTTTGCCGCCTCAATATATATCTTTAAATTCTCTTTGACCTTTTCCTGCCCGATATATTCGTCAAGGGTTTTCGGTCTTAAATTCAAATCTACATCATCAGTAGTATCTGCCTTTATGAGCTCTGGCGCAACTATTCTGTTTTCAAGGTCAAAGTCATTTGTTTCTATCATAGCAATTCCTTTCCTATGTGTGAATACCCTTTCACATCTGCTTGCCAAGCAATTTCATAATAATCTTTTTGCCGTACTCAACCGTATAAACATCATCATCTATTGGAATTCCCATAGACTTTAAGCGATTAAATACCTTTGTCACCTGCGGAACTGAAAGTCCCATACCTTCAAGCTCGTCCGCTCTTTTGAAAACATTCACCGGGGTATCATAGCAAAACAGCTTTGAATCGTTCATAACAAGTATCTTTGTCGCATTTTTTGCAACGTCCTCCATTGAGTGAGATACAAGCATTACCGTATTTTTCTTTTCCTGGTGATACTCCTTTATCTGACCTAATATCCTGTCTCTGCCCTTTGGGTCGAGCCCTGCTGTAGGCTCGTCAAGAATAAGCACCTTAGGCTCCATAGCCATAACTCCTGCAATAGCGGCTCTGCGTTTTTGTCCTCCCGAAAGCTCAAACGGCGACTTATCAAGAATACTTTCATCAAGTCCGACAAGCCTTGCAGTTTCTCTTATTCGTCTGTCGATTTCATTTTCATCAAGACCCATATTCTTAGGTCCGAACGATATATCCTTATAAACTGTTTCCTCAAAGAGCTGGTATTCAGGATACTGAAAAACCAAACCTACCTTGAATCTCATTTCTCTCAGCTTTTTCTTATCGTCCCAAAGCAGTTCTTCGTTATCTATAAAAATCCTTCCGCTAGTCGCCTTGAGCAGACCGTTGAAGTGCTGTATCAAAGTCGATTTTCCGCTTCCCGTATGCCC
>CANPWR010000048.1 GCA_947584825.1 uncultured Clostridia bacterium | reverse complement strand
ATCAGCACGGCGAGGTTTTTGTTACTGATGACGGTACGGAAACCGATTTGGATTTAGGTCACTATGAGAGATTTATAGATGAAAATTTGTCCGTGAACTCTAATGTTACCACAGGTAAGGTTTACTGGAATGTTTTAAATAAAGAGCGCAGAGGAGATTACCTCGGGGGAACAGTTCAGGTTATTCCTCACATAACCAATGAGATTAAAGAACGGCTTTACAGTGCTGGAAAGGACTCGAACCCCGATATTGTTATAACCGAGATAGGCGGAACGGTAGGAGACATTGAGTCAACTCCGTTTTTAGAGGCACTCAGGCAGGCAAGTATTGAGCTGGGCAGGGGGAACTCGCTGTTTTTGCACGTTACGCTGGTGCCTTACATATCGGGCTCTAAAGAGCTTAAAAGTAAGCCTACTCAACACTCTGTTAAGGAGCTATTGTCACTTGGAATACAGCCGTCAGTTTTGGTTTTGAGAAGTGAGTTTGAGATTCCGGACGATATGAAAAAGAAAATCTCGCTCTTTTGCAATGTAAGACCGGAAGATGTTATACAGAATCTCACTGCACCTTCGCTTTATGAAGTACCTTTATGGCTTGAGAACGAGGGGTTGGCAGACGCAGTTTGCTATCACTTAGGAATTGAAAACAAAAAGCCTGATTTAACCGGGTGGGAACATATGGTTGCCGTTCAGAAGGCTGCTAAAAAGGACATCACTATCGGATTGGTCGGAAAATATGTTGAACTTGAAGACGCATATCTTTCTGTTGCCGAGGCGCTTCGTCACGCAGGATTTGAAAACGGCGCAAGGGTTAAGATAAACTGGATACAGTCGGAGGATATTGACAGTTCAAATGTTGCTGATAAGCTTAAAGGCTGCGACGGAATCATAGTTCCGGGCGGTTTTGGCGACAGAGGAATTGAAGGTATGGTCGAGGCAATTCGCTATGCAAGGGAGAACAAAATTCCTATGTTCGGAATTTGTTTAGGTATGCAGATGTCTGTTATTGAGTTTGCCAGAAATGTTGCAGGGCTTAAAGACGCTAACTCAACGGAGTTTTGCAATACGCCGAATCCTGTTATTGATATTATGGACGTGCAGAAGGATATTACCGACAAGGGCGGAACAATGCGTTTGGGACTTTATCCATGTGTGTTAAAGGAAGGCACTCAGAGCAGTCTGGCATATAAAACAGATAAAATTGATGAAAGACACCGCCACCGCTGGGAGTTTAACAACAATTACAGAGAGATGTTTGAGAAAAATGGCTTGATTTTAGCAGGAAGCTCTCCTGACAACAAGCTTATTGAAATTGTTGAGCTGCCGAAGGAAGTTCACCCGTGGTTTGTAGGTGTGCAGTTCCATCCTGAGTTTAAGTCAAGACCTAATAAAGCGCATCCTTTATTCAGGGAATTTATAAAGGCTGCAATTGAGCAAAAAAAATAGTTTATTAAATAACAGATTTAAAGCGTGGTATGCTGATTTGCATACTGCGCTTTTTGTCTGATAGTTTATATTCTTCACTTTCTCCTCACAGAGTGTGTAATAAATCAATGTATAATTTAATTACACAACAGAACGAAAATGTAATCCGACTGTTTTTTCTTTCAGAACAGAGGGATTAAATAAAGGAGAAAGAAATATGGCAACTTTGTATCTGCATATAGGAACTCCGAAGACGGGTACGACAGCGATACAAAACTTTTTACCACTGAACAAACACTTACTGGAGGAACAGGGATATTGTTATCCTGATTTCGGTTATCGGTATTACGGAGTGAACAAGTACCGAAACGCTCATTTTTTGGTACATCATCAAAAGTGCAGTTTAGAGAGTGAAGCTGAAATACGAAAATCAGAGGACGAGCGCTTTTATGAAGGACTTGATAAGATAAAGGAGCTTACAAACCACTACCCGAATGTAATAATGTCAGATGAGAATATCTGGAACGGATATATAAACAGAGAAAATTTCTGGCAGGTATTAAAGAGTGCATTGTCAGAAAGAGAAATAGATTTAAAGGTAATAGTATATCTAAGAAGACAGGATCTGGTTGTAGAATCTTATTATGCACAGAGGGTTAAAGTTAAAATACAAATGAACTTTCAAGATTTTCTAGATTCTGAGGATATAGATTACTTTAAGTTGGATTATTATTCTCAGCTTACTGAGATTTCACAGACAGTAGGGAAAGAGAACATTATTGTGAGGGTTTATGAAAAGAAACAATATGAGGGAAACGGAAACACTTTGATTTCTGATTTTCTGAATGTTTTAGGGCTTGAATTGAACGAAAGGTATGTGTCGCCTGATATAGTTGTTAATACAAGTCTGCATGGAAAGTTTCTGGAGATAAAGAGAGTATTAAATGAATTTGACTGTTTTAAAACAAGAAATAATTTTGCAGTCAAATATTTAAAAATTGTTCAGGAGGAAGAAGAGAAAACTAACGGTGTTTCACCCTCAAAGTTTTTTACATATGAAAAACGTATGGACTTTTTAAAAAAGTATAATGAGAGTAATGTTGCCGTTGCAAAAGAATTTATAAATCGACAAGACGGTATTCTCTTTAGAAACGGGATTGATAAAACTTACGGCATTGTGAAAAATTATTCCTCAGAAGAGTTGGTACTTATATGCGGCAGAATGTTAGCACTTCAAAATGAGGATATGAAATGCAGGCTCGCAAATATAAAAACAGAGCTTGACAATGTTAAAAGAGAACTCAATTATGAAAGGCGTTCGCTGTTAAAGAAAATTGCGGCTAAGTTATATCACATTTTCTTTAAATACAACTAGATAATAATTAAAAAATCCCCGACAGACTGTATAGTTTGTCAGGGATTGTTTTAGTTATGCAGTTTTGCAATAATTACTTAAGCTCAACAGTAGCTCCTGCTTCTTCAAGCTTAGTTTTGATTTCCTCAGCGTCTGCCTTAGAAGCACCTTCCTTAACAGCCTTTGGAGCTGACTCAACAAGTTCCTTAGACTCTTTAAGTCCAAGACCTGTGATTTCCTTAACAGCTTTGATAACAGCCATCTTAGCGTCGCCGAATGATGCCAAAACAACATCAAATTCAGTCTTTTCCTCTGCGGCTGCAGCAGCGCCTGCAGCAGGAGCAGCAGCTGCAACAGCAGCAGTTACGCCAAATTCTTCTTGGATTGCGTCTACGAGCTCTGAAAGTTCAAGAACAGAAAGCTCTTTAATATCTTCTACAAATTTTAAAATTTTCTCTGAAGCCATGATAATTTCTCCTTTAATAATAATTTTTGTCCTGAGGCTTTATGCCTCTTACTTTTGATTTTACATACTTTTAATTTTAGCAATACAGTCTATGCTGCGTCGCCTTCGCTTTTGCTGTCAACAACAGCTTTGAGAATTGCGGCAAGTCCTTGAATAGGTCCTTGCAGTGAACCAACAAGCTGTGCAAGCAATACATCTCTCGGCGGAATTTTTGACAGAGCCATAACTCCTGCCTCATCATAAATATCCTCGCCGATAAATCCTGCTTTAAGCGTGAACTTGTCGTCGTGCTCGCTTGCAAATTTTCCGAGTACTCTTGCAGGAGCTGTTTGGTCATCGTTTGAAACAGCAATAGCGGTCGTACCCTCAAGAACATTTGTAAGCTCGTCCATTCCGCAGTTTTTCATTGCAAAACGGAGCATTGTGTTCTTCTCTACAGAATAAGTAACTCCTGCTTCTCTCAGCTCTTTTCTAAGCTGGGTATCTTCTTCAACCGTAATGCCCTTGTAGTCAACAATTACACCTGAAGCAGCGTTTTTAAGTAGCTCAGTTAAAGCTTTTACTTTTTCCTGCTTTTGAAGCAATACCTTTTCGCTTGGCATATGGATTTCACCTCTTTTAATAAATTTCCGTATCAAAAAAAGCAAATAAAAATCCTCTTTATCAAAAGACAAAGAGGAACAAAGTTTCAGTAATCCTATTAAACTTTGCTATTCTTTCCTCGGCAGGACTTACGGCTTTACGCCACCTGCTGTCTTTAGATACGAATGCAAGGCATATTATAGCATATGAAAATTTTATTGTCAAGCATTTTGCTAAAATTTCTATAATATTTTTGTGAAACAGATCAAACTGATGCATAATTGATTTTAGAATCAAATTGTGCTAGAATAATTAAGGAAAATCCTTATTGATTATTAAACTGAGAGGTGAAATGATTGTCGTCGTTTAAAGCCATTAAACACTTTATCACAATAACAAAACACCGTCATCAGGTCATAAGAAACTGTGCAAAATCAGGGATCCTCTGGCAGGGACTTTTTCACGATTTATCAAAATATTCACCAACAGAATTTTTATCAGGCATTAAGTTCTATCAGGGAGATAAGAGTCCCAATGAGGGAGAACGTGAGGCTTATGGTTACTCAAAGGCATGGATGCATCACAAGGGAAGAAACAAACATCACTTTGAGTACTGGACCGACTACAGCAAGACGGAGAAGCGTCTTGCACCTGTAAAAATGCCGATGAAGTATGTTATAGAGATGTTCTGCGACAGGGTTGCAGCAAGCAAGGTTTACCGAGGTAAGGATTACACTGATAACCATCCGCTTGAATACTTTATAAACGGCAAGCCTAGAAGAATGATCCATCCTGAAACCTCAGAGCTTTTGGAATCGCTTTTGGTAATGCTTTCCCAAAAAGGGGAGAAAGAAACCTTTAAGTATATAAGAAGCTTGAATAAAAAGTCGGAATATTAAAATCAGGGTTTATTCTCTGATGCTTAAAAGCAACGGTGATTAGTGATTGCGAATTACCGTTGCTTATACTTTGATGTAATACCTAAAAACTCTTCAAGGCATTTGCCTGTTTTTTTTAACTTTTTTGCAAGGTCTTTGCCTAAATATCTGATGTGCCATGGCTCATATTTATAGCCTGTTATTTTTTCTTTGGACTTTTCATATCTGATTATAAACCCATACTTTGTACAGTTTTTTGCAAGCCATTTTGCCTCTTTTGTGTTTTCAAACGAGCTGCTCGGATCGTTAATGTCAAATGCAAGACCTGTTTGATGCTCTGAATGTCCCGCACGAGCAGAATATGTATCTGCCTTTTCCTTTCCGTCTCTTGCTTTATAGTTGTTGTACAGGTTTTTCTGATATGAGTATGACCTGAATCCGGAAGCTATAAAAAGACTTATGCCGTCCTTATAAGCGTCAGACTTCATTTTTTGAAAGGCTTTGTAGGCTTTTCTGTTTGTTCCCGGATTGTAGGTCTTTGGCAGCTTATATGTTTTATTTGCTATTAAAATACCGTCTATGTAAGTCACTCCGTGTACTTTTGATTTGCGCTTATACACGGTCTTTTTTAATATATTGGAATATATGTGTTCTGTTCTTTCTCCCGACATTGAAACAGCCTTTATTTTGTAAAAATACGTTTTCCTTTTGCCTTTATAGTCTTTATCAGAGAAGCTGAGTGTATCTGCAGTTACCTCAGCGATTTTTTTATACTTTCCGTTACTTTTTTTTGAGCGGTATATTTTATATTCGTCTGCATTTTCAACCTTTGTCCACGATAGCTTTAGGCTGTTTTTTGTAAGCTTTGCTGTAAGCAGAGGTTTTGTTAAGGTTTCAGAAGTTTCAGTAGAAACTTCGCCGCAATTTGCTGTAAAAGGATCGTTGCTAAAGGAAGTAGTTCCTGACATTAAAATAATTGCCCCCAGAGTAAAAATTGTGACAATTAGAGCTTTTATTTTAATTTGTCTCATTTTATCACTTCCTATATATATTCAAAAATCTTCAGTTTAGAAGTAGGAAACAAGAGGCAAGAGCAACGGTGACGTTGCATCCAGTGTCCTTTGAAAAGATAGATAATAAAAGCAGCATAATTAACGGTGGACTATTACTTAGATACAAGAAACAAAAGGCAAGACATATCTTTAATACAATGTTTTGATAATATCTTGCCTCTAAATTTCTTATTTCTGATAGCAACGTCACCGTTGTTATACAATTTTATTAATAGCCGAAACCAATGCAAGAATAGATGAATTAATAATATCAGTATCCCGTCCTGCACCCCAAAAGACTTCTCCGTTATGCTCAATTCCCACATATGAAACAGCCTGCGATTTTGAGGTCTTTTCAAGCGAATGTTCATTGTAGTCTGCAATTGTGAAGTCTAAATTAAGCGCCTCTTTTAAAGCGTTTGAAACAGCGTCAAGACGTCCGTTTCCGTCTGCTTTATATGTTCCGACCTTATCTCTGCCCTTTATATCAGCAGTTACAAAGGCAGTGATTTTTCCGTCCGGCTGCTGAATATAATGTGACTCGATGACCTTAACGGGAGAATTTATATTCATATATCTTTCGCAGAAAATATCGTAAACCTCGTTAGGCATAAGCTCTTTATGCTTGTGGTCAGAAACAGCCTTTACTGAGTATCCGAAGTCCTCTCTCATTTTTTTTGGCAAATCGTATCCGTATTGTTGCTGGAGAAGAAATCCTATTCCGCCTTTGCCCGACTGCGAATTAATTCTTATAACATCGCCCTCATATTCCCTGCCGACGTCCTTTGGATCAAGCGGGAGATAAGGAACTGTCCAATGGTCGGGGTCCTTTTCCTCACGCCATTTCATACCTTTTGCGATAGCGTCCTGATGGGAGCCTGAAAATGCCGCAAAAACCAATCTGCCTGCATACGGTGTGCGCTCGTAGACCTTCATTCTTGTAACTCTCTCATAGATCTCAACCAGCGACGGCATATCTGAAAAGTCGAGCTCCGGGTCAATGCCGTGTGTATACATATTCATAGCCAGAGTGACAATGTCAACATTTCCTGTTCTTTCGCCGTTTCCAAAGCAAGTGCCCTCGATTCTGTCAGCACCTGCGAGCAGACCCATCTCGGAATCTGCAACCGCACAGCCTCTGTCGTTGTGCGGGTGAAGTGAAATTATCACATTTTCACGGTATTTCATATTATTACACATATACTCTATCTGAGATGCATAAACGTGAGGCATAGACATCTCTACCGTAACAGGCAGATTGATGATGACCTTTCTCTCAGGGGTAGGCTTCCATACGTCAAGAACAGCGTTGCAAACTTCCAGTGCATACTCAGGTTCTGTGCCTGTAAAGCTTTCAGGCGAGTACTCAAAAATGAAGTTGCCGTCGGTTTTTTGGCGGTATTCCTCGCAGATTTTTGCTCCGCTTACCGCAATTTCCTTTATCTCGTCCTTGCTCTTGCGGAACACCTGTTCTCTCTGAGCAACAGATGTCGAATTATACAGATGCACAACTGCGTTTTTACAACCCTCAAGAGCCTCGAAGGTTTTCTTAATAATATGCTCTCTTGACTGCGTTAAAACCTGAATCCTGACGTCATCGGGAATCATATTTCTCTCAATCAGAGTACGGCAGAATTCGTATTCGGTTTCAGATGCGGCAGGAAAGCCTATTTCAATCTCTTTAAATCCTATCTTTACAAGATGAGTGAAAAACTCCAGCTTCTCCTCCAGGCTCATTGGAATAATCAACGCCTGATTGCCGTCTCTTAAATCTACAGAGCACCACATAGGAGCGTGGTCTATGTATTCTTTCTTTGTCCAGTTCAGGCATTCATAAGGTGGCATATAATAGCCTCTTTGGTATTTTTGTACGTTTTTCATAATAATCCTCCCTTTACTTATAAATTGTATTCGCAGGTTTTATCTGACTGCAGATTTCACCAGTTAACTAAAAAAGCCCGTCTCCGATAAAACAGAGACGAGCGAAATACCCGTGTTACCACTCTAATTTATGTACAGCTCACACTATACACCTCAGCCACATCTATCAATGTGTTACTCTGTAACGGGAGTTCCCGTGTGAAGCTAATTAAATTCACCGCACCTGCTCAAGGACGAGTTATAACCTTTATCTAACGCTGACTTGCACCGACCGTCAGTTCTCTGTGCTTAGAAGTAAAAGCCTTTGCTTCCTATCAAAGCATTTATAATATTGAAAGTATTTATAGTATATTACATATTTTATGCTTTGTCAAGCATTTTGACATAATTTTTTCAAACTTAATTGAAATTATTTTTCTCCGCAAGGACTACAGTGCCGGCGGCTCGCCGTTACACTAATTCTTTTATTATTTTCAACTGCTAAGTACAAGCCTGCCGTTTCACTAAGCAAACACACTTTGCAAGCCTTCCAAAGGCAGCAGTGCCGGCGGCGGCTCGCCGTTACACTAATTCTTTTATTATTTTCAACTGCTAAGTACAAGCCTGCCGTTTCACAAGGTAAACACATTTTACAAGCCTTCCAAAGGCAGCAGTGCCGGCGGCGGCTCGCCGCCGTTGCCAAAATTATATAATTGTGATATAATAGTTAATATTAAAATCAGAAAGGCTCAAAAATATGTCTGAGGAAAAACAAAAATCCAAGAGCAGTTATAAAAAGCTTTTTTCAAACACTATTATATTTGCTATAGGACAATTTAGTTCAAAAATACTGGTGCTTCTTTTGGTACCTATTTACACATACGCAATGACAGACGCCGAATTTGGTATAACAGATGTAATAATCCAAATGGCAAACTGGCTTGTTCCAATTGTATCACTGTCCGTATCCGAGTCGATAACAAGATACGGACTTGACAAAGATTATGACAAGGCAAGCGTATTTACAATTGGCAATATAGCCAATATATGCGGTTTGATCCTGCTCGGCATAATCATACCGTTTGTCAGCGGAACGAGCTTTGTTCACAGGTTTATTGACAACTACTCTGTACTGCTGTATATTTACGTTATTACATCAAGTCTGAAGCTGTTGTATTCTTATTTTGTAAGAGCTCTTGAAATGATAAAGCTTTATGCCTTTTGCAGTATATTCACTACATTTAGTACACTTATATTGACTATACTATTTTTACTTGTGTTAAAAATCGGAGTTACAGGTTATCTGCTTGCCATTATAATATCCGACCTTGCATCGATAATCTTTCTCATATGCGTGGCAAAACTGTGGAGATTTATCAAATTTAAAAAACTTGATATGTCACTTGCCAAGCAAATGCTTAAATACTGTATACCTCTTATTCCTGCACAGCTGTTGTGGCTTATAACAAACTCATCAAATTCATTCTTAGCTACCTATTTTCTTGGTCAGGATAAGAACGGAATACTTTCCGCATCATATAAAATACCTAACATTGTTTCAACGATATACATGATTTTCGGAATGGCATGGAATATGTCCGCGATAACCGAAAAGGACTCCGGCGAGCAGGAGAGTTTTTATACAAATGTCTTTGACTCAAACCAATCTGTATTGTATATTGTATCTGCGTTTATACTACTGTTAGTAACTCCTGTTACAAACATATGGATAGGTCCTGCATTCAGAGAATCTATTAAGTATGCTCCAATACTTATATTTGCAACGATTTTCACTTGCTATGTTACATTTTTCGGAACAATCTATTCAGTCGCACAAAAATCTATGCGTTCTCTTGTGACTAGCCTTATTGCAGGAATTATAAATATTCTGATAAATATAACTCTTATTCCTGTAATAGGACTTTACGCCGCTGCATTTTCAACACTCGCTTCATATTTAGCGGTGTTTATCATAAGAGCTATTGACACTCAAAAGTATCAGAAATTCGACATCGGTGTGAAAAAGCTTGTTATAAACTGCGTATTATTAATTCTTATGACTCTTTCCAATTATATCGCATACACATATATCAAGTACACATCACTTATAATATTGTTTATGATAGTATTCTTACTCAACTATAAATGTCTGTTTAAGGTTGCAAAAACCGTCTTGCCGCAAAAGGTATTGAGGTTTTTACCTTTCATTAAATAAATATTGGAGGTTACACAAATGGCAGAACTTAAATTTGAAATCACTAAAGAATTAGGCGTGCTGTCCACAAACTCTAAGGGATGGACAAAGGAGCTTAATATGATCTCGTGGAACGAAAGAGAACCTAAATACGATTTGAGAGAGTGGAGTCCTGATCATACACGAATGGGTAAGGGAGTTACTCTCACCGAAGAGGAGATTGAATCGCTTCGTGCTATCTTAAACGGCGAAGAGCTCGACGATGATATTGATGAAGATATGATTCTTTAACATCTTGTCTAAAAAGAAACGACATAAAAACCGCTGAATGATTAAAATTCAGCGGTTTTATCTATGTAGCCTTTAGGCGTAAAAGAAATCCCCCAGTTCTACTGGGGGAAGAAAAAAAGCTTTAGCGAGAATAAGACGGC
>CANPWR010000047.1 GCA_947584825.1 uncultured Clostridia bacterium | reverse complement strand
TTTGGCATTTCAACAGCGTGATTTAAAACTATTGCAATAACACAATTTGATAAGAAGTTTGAAATACAAATAATAAAGCCGATTGTCTTTGATGAAAACATAGTAATGCCGACTAATCCTATTACAAATGAAGGTCCTGAAGCAAAACAATAACATGACATTATTTCTGCTGTGAACTTGCTTATTTTTCCCTGAGCGTATAAATTATTTAGCAGTTTAAAGCCTATGGGATAGCCGCATATATTCCCCAATAGAAATACAAAGAAAAGGTCACTATCCATTTTAAAAAAGTATTTTGATATTAAAGAAAACGGCTTGCAGATGATTCTGTAGCACCCTGATTTTAAAATAAGATCGGAAAACACCATAAATGAAAACAACGACGGAATAATAACAAACAAGCATCTGTTTAGGGCAGCGGAAATTTCTTTTGAAACCTGAGCAGACATAGCAATTGACATAATACCAAAAGCAATAATTGAAATATATATTACAGTATTTTTTAATTTTCTCATAAATTGAATGCTCCTTAAACATTTGGAGTGTACATGTTTTTAGGCTAATAAATGTATATGTCAATCAAAATGATAATATAATTAATTAGTTTGAAACTAAGTATATTCAAATAAGAATGGAGGGTAATAATGAAGGATTTAAAGCTAAATAATTTTTTAGGCGAGATAACAGGAACAGCATCTAATATAAATATTTACGGAACAAAAAAAGTAGTAATAGAAAGCTTTAGAAAAATTTTAGAATGTAATGAGTCATTAATTATAATAAAAACCTGCGACAGCAGAATAAGTATATGGGGAAACGAACTGATACTTACTTCATATACCTCCGGTTACGCAGAAATTACTGGGGGTATTGATAGAATTGAAATTGACGAGAAAAAGAATAAAACAGTTAAATGATTATTAGGAGAGAACATAGTGGCACTTGATTTTTTAACGGGAAAATCTGATATTTTAATAAAAAGCGATAATCCAACGGGACTTGCAAATGAATTTTCAAAACAAAATATTCCGATAAAAAGAATCACCTCAAAAGGCGGAAAAATAAGTGTTTCTGTTTCATTTTTAAGGCTTAGAGCAATAAAGGAAGTTTGTGAAAGCAAAAACTGCGAATTAATATCCGTAAAATCTGATGGTATCCTGCCAAGACTTTACAGGTACAGACTTAGGTACGGAATAATCGCCGGAATAATAATATCGATGATTTTAATTTTTATCTTTTCCAATATTGTTCTGAGAATTAAAATAACTGGGGGCAACAGCAAACTAAATTCAGAAATAATGGCACTACTCAGACAGCAAAACATAAGAGTAGGCAGGTTTATACCCAACATTGATTTTTCAAAAGCTGAAAGCTATATGATGCTTAACTCAGATAATTTTTCCTGGATAACGGTAAGGAATAACGGTGCAACATTAGTAGTAGATGTACTTGAGAAAACAAAAGAACCTGAAATGAACCAGGTAAGACCTGTTACAAATTTAGTTGCAAGCCATAGTGGAGTAATAACAGATGTAAATGTGTATATAGGGAAACTGATGAAGGTCGTTGGAAAGAAAGTAAAAAAGGGAGAGGTTCTTGTTGCCGGAAAATACAGAGCAGAATCAGTTGATGAGAGCAAAAAGGACAAAGCTAAAATAATGCTATGTCACAGTAAGGGGGAAATATTTGCTGACTATGATGAAAGTATAACATTTGAACAAAAATTTATGGATGAAAAGGAGATAGTAATTGACGATGATAAGTCGAGAAAATATTTCACAATATTTGATTTAGAAATTCCTATTTCAATTGGTAAAAAAGTAATAGGAAACTATATTATGTCAGAAAATAAATCCAATTTTTCATTTTTAGGATTTAAACTTCCGATAGGAATATCTAAGAAAACGTACGATAAATACTACTTTGAGAAAGTAAAACTGACAAAGAAACAGGCAAAGAAAAAACTAAAGAAAAAAATAAAATTGTATGAAAAAAATTTTTTAAAGGACAAAAAGATTTTAAATAAAAAGAAAAAAACAAAAGTTACGAAAAAGGGTATAAAAATTACCGTTGATTACAAGCTGAACGGAAATATTGCTGTTGAAAAGGAATTGTTGACAAAATAATAAAATTACTTTATTTTTTTAAATAATTATGGTATAATAATTTTAAGTACCAGTGCTAGGCACCTATACTTATTCAAAAGGAATTTTTAAATTTAAACTGGCAGGGTGAATTAATGGTTGAAAGAATTGTAAATGTTGACTCTATGGATTCTATTCTAAATATTTTCGGAAGCTTTGACGAAAATGTTAATCTGATCCAAAAACAATATAACGTTGTTATATTAAGTCGAGGAACAGATATAAAAATTACGGGCGATGAAGAAAACGTACGCAAGGCTGAACAAGCCATAGAATCGTTGATTTTTCTTGCTAATAAGGGAGATCAGATAAACGAACAAAGTATAAGGTATGTATTTTCACTTGTAAAAGAGGGAGCTCAAAAAGAGCTCACAAAGCTGAACGACGACGGAATATGTGTTACAACAAGCGGTAAAATAGTCAAGCCTAAAACTCTTGGTCAGAAGAAATATGTCGATGCTATAAGGGATAACACTATAGTTATCGGTGTAGGTCCCGCAGGAACAGGAAAAACATATTTAGCAGTGGCTATGGCAGTAAAAGCCTTCAGAAACCATGAAGTAAACAAAATAATCCTTACAAGACCTGCTGTTGAAGCAGGGGAGAAGCTCGGA
The DNA here is from genome assembly GCA_947584825.1 of uncultured Clostridia bacterium. GTDB lineage: Bacteria > Bacillota > Clostridia > Oscillospirales > Ruminococcaceae > UMGS1601. Next base: position 7,523 of record CANPWR010000047.1, on the reverse strand, counting down.
TTTCTTCCGGGTGATTTGCAGGAAAAGGTTGATCCCTATTTAAGACCTCTTTATGACGCACTTTTTGAAATGCTCGGACCTGACACTTTTGCTAAACAGCATGAGCGAGGCTGCATTGAAGTCGCTCCGCTTGCTTATATGAGAGGACGCACCTTAGATGACGCCTTCATCATTCTTGACGAGGCGCAGAACACAACTCCTGAACAGATGAAGATGTTTTTAACACGTCTCGGATTTAACAGTAAAATAGTTATTACAGGGGATATAACTCAGATTGATCTTCCTGATTCCGGAAAATCAGGGCTTATTCAGGCGACTAAGGTTTTAAAAAATGTTGATGATATTTTTATTAATACCTTTGACGAGAGTGACGTTGTTAGACATAGATTGGTACAGGACATTATAAGGGCATACGAAAAATTCAATAATGAAAAGAAAGGATATAAAAGTAATGGGAAAAACAAAGGTTTTAATAACAAATAATCAAAAAGACGTAAAAATACCCGTCGGAATGAGACTTCTTATCAGAAGAAGCTGCAATGCTGTTTTGGATAATGAAAACTTTAAAGAAGATGCAGAGGTAAGTGTTTCATTTGTAGACAATGATGAGATTCGCAGACTTAACAATGAGTACAGAAATATTGATAAAGTAACAGACGTTTTATCATTTCCACTGGGTGAAAATGGCGTTTATGACTGCAATAACGAAACGGGAGCATATATGCTCGGTGACATTGTTATATCTATTCCGACAGCGTTAAAACAAGCCAAGCTTTACGGTCACTCGCTTGAGCGTGAGATAGGCTTTTTAACAGTACATTCTATGCTTCATCTTTTAGGTTACGACCATGTACACGGAGGAGTAGAAGCAAGGAATATGCGTGAAACTGAGGAACAGATTCTGGATAATCTGGGCATATCCAGACAAAGTTCATATATTACCAAATAAAATGCTGAAGAGTTTATTAAATTCCTTTAAATATGCTTTCTGCGGAATTGTTTCTTCTGTTATTCGTGAACGAAATCTAAGGATTCATATTGTTGCTGCGTCTTACGTTTTGTGGTTTTCGAGATTTTATGAGCTTACAAAAATCGAGTATGCAATTTTGTTTCTAGTAATTGCATTTGTCATAGTGTCGGAATTAATAAACACGGCAATTGAAGCTGCTGTTGATATATTATCACCGTCAGATAATGCAAATGCCAAAATATCAAAGGACGCCGCATCAGGTGCGGTTTTATTTTCTGCTATTTGTGCAATAGCAGTCGGAATCATATTTTTTGCAGATAAAGTAGTTTTGTTGGAAATTATTGAATATTTTAAGCTGAGATTGATAAGACCAGTAATATTAGTATTGTCTTTAATTATCAGCATAATTTTTATTTTTTTCTTATTTAAATCAAAAGATCAGGTCAATATGAAGGAGAAACAAATAAATGGGGAGTAAAACAGCTTTTGTATCAATTGTCGGCAGAGCAAATGTTGGAAAATCATCTCTTTTAAATAAAATGGTAGGAGAAAAAATTGCGGCCGTAAGCAGTAAGCCACAGACTACCAGAACAAAGATAACCGGTATTGTTACAAAAGGGGAGACTCAATACATTTTTATAGATACTCCGGGAATGCATAAGGCTAAAACCAAGCTGTCAGAGCATATGGTTGATAATATCAACGAGGCAGTAAAAGATGTTGAAACTGCTATCCTTGTTGTGGACTGTACAAAGCAAATAGGCGATAATGAAATCAGACTTATAAACAGCTTTAAAAACACCGGTAGAAAAGTTATTCTTGCAGTTAATAAGATCGATTTACTTAGTGATAAAAGCAAGCTCATCGAAATACTGGACAAATATTCAAAGCTGTATGATTTTGAAGAAATTATTCCTATCAGCGTTTTGGAAAATGACGGTATAGATTTGATTTTCAATGCTATTGATAGAAATGCTCAGGATGAGCCTCACTATTTTCCTGATGACGCTTTAACAGATCAGCCTGAAAAGGTTTTAATGTCTGAAATAATAAGGGAAAAGGCGTTGCATAATTTAAGTGACGAGATACCTCATGGAATTGCTGTTGCAATTGAAGAAGTCTCCGAGCATGACAACCGCAATAATGAGCCTGTTCTGGATATTAGTGCAGTAATATACTGCGAAAAAGAATCTCATAAGGGAATTATTATTGGAAAAAAAGGTTCAATGCTACAGAAGATTGGAAAGGACGCAAGAATGGAGCTTGAAAGTTTCTTCCAAATCAAAGTGAACCTACAATGCTGGGTAAAGGTAAAGGAAGGCTGGAGAAACCGTGAGGGGATAATCAGAAACTTTGGTTTAACCAATAAATAACATTAGAATGAATTACCTCTCATATTCATCTAAAAGTTGATAACCATAATAATATAAACAGAAACAAGGTAGGTATTATTATGGACAAGCTTTGGGATACATTTTGTAAAACGGGAAGAATTTCAGATTATTTGAATTATAATAGATCAAAGGCAAAACATGAAGGGGATAAAATAAATGCTGCTGACAACAATGGGAGTAGTGATAGGGGAGAGACCTTACGGTGAAAATGATAAGTTTGTAGATATTTTCACTAAAGACTTCGGAATTATTGAGGTAACAGTTAAAGGCGGCAGAAAATTAAATTCTAAGAATTCAGCTACAACAGCCTTATTTGCGTATTCAAAATTTTGCGTCAGCAGCAGGGGAGAAAGATACTATCTTAATAGCTCCCAAATTGAAAATACTTTCTATGATCTCAGACTTGACATAAAAAAACTTGCACTTGCATCATATTTCGCAGAACTTTTGAAATACACTGTTTTATCGTACGAATCAGACGAATCCTATGAAATAATATTAAAGCTTTTTCTTAATACATTATATTTTCTGGAAAAAGATACTCATGATATTCTGCTTCTCAAATCTGTTTTTGAGTTCAGATTATTATCGGAAATCGGACTCATTCCTAATCTGATAGGCTGTTGCATTTGTAATGTGTATTCATATTCAAAAATGTATTTTGATATACAGGAAGGAAAGTTATACTGTGATGACTGCTTTTCAGGTAACGAAAGCTATAATGTTATTTCTGTTGATCAAAGTACATTATCGGCTCTTCGGCATATTTCACTAGCTGAGTTAAATATTTTATTTAATATTAAGGCGTCAGACAGGCTTATAACTGAGCTTAATAAAATCACAAGCAGATATGTAATTGCCCATATAAATAAAAAATTTAAAACTCTTGAATATTTTGAAAGTATTTCTTAAATGACATTAAGGAGAAAACCATTGAATGAATTAAATAAGGACTTTAGAACCCTAGAATTACATAAAATATTAGAGCTTTTGGCAAATGAATGTTCAAGTAATATGTCTAAAAGTCTCGCACTGGATATAAGACCTAAATTTGAACTTGATACAGTTAAAAGGGAAGTTGACAAGACAGATACTGCTTTTAAACTTTCAGTTAGATTCGGAACACCTATATTCCATAATATTTTTGATATAACTGACAGCATTAAATTAGCTGATTCAGGCGCTTCGTTATCTCTTAAAGAACTTCTTAAAGTAAAAGACGTATTAAGTCAGTCTCACGAGCTTATTTCTTACAGAAATCAATTTTCAGATGAAGAAACCTCTCTTGATTATTTGTTTGACAGCATTTTCCCAAATGAATATCTTGAGAAAAAGCTTCAATCAACAATCGTTAACGAGGAAGAAATAGCGGATGATGCAAGTCCTGAATTAGCTAGGATAAGAAAAAAGATAAATCAGTCAAGTATAAGAATTCGTGAGAATTTAGAGAAAATGATACACTCTAAATCCACTCAGAAATATCTTCAAGAGGCTATTATAACTGTCCGTGACGGACGCTTTGTAGTGCCGGTAAAAACGGAAAACAAAAGTGATGTACCCGGACTTATCCATGCAACGTCAGGAAGTGGCTCAACTATTTTTGTTGAGCCTATAAGTGTTGTTGAAGCAAACAATGACATACAAATACTTATAAGTGAAGAGAAAGAAGAAATCAATAGGATTATATCTCGGCTGTCATCTCTTTGTGCTGAATTCAAAGAGCAATTCGAATCAAATCTCAATGCTATTAAACAACTGGATTTATATTTTTCAAAAGCTTATCTGGGTGCTAGGATGAACGCAATAGCACCAAATATTACTGACAGCGGAGAAATTCTGTTAAAAAATGCAAGACATCCGCTTATTGATAAAAATAAAGTAGTGCCGATTGACTTTAATTTAGGAAACGAAAATCAAGCCGTAGTTATAACTGGTCCAAATACTGGAGGTAAAACTGTTATTTTAAAGACTGTAGGTTTGCTTACGCTTATGACTATGTGCGGGCTTTTAATACCTGTTTCAGACGGAAGTATAATCTCAGTTTTCGAAAAAATACTAGTCGATATTGGTGATAGCCAGTCAATTGAGCAGAGTCTTTCAACCTTTTCATCACATATGAATAAGGTTATTGAGATTATAAAAATTGCCGATAACAAATCTCTTGTTCTGCTTGATGAGTTGGGTTCTGGAACAGACCCTGTTGAAGGTGCGGCATTGGCAGTTTCAATAATAAATAATCTGAAAGAAAGCGGAGCAGAAATTGTTACTACAACCCACTATCAGGAACTTAAAATGTACGCTTTGGAAACTGACGGCATTGTAAATGCCTCATGTGAGTTTGATACAAAAACGCTACAGCCGACATATAAGATTATTTTCGGCACACCTGGAAAATCAAATGCATTTGAAATAGCTTTAAAGCTGGGCATGGACAGAGGTATAATTGAAAGATCAAAAAGACTTATAAATAACGAAAATAAACAGTTTGAAAGTATTTTAGAAAAGCTTGAAAATGAAAGACAAAGGTATGAGAAAAATAGGATTTCAACTGAAAATCTAAGAAAAGAAGTCAAAGAGCTAAAGAAAAAGCTAGACGAAGAACGTGCTGAGTTGGAAAACAGCAAGCAAAAAATCCTTGAAAGGGCTTCCCGTGATGCAAATGCTATAGTGTCTAGGGTTACAAGGCAGTCAGACGCACTTATTGATGAACTGGATAATATAAGAAAACAAAAAAACAAGGCTGATTTCGAGAAAAAAGCAATAGAGGCCAAGCAGCGTGCAAATAGAACTATAAATAAATTGTATAATAATGTAAATCAAATTGATAATAAAACTGATAAAGAGTACAAACTGCCAAGACCACTTAAAAAGGGCGACAGTGTAATTATAACAGATACAAACGGAAAGGGAATTGTAGTATCACTTCCTGACAACAGTGGATTTTGCTATATTCAGGCAGGAATAATGAAAACCAAAGTTCACATTTCCAAACTTAGGCTGAATGAAGAAAACATTACGTTAAACAATAAGAAGATTACAAGCAAGGTTTCGACAAAAGATGTTCAATCTGTTGCTGATAGGAGCGCTTCAATGGAGCTTGACATCAGAGGGTATTCAGTTGATGAAGGTATTTACGAGGTCGACAGATTCATCGACAATGCAATTATGTCGCACATCGGAGTTATAACTATAATTCACGGTAAAGGAACCGGCGTTTTAAAAAGCGCAGTAAGAGAGCATTTAAGACATCATAAACAAGTGAGATCTTCTCGCAGAGGTGTTTATGGTGAGGGCGAAGATGGAGTTACTGTTGCAGAACTGAAATAGCAGCTTATAAATATTATAGGCTGTTTTTTCGTTTTTAGGTATTGACAAACGCAAGGGAATATTGTATAATCAATATAGAAAGTTTCACTAAATAAAAATTTAGTGAAACTTAGGGAAGTTATAAACTGAGGAGTTGTTTATATGAAACCCGAATATTCCGCTGATTGCCCCGAATATTTAAAAGATTACTTAATGAATCTTAAACTTATTAGAAACCGTGCCGACAGAACTGAAGAGGCATACTATATTGACATTAGAACTTTTCTAAGATATTTGAAGATTAAACACAGAGATGTTTCAAGTGACGATGACTTTACTAAAATAACTATAGCCGACGTTCCATTTAAATATATTGAAAATGTTTCATTATATGATGCTTATGAGTATTTGAATTATCTTAAAGACGTCAGACATAACGATACTGCAACCAGAGCAAGAAAAACTTCAGCACTTAAGCAATTTTTTATCTATTTACATACTAAAGCTAAACTGTTAGAAAAAAATCCATTGGACGATTTGGAATTGCCTAAAATTAAAAATAAGCTTCCTAAGTATCTATCATTGGAAGAATCACTACAATTATTAAAGAATATTGAATCTAAAAACAAAGAACGAGACTTCTGTATTATAACGTTATTTTTAAACTGTGGAATGCGTTTAAGTGAGCTTGTTGGGATTAATCTTAATGATTATAGTAAGGAAAATCGAACGCTGAGATTATTTGGAAAAGGAAGTAAAGAACGTATAGTATATCTTAATGATGCTTGTATTGACGCTTTAAACAGCTATTTGTCTGTGCGGCTTACAAATTCCAAAGATCCTGATGCAATGTTTCTTTCACAGGCTAAAAAGCGTATTGACAAGCGCAGAGTTCAGCAGATAGTTGAAGAAATGCTGAAGCGAGCGGGTCTTAACAATCTTGGTATTACCACTCATAAACTGAGACACACAGCGGCCACATTGATGTACCAGCATGGCGGTGTTGATCCTTTGATTCTTAAAGAGGTTTTAGGACATAAAAGTATCGCCACTACTGAAATTTACACTCATCTTTCCAGTGAGAATTTAAAAAAAGCTGCAGAATCCTCTCCGCTTGCAAATAACAAAGCACCTAAAAAACAGAAAACTAATGAATAAAGATTTAACCTCTTGTGAATTTTACTCACAAGAGGTATTTATTATTTTCTATAATCATTTCTTATAAAAGGCTCGTTAATTGTTTCATCAATAAGTAAACCGTATTTTTTTGGATGTCTGTAGGTATTTCCGTGTACTTCGCGCTTTCTGTATTCACGGATTTCATCTAAAGGAAAATCGGCAATAAAAATCCCCTCTGCCTCCCCTGCTTCTATAATCAATGTATCTCTGGAATCAGCTTCTCCGAGACGATACGCTATGCCGTCAAATGCAGAAGAATGCCCATTACAGTCTGGCTTTCCCTTTGGATAATTTGATGTGGCAATACCTACCATATTTTCATATGCTCTCGCTCTTAACTGTGACAGCCTATTTATCTCCATCGGGCAAGCGTTTGGAACTAATATTATTTCAGCACCCTTGAGCATTAAAATCCTTGCGCTTTCCGGGAATTCTCTATCGTAGCAAATCATTGCCCCAACCCTAACTACTCCTGAATTAGTGTTTAAATCTGCAACAAAAAAGTCATCTCCTGCCATAAGAACTTTTTCATCACCGAAATCACAGGTATGAACCTTTGCATATGTTAAAACTGCTTCACCCAACCTGTCAATTAAGCATATTGTGTTTCTGAAACCACTTTTGTGTTTTTCAAGAAATGTTATTCCAATAGCCATATTCAGTTCTTTAGCAAG
>CANPWR010000046.1 GCA_947584825.1 uncultured Clostridia bacterium | reverse complement strand
CAAACCGATGATGCGACAATGCAGACCGAAGGTGATATTAGTGCCAAAGCCAAAAAAGCGAAAATGCTTCCGATTTCTGTTTTGTTCAAGGCAAGAAAATTATAGAAAAACCGGATGATCGTTGTGGTATATAAAGAAAATGAGACCAGAAGTGATAATATTCGTATGGGATTAAGTTTTAGAGCTGCCGGTGGTACATCAGGTTTATATAAACGCAGATTATATGGCTATGACAAAAACGAAGATGGCGACCTTGTAATCAGCAAAGAGCAGGCGCAAATCGTCCGTGACATTTTTCGTTGGTACATTGAGGGTAAGAGTGTGCTCGGGATTATCAAGGAACTTAAAAAGGAAGGTGTACCCTCCCCAACAGGAAAGCCTCAATGGAGCAAGCGGGCAATTGAAAACATCCTGACAAATGAAAAATATATTGGTACGGTAAGACTCACAGACTCGCTTACCGGGGAATACGAATATTTGGTGAAGGACACCCATCCTCCCATTATTACAGAGGATGTCTTCCGAGACGCGCAGGAAACCAAAAAACGTAGATCCAATATTGTAACGGATGAGAATGGTACTCATCGAAGTGATAAAAAATATAGCTCAAAGAAATAATATCATATGTTTTATAGAAGCAGGTGTCATGAGTGGAAAACATTAAATTGTTAAATTTAGTAGTAAAGCACAAAGTATATGGAACTGGTGTTATAACAGACGTAGCTGGAAACCATATTACGGTACAGTTTGATTCAAAGGCTGCAAAGTTTCTGTACCCGGATTCTTTTGAGAAGTTCATTATGGCAGTAGATCCATCTATACAGACAGCTATTCTGAGAGAAATCAGCGCTTTTAAACAAGCAGTTGAAATGCAGAGACAGGCGGCGGCAGCTGTCCAGGTTGCCGAGAAGCACAATGTTAACGAAGAGCAAGCCCTCCAAACAATAAAAAAGCGTAAAAACATTGAAGACGGCTTTCGTTCTGATTACAATGTCAAGTATTTGGCCAAACAGCCAATTCTCACATATCAACAAGTAGAAAATCAATTTGGTATTAAAATTGCTGGCTTTGGTAGGGGCATAAATAAAACTGAATCAACTGTGATTTTGGTTTCATCGATCGATAAAAAGAAAAGCGGATTTGTGTACCATGATCATTGGACAACAGATGGTGACTACATATACTCAGGCGAAGGAAAAACCGGCGATCAGAAAATGACATCAGGGAATAAGGCAATTGTTGACGCTAAGGTTCAAGGGAAACAGATTCATTTATTTGTTAAATTCTCCCCTCAGGAATATTATTATCAGGGAATTTTTTCCTTGGTGGACTACACCTATGAAGATGATAAAGATGAGTCTGGAAATCTACGCAAAGAATATAAGTTCAGATTGAGAAAGATGCCTAAAGAGGGATAGATTTGTGAAAACAGTGAGAGTAGTGGCGGCAGTCATTCGTGACTATTCAGAACCCAAAACAAGAATCCTTGCTACTAAGAGAGGATATGGAGAGTTTAAAGGAAAATGGGAATTTCCAGGTGGAAAGATTGAGATTGGTGAAACTCCACAGCAAGCGCTGATAAGAGAAATCCAGGAAGAACTTGATGTAATGATAGCTATAGACAGCATTATTGATACCATTGAGTATGACTATCCGACATTTCATCTGAGTATGGGTTGTTTTTGGTGCTCCATAGTAGATGGTAATATCACTCTCAAAGAAGCATCGGATGCCAGATGGATTTCTGTAGATGCATTGTATGATATTGATTGGCTGCCGGCGGATAGAGAATTGATTGAAAAAATCCGAAATAGCCTACTTATGTGAGGCGGTAGATTTGATGTCGGGATAATCGTGAATTGTTGAAAAGTATGAAATATCAAGCAAAGCGCCTCTTGAGACCGTATTTACCAAATTGACTAGGTATTACATGTCGAGACGGTAGTATTGATATCAAGGGATAAATAACTTTTTTGTAAAGGAGATAGACCTATGAACGGAAAACTCAGAAATATGACAAGCTTATACTTAAAAAAGGACGATAGTTTACTGCTTTTATATAGAATTGGTTCTAAAGTTATTGATCCTTCGTACATAGGTTCGGCAGGCGGTCATTTTGAAAAAGATGAGCTTAATGACGCAGAGACATGTGTTTTGAGAGAATTATATGAAGAAACAGGACTTACAGAACAAGACATTTCACATCTATCATTGCGTTATATTACACTTCGGTTAAAAAACGGTGAGATACGGCAAAACTATTACTTTTTTGCCGATTTGCTCAATGAAAATAAAGTTGTGGTCAGCAATGAGGGAAAATTAAAATGGTTTTCAATAAAAGATTTGCTTGAAGTTGTACCCGAAATGCCGTTTTCTGCACAATATGTCATTTCTCATTATGTGAAAATTGGAAAAGATAACGAAAAACTGTATGCCGGTATTGCAACGGAGAGTGGAGTTGCATTTTCGGAAATGCGAGAGTTTTGATATATGGTATGACAGAAAAATGTGCAAAATTAAAGACATTTAGGTTTATCTCATTTGGTGCAGTTTAATAAATATTATAGATAAAGGAGAATTGTTCGTTATAATGAAAAATAGTATTTTATTAATTGCAGTAGTTATTGTTTTTGTTTTTATTTTAGTTGAGCAATTAATAAGAACAAAAAAAGATGGTTTAGACAAACTCGGAATAATTGGATTATTTATGTCAATTATAGGAATTACCGTAGTAATACTTTCATCTTTTTTTGAATAGAAACATACGTAAATATAGAACTACTTATTATGAAGTACGTAAGATTGAATCAACATAGGTAGTTTTAGGTTATTTTAAGAAACAAGTAGGTGAGTTACAGAAAAAGCCAATAGTTAGAGACATTAAACATATTAATTTACTTAATATGTTTAACTGTAAGAACTTGAGAAAAGTAACAATTTGTTCAGTTATATACATAGTAAATTTGTTTATTATAAAAATGAAATATGATATATTTAAAAAAATTATTGTTATAAAGTTAATGTTAAGAGGTAGCTGATAATGATAAAAATAAGTGTAAAAGCAATTTGCCTGCTAATGTCATCAATTCTGACAGTCTGTATGATAACTAGTGGAACAATTGCTTTTGTTTTTGCAAAAACAAATGATGCTTATGTATTAAAATCCAATAGGGTTTCTGTACATGTAACTTCTCACGATAAAAGAATTAATTTGAAAAAAGGAAAATTATTTTATAAGGGGAAATTTTGTTATAAGGTCATATCTCTAAATGACAATAAAGGAAAAGTTTCTCTTATTGGCACGAAATCCAAATCAATAAAGACAGCAAAAATACCTAAAACTGTAAATAAATACGGCTGCAAACTGAAAGTGACGGCAATCGGTAAAAAGGCTTTTATGGATTGCAAAAAGCTGAAGGTAATAAATATTTCCAGTGAGGAACTGAAAAAAGTAGGAATAAATGCTTTTAAAGGAATTAGTAAAAATGCAGTTATCAATGTGCCGGAAGATAAATATGAATTTTATAGGGATTTTCTTAATCATAAAGGACAAAGGCCTACAGTTAAAGTTATAGCCGTACATAAACATAATTATTCAGATTGGAAGACAATTATTGAAGCTGACTGTATAACACCAGGTAAAGAAATTGCTGTCTGCACTTGTAATGATATTAAGACACGTATAGTACCTGCGCTAGGTCATAAATACTCGTCAAAACTAGTATTTGACAGTGTAGCAACTTGTAAAACGGAAGGCTCAATGTCCAGACACTGCATCCGTTGTAATTCTAAAGTTGACGAAACTATAATCACTAAGGTAGGTCACAACTATAATGATTATGCATATAATAATGATGCAACTTGTACCCATAACGGAACAGAAACAGCCAAGTGTGATTATTGTAATGAGATAAATACACGTACAAAAATAGGTTCGGCACTGGGACATGCTTACTCTGATAAATTTACTGTTGATGTTGAGGCAAAGTGCAAAGTGAGTGGTTTGATGTCCAGACATTGTCTGAACTGCGGAGCAAAAACAGATATAACTAAAATTGATATGCTTGGTCACTCATTTAGTAATTATGTTTATAATAATGACGCAGATTGTACAAGAGACGGAACGGAAACAGCAAAGTGCGATAGGTGTAACATTACAGATACTCGTACAGTAAAAAACTCTGCATTAGGTCATAAATATTCAAAGGAGCTTACTATTGATATTGAACCAACCTGCGAGACTAACGGATTGGAATCCAAGTATTGTAACAGATGCGGTTTTTTAACAAAAGTAACAGTAATTAATAAGCTGGGTCATAGCTTTACGTCTTATAACTACAATAACGACGCAACGTGTACGACAGATGGTACAGAAACTGCAATATGCAGCAGGTGCAGTGTAACTGACACTCGAATTAAAGAAAACTCGTTGCTTGGACATGATTATGAAAACGATTTTGCAATTGATATAGCGGCAACCTGCGAGACAGGCGGTTCAAAGTCAAAGCATTGTAAACGATGTAACTCAAAAACCCAAGTCACAAAAATAAGTAAGCTAGGTCACGATTTTGTTGATTACAAATATAATGAAAATGCTACATGTACAGAAAATGGAACTGAAACAGCAAAGTGCAGTAGATGCAGTATAACTGACACTCGAACAAAAGCTGATTCGGCATTAGGACATAGTTATACGTCTTATAACTACAATAACGATGCAACGTGTATAACAGACGGAACTGAAACAGCACAGTGCAGCAGGTGCAGCGTAACTGATACTCGAACAAAAGCTGATTCTGCATTAGGACATAGTTATACGTCTTATAACTACAATGACGATGCAACGTGTACGACAGACGGTACAGAAACTGCCCAGTGCAGTAGGTGCAGTGTAACTGATACTCGAACAAAAGTTGATTCAAAACTTGGTCATAGATTTAAGACTTATAACTACAATAACGATGCAACGTGTATAACAGACGGAACTGAAACAGCACAGTGCAGTAGGTGCAGTATAACTGACACTCGAACAAAAGCTGATTCGGCATTAGGACATAGTTATACGTCTTATAATTACAATGACGATGCAACGTGTACGACAGACGGAACTGAAACAGCACAGTGCAGTAGGTGTAGCGTAATTGATACTCGAACAAAAGTTGATTCAAAACTTGGTCATAGCTTTAAGACTTATAACTATAATGATGACGCAACTTGTACGACAGACGGTACAGAAACTGCAATATGCAGTAGGTGCAGTATAACTGATACTCGAACAAAAGCTGATTCAAAACTTGGTCATAGCTTTAAGACTTATAACTATAATGATGACGCAACTTGTACGACAGACGGTACAGAAACTGCAATATGCAGTAGGTGCAGTATAACTGATACTCGAACAAAAGCTGATTCAAAACTTGGTCATAGTTATACGTCTTATAATTACAATGACGATGCAACGTGTATAACAGACGGAACTGAAACAGCAAAGTGCAGTCGTTGCTGTGTAACAGATATTCGTACTAAAGAAAATTCAGCGCTTGGACATGATTATGCAAATAATTTTGCAATTGATATAGCTGCAACATGCGAGACAGACGGTTCAAAGTCGAAGCATTGCAGACGTTGTAATTTAAAAACCCAAGTCACAAAAATAAGTAAGTTAGGTCACGATTTTGCTGATTACAAATATAATGAAAATGCTACCTGTACAGAAAATGGAACTGAAACAGCAAAGTGCAGTAGATGCAGTATAACTGACACTCGAACAAAAGTTGATTCAAAACTTGGTCATAGCTTTAAGACTTATAACTACAATAATGATGCAACTTGTACGACAGACGGTACAGAAACTGCAATATGCAGTAGGTGCAGTGTAACTGACACTCGCGTTAAGAAAAATTCAGCTTTAGGTCACAGTTTTAAGATTTATAATTCCAATAACGATGCAACGTGTATAACAGACGGGACTGAAACAGCACAGTGCAGTAGGTGCAGTGTAACTGACACTCGCGTTAAGAAAAATTCAGCTTTAGGTCACAGTTTTAAGATTTATAATTCCAATAACGATGCAACGTGTATAACAGACGGGACTGAAACAGCACAGTGCAGTAGGTGCAGTGTAACTGACACTCGTACTAAAGAAAATTCAGCGCTTGGACATGATTATGAAAATAATTTTGTAATTGATATAGCTGCAACATGCGAGACAGACGGTTCAAAGTCGAAGCATTGCAGACGTTGTAATTTAAAAGCCGAAGTTACAAAAATAGACAAGTTAGGTCACGATTTTACAGATTACGTTTATAATGAAGATGCAACATGCACGACAGACGGCACAGAAACTGCAATGTGCAGTCGCTGCAGTAAGACAGATACCAGAATAAAAACAGGTACTGCTCTTGGATCTAATGCACATATTTACGGAGAGTGGAAGACAATAGTCGAAGCAGGATGTACAAGTTGGGGTACAATGGCTCGTACTTGCGCGATTTGCGGCGATCAGATAACTGAGTCAATTCAGCCTCTTGGTCATACACTTACAGATTTTATTTTCAATAACGATGCTACGTGTACGGAAAACGGAACAGAAACAGCATATTGTGTCAAATGTGACTATACTGATACACACGAAAAAATAGATTCTGCACTGGGTCACGAATATTCAACAGAGTTTACGGTCGATATTGAAGCAACCTGTACAGTAAACGGATCGAAATCAAAGCATTGTATTCGATGCGATAAAAAGTCTGAAATTACTAAAATAAAGAAGCTTGGTCATAGCTTTACTAATTTCATATACGATAATGCTACAAATACTGCAACAGCCAAATGTGATAGGTGTGAAGCTACGCAGACACGCCCAAGAACGGTATCAAATATTAGTAGCTTATCATTCGAAGATAATAAAAATTGTACGGAATATAATTCAAATAATATAATAATTAATATTGATTATTGCAATTATATTAAAGAAAAGCCAATAATATCTTTAATATCCTCTATTACTTCATGGGATATTTATCACATATTTCTTTCTGAACAGACATTGTCTCCAGAGTATCACCAAGCTGAACTAATATTGCTCCGAGAAGCGCTACCTCATCATCATTGAGTTTTTCAAAAATTACGTTTGCAATGGCTGTTACAGCCGCTGAAATTTCACAGGCATTCATATAATCATTCCTTTTGTCAAATATTAATATTATATGACTTTTATTGAATAAATGTGTTGTCAATTTTTCAGTTACATTCAATAAAGTTCTTTAATATTTTATAATTTGTCATTTCTCACAAAATATGAGTTTATTGTTAGTCATTTTTTACATATTTGTTGTTGACATTTTAATTCTTATTTGCTAAAATTTAATTGTAAAGTATCAAGACAAAAAACACAGTGTCGTGCAGTTGTTACGATACTGTGTTTTTCACATTATTGCATAATTTGAAAAGTCATTTAGAATGAAGTTATATGTTTTAGCAGCAGGCGATATAATACTAAGTGAAAATAACAGGAGCATTTGAAATGATTGCACCCAACGGTAATCCTCTAAGAAAAATGTTGAGGGAAATGTTTCCCGGATTATTGGTTTTGACATTTATAGCTTTTTTGGTTTCTCTGTTTTGGGGATTTAAGCTGTCAGTTTTAATAGGTTTTGCTCTCGGATTTATTTATGTTGTTTTATCTTATTATTATTTGTCTGAAACTATTTACCGTGCGGTAAATCATAGCAGAAAGAAAGCTCAGAGGATTATGTTTTTTTGCTATCTGTTAAGGTATTTGATACTTGTACTGCTGTGCTTAATAGCTTTGATAACAAAAGTAATAAATGTTTTTGCGTTGCTTGTGCCGCAGTTTTTTCCGAGAATAGTATTAATGTTCAATAATTACAAAGAAGGGAAGGCAGTTAAGAATGATAAGTCCTCAGCTGATAAATAGCGCACTGGATATACACGGACCTAAGGTTGTCTTTACTATTCCTTTTATAAATGTTGATATAACTGAATCTGTAGTTGTGGGATGGCTTTTGATAGTTGCTGTTGCGATTTTGTGCAAGTATCTAACTCACAACTTAAAGGTCAAGCCTGAAACAAAAAGACAAGTCATTGCAGAGTATGCAGTCGAGTTTGTAAATAAAAGCGTGCGGGACTCTATGGGCGAGAGATTTATGTGCTATGCTCCTTATATTGCAACTCTGTTGGTTTATGCAGCGCTGGGAAGTCTGGTAAGCATAATAGGACTTAGGTCTATTACGGCAGATGTAAATGTAACGATATCGTGGGCTCTTATCACATTTGTGATGATTGTATACACAAGGTTTAAGTATAAAGGATTTATCGGATTTTTCAAGACCTTTGCAGAGCCGGTTCCGGTCATAACCCCTATTAACATAATTAGCGAGTTTGCAACTCCTGTTTCAATGGCTTTCCGTTTATTCGGAAATGTCGCTGGAGGAATGGTTATTACGGGAATTCTCTATATGGCTTTGGGCGGATTGTCTGAGCTTCTGCATTTGAGCTTCAGTATCGGCGGATTTACTATTAATATAGCGTCGATAGGTATTCCGGGAATACTTTCTATATATTTTGACTTGTTTGTAGGATGTATTCAGGCTTATATTTTTGCAACGCTTACTATGGTCAATGTTGCTGGTGCATCTGATTAGTTATTAGTTGTTTAAGGGTTTTGAAACCTAATTTTGTTAAAAATCAATTGACTTAATATAAGCTAGTCGATTGTTTGATAAAAAGAAATTTAATTGTATTGGAGGATACTATTATGGATTTAATTGCAAGAGCAATAGTTATGGGTTGTTCCGCACTAGGTGCAGGATTGGCAATGATAGCAGGTATCGGACCTGGTATCGGTGAAGGTTTTGCAGTAGGAAAGGCTATCGAGTCTATGGCAAGACAGCCGGAAGCTTCGGGTGACTGCACAAGAACTATGTTTATCGGATGTGCTATTTCCGAGTCAACAGGTATTTACGCATTCGTAGTAGCTTTGCTGCTTATGTTTGCAAACCCATTTATCGGTAAGCTTTAATTAAAAATCTGCAAATAGGAGGGTATGCTCTTAATCGAGCATAGTAATAAAAATGATTTACGCCAGAGTAACTGATTTTTTCTCAATTGATTTGGGAACTATTATCCCTACATTGCTAAATACTTTAATTATGTTTTTGGTGTTAAAGCACTTTTTCTTTAAGCCTGTCAATGCGATTTTGGATAAGAGAAAAGCCGAAGTTCAGAAAACGTATGACGACGCCGACGAGGCTAACAGAGCAGCCGAGGAATACAAAGCAGAGTATACTCAAAAGCTATTGGGTGCTAAGGAGGAATCGGCAAAAATCATTGATATAGCTACCAAGAGGGCAAATTCCCGCTCTGATGAAATCATCACTGAGGCAAAGACTGAGGCAAAGCATATTGTTGCCAATGCTCACAGTGAGATTGAAAAGGAAAAGAAAATTGCCGTCAATGAGATAAAGGATGAAATCACAGGAATGGTATTTGACGTTGCAGGTAAGGTTGTAAATAAAGAGCTAAATACCAGCGATAACGAAAAGCTTATTGAAGAGTTTATTGAAAATGTAGGTGAACTGTAATGAAAGGTTCATTAGAAGCTAATTATGCCGAGGCGTTGTTTGAATTATGCAAAGAGCGTGATGATCTTGACGAAGTACATTCAGAATTATTATGGCTGAATGAAGTTATAGAAAATAATGGTGAGCTTGTAAAATTCTTAAATGCGCCGACGGTTGAGCCAAGTGACAAGAAAAATGTTTTAAAGAATGTGTTTGAAAACGAGCTTTCAAAGACTTCCTTTGATTTTCTATGCGTTGTTGCAGATAAAAAGAGAATAAAGTATCTCGGCAAAATTATAGAGAGCTTTAATGCTTTGTACAACAATGAAAATAACATTTTAGAGGTAACTGCAATAACTACAGTGCCTTTGTCTGTTACAATCAAGGAAAAGCTTATAAAAAAGCTTGAGAGTGTTTCAAAAAAGACTATTGTATTATCTGAAAAGATAGACAAGTCTATAATCGGTGGAATAGTGATTGAGTATAACAATACTCAAATCCAGGGAAGCATAAAACACAGACTTGACGAGCTGCGTGACAGGATAAATTCTGTTATAGCATAAACAAAGTTTGAAAATAAGTATTACTTATATTTTTGTCTTTGGCAGGAAAATGTAAAGTTATATCGTTTCATGAAATTACGGTATAGCAGGTTTTCAGAAAGGTATGGTATTTGATTATGAAGTTACGTCCTGATGAGATTACAAGTATAATCAAAGAA
>CANPWR010000045.1 GCA_947584825.1 uncultured Clostridia bacterium | reverse complement strand
CAGCGTTCGTCCTGAGCCAGGATCAAACTCTTAATTTGTTTGTATCTTAACTATTCCTTTTTAAAGAATACTTAAAACCTCAGCTCATCTTCTTCACTGACTTGCAGTTCTTTATTTTTTTAAAGTGGTCTCTGCTTACCACTCACTTGAGTTTCTCTCTCAAGAATTACAGGTACTTCTTTACTTATCTTAAAGTCTTCGTGTTCCATTGTTCAATTTTCAAGATGCTATTTTTAAGGACTTTTTTATCCTTTTTTTCTCCACTCGTTTTTCGAGTGCCTGATTATTATATCACGTCTCTTCTTCTTTGTCAAGGGGTTTGATTAAATTTTTTTGCAGTTTTTTAAAACCATAATTATTAACAGAAAAAACCTATAAATTTCAATTTTATTCGACAAAATATCTATATAAATATTAATTGTATCAACTTTTACAATTATAAAAAAATCGTGTTTTTTTGTTGACATATAAGTGAAGTAGTTGTATAATATGTCTACAACCTTATCAAGAGCGGCGGAGGAAACAGGTCCTATGAAGCCCGGCAACCTAATTTGTTTTTTATTAAGGTGCTAAATCCTGCGGTAATATATCCGAAAGATGAGGAATTTAGATGGTAAATTCTAGCGTTTCGGTTGAAACGCTTTTTTGTTTAGTCAAATTTGGAGGAACTAAAAATGTCAAGAAATCTTTTTACTTCTGAATCAGTAACCGAGGGACATCCTGATAAAATCTGCGACCAGGTTTCAGATGCAATTTTAGACGCAATGCTTAAGCAAGACCCTTATTCAAGAGTTGCCTGTGAAACAGTAGCCACAACAGGAATGATAATGTGTATGGGTGAAATAACCACAAAAGCACAGGTTGATATTCCCGAAATAGTCAGGCAGACCGTAAACGAAATAGGCTACGATAACGACGCTTATGGCTTTAACGGAAACACATGTGCTGTTTTCACTACTATAGACAAGCAATCGCCGGATATTGCTCAAGGCGTTGATAACGCTTTAGAAGGCCGTGATGAAAACTTAAACGACATCGGTGCAGGAGATCAGGGTATGATGTTCGGATATGCCTGCAATGAGACTCCCGAGCTTATGCCAATGCCAATTTCTCTTGCACATAAACTTGCACATAGACTTACTGAGGTCAGAAAAAACGGCACACTGCCCTATCTGCGTCCTGACGGAAAAACTCAGGTAACTGTTGAATATGACGACAATAACAAACCGGTAAGAATCGATGCTATAGTTGTTTCTTCACAGCACGACGAAAACGTAACACTTGAACAGATAAGAAAAGATATAATTAAATATGTTGTAAAAGCTGTTATACCAAACAAACTTCTGGACGATAAAACACAATATTTTGTAAATCCTACAGGCAGGTTTGTTATCGGCGGTCCTCACGGAGACAGCGGGCTTACCGGCAGAAAAATCATTGTTGATACCTATGGGGGAATGGGACGTCACGGCGGCGGTGCATTTTCAGGAAAAGACCCTACAAAGGTAGACCGTTCAGCGGCTTATATGGCAAGGTATGTTGCTAAAAATATTGTTGCTGCCAAGCTTGCGGACAAATGTGAGGTTCAGCTTGCATATGCCATAGGTGTTGCATCGCCTGTTTCGGTTATGGTTGATATTAACACATTCGGAACAAGCAATCTTGACCCAAGTAAGTTGAGCGATGCCGTAAGAAAGGTTTTCGACCTCCGCCCATCGGCTATTATAGAAACTCTAGGACTTCGCAAACCGATTTACAAAAGGCTTGCGGCATACGGTCATATGGGACGCGAGGATTTAGAAGTCGCATGGGAAAAAACCGATAAAGTCGAAGAACTTAGAAAGGCTGTTCTGTAATTAAAGAAGCTATAATTGCTTATAAAACAGATGAAAATTCTTATATAAAATGAATATTAAAGTAAAGGTGTGAGGTAAAATGAATTTATTTTTAATTCTGGCATTTTTATTTTTCCTTGGCTCTGTTTCAGGCTGGCTTCTTGAACTGCTTTTTCGGCGTTATTTTTCCCGTTCCAATCCAGAACGAAAATGGATCAACCCTGGATTTTGCATAGGTCCGTATCTGCCTTTGTACGGAATTGGACTATGCATATTATATTTACTAGCATCACTACATATATTTAAACTTATCAATCCTATTTTTAAAAAAGCATTAATTTTCATTCTTATGGCTATATGTATGACTGCAGTTGAATACATAGCCGGAATTATAAGCGTGAAAGTATTTAAAATTCGTTTGTGGGATTACAGTAATGAATGGGGAAATATTCAAGGAATTATCTGTCCAAAATTCTCACTGATTTGGGCATTACTTGGATCTGTATATTATTTTCTTATTCACCCTTACATCCTTAACTCATTGAAATGGCTGTCTCGTAACCTTGCATTCTCATTTGTCATCGGACTGTTTTTCGGTGTTTTCATAATTGACGTAATAAAATCTGCCCAACTCATTGCAAAGCTTAAAAAATTTGCTGAGGAAAAAGATGTTATTGTCAAATACGAACATCTCAAAGAGTATATTCGCAAAAAGCAAGAGAATACAAGCCAAAAACATTACTTTTTCCGTCCATTTCATTCTAATCAGACAATAACCGATAATTTAAAAGAAATGTTTGAATCCCTTGAAAAACGTGTAAAACACTAAATTTCAAAATAAAAATCATCTAAAAAGGTTGCCTGAAAACAGACAACCTTTTTATTTATAAAACTATTTTCTCATTTTCACTGGAATTAGGTCTGGTCATAAGCTCTTTTAAAGCAGTGTCAACCTGCTTTCCCTCAAATAAAACAGAATAAAGCTGTTCGGTTATCGGCATCTCGACCCCCTGAGCCTTTGCAAGTGCATAAGCGGTTTTTGTACAATAATAACCCTCGACCGTTCCAACCATTCTTACAGCTTCTTCAGGAGTTTGACCTTTTCCTATCAATATCCCTGCACGGCGGTTTCTCGAATGCATACTGGTGCAGGTAACGATCAAGTCGCCTATTCCTGTCAAGCCTGCGAATGTACTGGTATTTGCCCCTAATGATACACCCAGACGAGCTATCTCGCTGATACCTCTTGTCATAAGAGCCGCCTTGGTGTTATCGCCAAATCCCATACCATCACAGATTCCAGCCGCAAGGGCAATTATATTTTTAAGTGAGCCGCCTATCTCACAGCCTACAATATCATCATTTATATATATTCTCAAAACCTGACTTGACATAGTTTCCTGAATGTACTTTGCCGCATCATGATCCTTTGACGAAACAACAACCGTTGTAGGAATTCCCTTTGCAAGCTCCTCAGCATGAGAAGGTCCAGTCAGAACAACAATTCTGTTTTTATCGAAAACCTCTGAAACAACAACGCTCATACGTTTCAGCGTTCCGTTCTCTAATCCCTTTGAAGTATTTACTATATAGGTTTTTTCACTCATAAAAGGCTTAGCGGTTTCGCAGGTTTCCCTTACAAACGAAGAAGGAATACCCACTACTGCAATATCCTTATCTCTGACGCAGGATATATCAGTCGTGAGCTTTATGCTTCTTGGGATAATAGTTCCGGGAAGCTTTGCTTTAAGCTCGCCTGTTCTTTTGATCGTATCAATTTCATCTCTGAACTTCGACCATACAGTCACATTGTGACCAAGTCTTTCGCACATAACAGCAAGAGAAAGTCCAAATCCCCCAGAACCCAGAATAACTATATCAGCCATATTGATCCTCCGTCATAACTTATATAAAAACTATTCCTTACTTTTAAAACTCAGCTTGTTTTCCTCGTGGTTTTTAAGTCTGATTATATTAGCCTTATGCTTGTATATTATCAGCACAGCCAGTAAAACTGCAAAAATAACATTTATCCATATACCCTCATATCCCCGAACATACTGGGTTACTCCGGTAATGAATGGATAAAAAAACATAGATATTATCGACCCTAAAGAAACATACTTAGTTATTGAAACAACAACAATAAATATAGCTAAACATAAAAGTGTAGTAATCGGATCAACTGCAAGCATGGTTGTGCAGGCAGTCAAAACACCCTTTCCGCCCTTAAAACCATAGTATATCGGAAAAATATGTCCTAGCACTACACATACTCCTGCAACATACCCAATAAACAGACTGTCGCCAAAGAAAAGTACTCCCAGAATGTTGGTTACAATAAGACGTGCCAGAACCACAGCAATAACTCCCTTGAATAGGTCGCACAATAGAGTTATCAGCGCAGGTACTTTTCCGTATACCCTTAAAACATTAGTTAGTCCTGCACTTTTACTGCCGTATTTTCTTATATCATCATGCTTCAGCAATTTGCACACTATCAGTGCAGAATTAAAGCTTCCGAAAAGATACGAAGCTATTGCGGTAACAGCTATACATAAAAATTCAATCATATCAATCTCCCGGTTATTTTGTGTCGTTCGCTCCTCTTTCTCTTACTATAAATCTTACAGGAGTGCCTTCCAGACCAAAGGTTTCACGAATTTGATTCTCCAGATACCTCTGATAGGAAAAATGAAACAGTTCCGCTTTATTTACAAAGGTAACAAACGTAGGCGGTTTTGTTGACGGCTGTGTCATATAGTAAATTTTAAGACGTTTACCCTTATCAGACGGCGGCTGAACTCTGCTTGTAGCATAAGCCAAAACATCGTTGAGCTTTCCTGTTGAAATTCTAATTGAATTTTTCTCAGCAACATATTTTATAATATCAAACAGCTTACCTAGTCTCTGACCTGTTTTTGCAGAAATAAATACAAAAGGAACATACGACATAAAGCTGAAATCATTTTTCAGCTTATTTGTGTACTCAGACATTGTATTTGTATCCTTTTCAACAGCATCCCATTTGTTGACAGCGACAACGCAAGCCTTACCCTGCTCATGGGCATATCCCGCAACCTTAGAATCCTGCTCAGTAAATCCAACAGTCGCATCTATTACAATAACCGCAACATCGGCTCTATCAACCGCCATATATGCCCTTAGAACACTGTACTTTTCTATGCTCTCCAGAACCTTTGATTTTCTCCTGATACCTGCCGTATCTATGAAAATAAACCTACCCTTTTCATTTTCAACTTCAGTATCGGTAGCGTCTCTCGTAGTACCGGCAATGTCGGAGACGATAAGTCTTTCTTCACCACATATCTTGTTTATAATCGAAGATTTTCCGACATTAGGTTTTCCTATTACAGCAACTCTAATAGTATCGCTGTCGTCATATTCCCCATCAGTGTCCGGAAAATACTTAATCACCTCGTCAAGCAAATCACCTGTTCCGTGTCCGTGAATTGATGAAACAGCAATAGGATCGCCGATTCCGAGATTGTAAAACTCATAAAACTCAGCAGGCGGATTACCGACATTATCACATTTATTCACGCAGAGAACAACAGGCTTTCCGGACTTCATTAGCATATCTGCAACATCATAGTCATTAGCAGTTACACCCGTTCTTATATCTGTAATAAAAATAATTACATCTGCGCTTGTTATAGCCACCTCTGCCTGGCGTTTCATCTGAGTGAGAATAATATCGTCGGTTTTAGTCTCAATACCGCCTGTGTCAACTAGCATAAACTGCTTTCCCAGCCACTCGCATTTGGAGTAAATCCTGTCTCTTGTAACTCCCGGAGTGTCCTCAACAATAGACAGCTTTTGCCCTATCAGCTTATTAAAAAGCGTAGATTTTCCCACATTAGGTCTGCCGACGATCGCAGCTACAGGTAATGCCATAAATCTTTATCCTCCCAAGAAATTTCTCACACGAAAAAAGCAGAGAAGGAAAAACTCCACCTCTGCTTTACAAAGATGTTATTCAGCGTCACTTTTCTTGATCACTTCTACACCCTTATAAAATCCGCAATTCTTACAAACTTTATGTGGAGCTGTAAGCTCGCCGCAATTAGAACATCTGCTTAATGCTGGTGCGTCTAATTTCCAAACAGCAGAACGTCTTTTATCACGTCTTGCTTTGGATACCTTTCTCTTTGGTACTGCCATTGTGGCACCTCCTCTTAGGATATTTTTAATTAAGTATTGTTGCGGCTATTAACTCTTTGAGCATTCGCAAGAAGCTTCATTTAGGTTTTGTCCGCAAATGAAGCACAAGCCCTTGCAGTCTTCCTTACACAATATCTTTGAAGGCAGCTGCAACAATAAATCAGAAATAGCCAACTCATTCAAGTCAAGAACCATATTTTCGCATACAATATGCTCATTGTCCTCTTTCTGGGAACACCGAACGATCGTATGCTCAAAATCATAATCATATTCCTGCTCGAAATTTTTAAGACATCTGTCACAAACGTGATTCAAAACAAAACTTACATGAAATTTTATAGTTACAATTCCCGCTCTGTTTTCGACTTCTCCGTTTATAGATACAGGTGTTTTGAATGAGACCGCCTTATAACCATCAAGCTCTTCAAGCGGTATTTTATAGTCGATTTCCTTTCGTTCCCCGACTATATCAAACAATTGCTTTAATTGAATTTTCATTCCAACACCTCAAACATCATAAATTACATTATAACTATTATAATTTACCTTGTCAATAGTTTTTATGTAATTTTAAAACAAACTAAAGTTTTAAGGCTTACATAAATGCCTTTACTCTGTCAGGAAGCTCTTGAGCATCAGTTGAAACAGTAAAGACTATATTAACGTCGTTTGCATGAGCATTTAGCTTTTCAAACATTGCACCCAACTCGTCATAATCTCTTCCGCCGATTTTCAAGATACCGTCTATGAATACCTCCTGGATATCATAGTTTCCGGCAAGCATACCCATTACAAAACCATAGAATGTATCGTAACTGTCAATAGCATATTCGTCTGCGTCAACAAGCCTTACGCTGTGGGGAAGATCATAAGTTAGCTTCATTCCCTTTTCAATGCAAACAACATTTCCTGTTGCATTATTTGACGCTTCAGTAATTTTGTCAACTAAGATTTTTGTTTTTCCTGTTCCTTTTTTTCCTGTTATAATGCTGATCATAATAACACTCCGTTCCGCCCCTTCGGGCAAATTTATTTTAACGGACAGACCTGTCCGAAAATAGATTAATTTAATATAATATAGTATAAGAAAATCACAAGTAAATTTGATTACTTTAATTTTTCCTCTAGAGCAGCCTTTTGGTCTTCATAACCCGGTTTTCCTAAAAGAGCGAACATATTCTTTTTGTAGCTCTCAACGCCCGGCTGATTAAACGGGTTCACGCCGAGAACATATCCCGAAACAGCACAAGCTTTTTCAAAGAAATATACCATCTCGCCGAAGTTTTCTTCATCAAGCTCATCAACCTCAATAACTACATTAGGAACTCCGCCGTCAGTATGAGCCAAAATAGTTCCCTCAAGAGCCTTTCTGTTTACATCAGACATATTCTGATTTGTGAGAAAGTTCAAGCCGTCTAAATTTTCAGCGTCCTCCTCCAAGAATAAATCCTGCTTAGGCTTCTTTACGTCAACTACTGTTTCAAACATTATCCTTGAGCCATCCTGAATAAACTGACCTAGCGAATGGAGGTCGGTAGAGAAGGTCGCAGACGATGGGAATATACCCTTATTATCCTTACCCTCGCTCTCGCCGTAAAGCTGTTTCCACCACTCTGCCATCATTGTAAAACTCGGGTCGTACGAAACAAGCATTTCTACTGACTTGCCTTTTCTATTTAGAATATTTCTTACAGCCGCATACTTGTAACAGTCATTGCCGTCGTCTTTGGAGTATTTGTCCATACCCTGCTTTGCACCTGACATTATCTTGTCAATATCACAGCCTGCAACCGCAATAGGCAACAATCCTACCGCCGTAAGAACAGAAAATCTTCCGCCTATGTCATCTGCTATAACAAAGGTTTCATACCCCTCTTTGTCAGAAAGCTCCTTTAATGTTCCCCTCTTAGCGTCAGTAGTAGCAAAAATCCTGTTCTTTGCTTCTTCCCTGCCGTACTTATCCTCAACAAGCTTTTTGAAAATTCTGAAAGCAAGTGCAGGCTCTGTAGTAGTTCCCGACTTTGATATTACATTTACACAGATGTCCTTGCCCTCACATATTGAGAGAATCTCCTGAAGATATGTCGGGTTTATATTGTTTCCGACAAAATATATGTCTGGAGTATCCTTCTTTAAATTGTTGTAAAAAGGAGACTTCAAAAGCTCAATTGCAGCTCTTGCTCCCAGATAAGAACCTCCTATTCCGATAACAATAAGAATATCAGACTTTTCTTTAATTCTTTCCGCTGCTGCTTTAATTCTTTTAAACTCTTCTTTATCATAATTTTTAGGAAGATCGACCCAACCCAAAAAGTCGTTGCCCTGACCGTTCCTCTTTTCAATAGTATTATGCGCCATACTTATCTGCGCTTTCATAGCTTCCATCTCATGCTCAGAAATAAAATTCCCGAGATACTTTGTATTTAATCTGACTGCCACTTTCCAATTTCCTTTCTAATTTTAACTATATTATATTTTACTATAAAACAAGTCATTTTTCAAGTGCTCTTTTTGCAACTTTATGTAACAATCAAGTTTTTGTGCAACTAATACAATTTTCATCTAATTTCTTAGTAAACTTAACAAAAGTTTACCAAACGCACCTGCAATATCTATACGCTTAACGTCACTCTTTGTATATATATTGCGCTTTAATAATTCCTTTGAACCCCTATGAAATACCAGCTCGCCAACCTTTGTGTTTTTCGTTACAGGTGCCTCAAGCTTAGCCATTCTATCAAATTTGACGCTTATGTTACTCGCTGTTCCCCTCTTTATAACAAGCCTTGCAATTCCGTCTACATAAGTATCGGTTTTTAGCTCAAATCCGTGTGTTACATCAATTGGCTCAACTGCGTCCTTGGGAATCTCAGGTGCATACATATCATAACCCTCAAAGCCGAAGTCCAACAGCTCCCTTGCGTCAACGGCTCTGCTGTCACTGTCTTTAGTTTTAATAGCAACCGCTATCAAACTTAAGTCATTTCTCGCAGCCGTAGCAACAATGCAATTCCCTGCCTTATCAGAAGCGCACGCTTTAAGTCCGCTTATACCCTTGTAATTTCTTACCAGAGTATTGAGATTTACAAGCTCCGCCTTTCCTCCCCTTACGCTGTCCATCCAAGTTGTGAAGAATCCTTTCAGGTTTTCATACCTTAACAGTTCTGCTGAAAGAATAGCTATATCCTTTGCTGTTGAAATATTGGACTCGCTTATTCCTGTGCTGTCCACAAATGTGGTATTCTTCATTCCCAGAGATTTTGCACGGTTGTTCATAGCCTTAACAAAAGACTTCTCAGTTCCTGAAATGCCCTCTGCCAAAACTACGCAAGCGTCATTTGCATTTCCGATGGTTATGGACTTTAAAAGCTCTCTTATGCTAATTTTCTCGCCTACATCAAGCCATATTTGTGAGCCCTTCCTTGAATTTGCCTCAGCAGACGTTATAAGCTGTCTGTCAAGTGTAAAATCCTTATTCATTTTAAGCTTTTCTGCGGTAAGTAATATAGTCATTAGCTTTGTAAGGTATGAAACAGGCGTTTTTTCATTAGCCTTCTTATTATAAATTATCGTCTTTGTAGACGCCTCATACAGTACAGCATTTTCAGCCGTCACCGACAAATCCGACTTTTTATGCTCGTTTGAAATGTCAAGTGCTGTGGCTTCCGATTCAGGCACCGTTTGTGTAATGGCTGTTCCGTCAGCATATGCTCTAGCAAAGAACAGTGATAATGTTATTATACATATTGATAATGCTGTGATATTTTTGATTATCTTCATTTGCATACGCCCCTTATATATTTAGAAATTCACATTACTAAATTTTATGCTAAAGACAAGAGTTTATGCTACAAGAGGCAAGTGACAAGAAAAGCGTTCGGAAAATTTTCCGAACGCTTTGGGTGTAGATAAATTCTTCTTTAGGGGCAGCCCTCTCTTGCAGGGCATACCCCTCTTAAAAAATAGTCCACTGGACTATTTTTTAATTCACCCTGTGCGGAGCGCACTCCGTAAAGCATTTCGCTGACGGCTCGTCAGCGACAGGGCTCTGCCCTTGACCCGCAAGCCTTTTGAAAAAGGCTTGACCGAAAACTTTTAGTTGTTGATAACGCAAAACCTTCTTCGACAGGCTGAGCGTTCGGAAATTTTCCGAACGCTTCTGCTTTTTATTTTGTTTTCTTCTTTACAACCTTTGACCACTTACCGTAATTTGTGTTACCGTTTGCTTTCTTATAAGCTCTGACCTTTACAAAGTATTTTTTCTTTGATTTTAGATTTTTAAGTGTTACCTTGTTTTTCTTCACTGTAACTGTCTTTTTATTCTTGGTGAATTTCTTGTTTGTTGCCGATATAATTTGATAGCCTGTCGCTCCGCTTACCTTTTTCCACGATACTTTCAGCTTCTTTTTCTTTGCTGCCAACTTTACTTTCGTTACCTTAGCAGGTTTAGCAACTGTTGTGGTAACAGTCGGTGCAGTTATTGCCTTTGGTGCTGCAGTAGTTGCAGGCTTTGCTGTTGTAGGTGAAGAAGCCGGCGGATTTGTTTGATTGCTTGATGATGAATTATCCGATGATGGCTCGCTTGATGGGTCAGAAGACGGATCACTTGACGGATCTGATGATGG
>CANPWR010000044.1 GCA_947584825.1 uncultured Clostridia bacterium | reverse complement strand
CTAATACCGAGATATTGAAGTGTGTTTTCTGCACCTTCTGGAATTTCAGCAATTGCATCGGTTGAAGGAACCTTGACTTTGTCTTCATATGAATCGTCTTTTTTTGAAGAATCTGAGCATCCTGTAACAGAAACAGCAGCTGCTAGAGCCAGTAATGCAGCGAGAAGTCTTTTTGTTAACTTCATAAATTAACCTCCTTTTGTTATAATTATATATTTGCTGTGAATACTCACACCATATGTTAAATATATCATAAAAAGCTCTTACTGTCAATGAATTTTTGCTCATTATTAACAATAAAAGTTATCAAGTAACCTCTCAAAATTGATTTTTGTAACTTTAAACAATTTAAAACTAATTACTTAGTAGAAAATAACCAAAAGTTTTACTTAATTAACCAAACTAATAGATTCTGTTTGTTATTACATAATAATATTGAATCAGTACGCCTTATAAATAATAATAATTTGACTAAGAAAAAATTTGACAACGCTATTTAACAGTAGTATAATAAAAGTTAGCAATAACTAATTATTGGCTGATATAATATAATTTCAAGAAGGAGAAACCCTTTTATGAAGAATAAATTTGCCGTTTCGGGGATGACCTGTTCGGCTTGCTCGGCTAGGGTAGAGCGGGCAGTGTCAAAGCTTGAGGGAATAACGAGTGTTTCGGTCAATCTGCTTACTAACTCCATGACGGCGGAGTATGATGATACTCTGAGTGCTTATAAAATTATAGAGGCAGTCAAAGCAGCAGGTTACGGAGCTAATCTCTATGACGCTAAAAGCAAATTATCAACAGGTGTTAAAAGCGACGCTGAAAAATTAATGCTTAAAAGGCTTATATCATCAGTATGTCTTTTAATCCCTCTTATGTATATATCAATGGGGCATATGTTGGGACTTCCTATACCGGCTATATTTACTGGTCACGAAAATGCTCTTTATTTTGCATTGATACAGCTTGTATTCTGCATACCGATAATGATAATAAACCACAAATATTATACTGTAGGATTTAAAAATCTTTTTAAGGGCGCTCCTAATATGGACAGTCTGATCGCTATAGGTTCAGCGTCGGCTTTCTTATATGGTTTATACGCCATAATACGTATAGCTGTCGGATTAAACAGCGGCGATATGGAAACTGTGGAAAGATTCCATATGGATTTGTATTTTGAATCTGCGGCTACTATCTTAACGCTTATAACGGTTGGAAAATACCTTGAGACAAGATCAAAATCAAAAACCAGCGAGGCTATAGACAGACTTTTGAACCTTGCCCCTGAAACGGCAACGGTAATAAAAGACGGCAAAGAAACCGAGATTTTGGTAGAGGAGATCGCTGAGGGAGATATAGTTTTAGCCAAAGCAGGAGAGAGAATTGCCGTTGACGGCGAAATAATAGAGGGCGAGGGAAGTCTTGACCAGTCTGCTATTACAGGGGAGAGCGTACCTGTATCAAAAACGGCAGGGGAAAGTGTTATATCAGCTACGATGCTGAGCAGCGGATATTTAAAATATAAAGCTACAAGAGTGGGAGAGAACACAACTCTTTCTCAGATAATCAAACTTGTCGAGGAGGCGTCCTCGTCAAAAGCGCCTATTGCAAAGATCGCAGATAAAGTGTCGGGAATTTTTGTACCAATTGTAATAATCATTGCAATTATTGCATTGATTATATGGCTGATCTGCGGAGCAAGCTTTGAATTTGCTATGAGTATAGCGATTTCCATTCTGGTGGTTTCCTGTCCATGTGCATTAGGTCTTGCAACTCCTGTTGCAATTATGGTTGGAACGGGAAAATCAGCGCAGAACGGAATTTTGATAAAGTCGGGAGAGGCACTTGAGGCTTTGCATAATGTAACAGACGTTGTTCTCGATAAGACGGGAACTCTTACTGAGGGTAAGCCGGGCGTAACTGATGTAATAACTCTTGAACTTGACGAGAAAAGGCTTTTACAGATTGCAGGAAGCATTGAAAATATGAGCGAGCATCCTCTTGCTGACGCTGTGGTAAGAGAGTGTGAAAGGCAAGGAATTTCATTCCTAAATGTTAGCAGCTTTAAAGCGGAGTTTGGCAAAGGTGTTTACGGAGAGGTTAACGGAAAAGAATATTATATAGGTAATTCTGCTTACATCAAAGCAAATAACATCAATGATGAAAACGTCAAAAAAGATATAGAAAGTTTATCTATTGAGGGAAAGACTCCTCTTATAATAGCTGATGAAAACATGGCGATAGGCATTATTGCTGTAGCTGATAAGGTAAAGTCAACAAGCTATGACGCTGTAAGCCTTTTGAAAAAAAGCGGAGTAAGGGTCACGATGCTTACGGGCGACAATAAAAATACTGCTGAAGCTGTTAGAAAGAAACTGGATATTGACAATGTAATTGCAAACGTTCTTCCGCAGGAAAAAGAGGGCGTTGTTGCTTCTATTCAAAAAAGCGGGAATAAGGTTGCAATGGTAGGCGACGGAATTAACGATGCTCCCGCGCTTGCAAGAGCGAACGTAGGAATTGCAATAGGTGCAGGCGTTGACATAGCAATTGAGAGTGCAGATGTTGTGCTTATGAAAAATGACATTCTAGATGTTTGTACAGCGATTGATTTGAGCAAGGCTGTTATAAAGAACATTAAGGAGAATCTGTTCTGGGCATTTTTCTACAACACAGTAGGTATACCGATAGCGGCAGGAGTTTTTTATAGTGCTTTTAGTATAAAGCTATCACCTATGCTTGCGGCTGCGGCTATGAGTTTAAGCAGCGTATGCGTTGTAACAAACGCATTAAGGCTTAGATTTTTTAAGCCCAAAAAACTGAATAAAAGCTCTGATAAGGAGCTTAATAATACAAAGGGGGATAAAGATATGTTTGGTAAGGTAAAATGTGATGTTACGTTAAAGGTTGAGGGTATGAGTTGTTCTCACTGCTCCGGAGCGGTTGAATCAGCACTTAATGCCATTGACGGCGTAAAGGCTGAGGTGAATTTAAAAAAGGGACTGGCTTATATCAACCTGTCAAAGGACGTTGACATTCAAACACTTATTAAAGCGGTCGAAGATGCAGGCTACAAAGCAAGTGAAAATTAAGTGAAAATAAAATAATCTTAGAAAGGACTTCTGCAAAGCTGTTTGCAGAGGTTCTTTTTTGCTTGAAAAGGAAAACCAACTGTGGTATACTTGTACTAAATATTGATTTAGTATGATTGAATTGAAAATATGGCGGTGATTGAATGTACAAAGATAAGCTTAAATATCTATCTGATATTATCAATAAAGAAATTTCAGACGGTCAGATCTCAGGAGCAAGTACAGCAGTTTTAAAAGATGGTGAGGTCGTGTTCAGAAATGAATACGGATATGCAGATATAGAAAAAGGTAAGAAAATGAGCAGTGATACGATTTTCAGACTGTTTTCTCTTACTAAGCCTATAACTGCCGTTGCTGCGATGATCTTGTTTGAAAGAGGACTCATTGATCTTGAGAACCCTGTTAAGAACTACATAAACGGATATGAAAATATGAGAGTTATAAAAGACGGCAAGTATATTCCGGCAAACAGTGATATTACTCTGCATAATCTTTTGAATATGACAGCAGGAATGGTCTATGGCGGAGACTGGTGCGAATCGTGTGCTGAAATGCAGAAGCTTTATGATGAATTAAAAATCCGTATGGCAAACGGCGAGAAATTCACTACCTTGCAAATCGCTGAGCTATTAGCGCAAAAGCCGTTGATGTTTCATCCAGGTGAGAGCTGGACATATGGAACGTGTTCAGACGTTATGGGAGCAGTTATTGAAAAAGTAAGCGGTATGAAGTTTTCTGAATTCTTGAAGAAAGAAATTTTTGAACCGCTTGGAATGGTCGACACGGGATTTTATATACCTAGTGAAAATTATGACAGACTTGCTCAGATATATTATTACAATGAAGAAAGAAAGAAACTTGAGATTTTCAACGATTTTCATTTGCTTTTGACTGATTACAAAAAGCCCCCTGCTTTTGAATCGGGCGGAGCAGGACTTGTGTCAACACTTGACGATTATATGAAATTTACAAGTATGCTGCTTAATAAGGGAGAGTATAACGGTAATAGAATTCTGGGCAGAAAAACGGTCGAGTATATGACGACAAATCAGATGACCGATTATCAGATGCCTGCGCTATATTATGGTGCAACAAAAGGTCACGGCTACGGAAACTATCTGAGAATTCTTACAGATAAGGCTGCTGCCGCTACAAATGCAAGTTTGGGTGAATTTGGCTGGGATGGCTGGACAGGCGATTATGTTACTATTTCGTCGGAGGATAATATGATATTTTTATACTTTATTCAGCGCTGCGGAGCAGGCTGTAATGAAACAACAAGAAAACTGAGACAGATAGTGTACGGTGCTTTGAAGTAGAGTTAAATAACATACTTGTTGTAGAAGTAGCATAAAACGAAGTGTAGATTTAGTTGAAAAGGATTTAAAAGGAGAGTAAAAAATGAATATACATAGAGATTTTGACAACAAGATTTTCAAATCAGCATTAGTGACGTTTATACTGACTTTTCTCTGCATACTTATCCCAATGGCAATAATATCATATGCAGCTGAAAACGAGATTGAAGTCTCTCAGAGCGTTTATGATATTGTTATCGGACAAACTGCTCAAATAGATGCGTATAGCTCTTCGGGAGATACTCTAATTTATGCTAGCGAAGATGAAAGCATTTGCACTGTCGATGAAAATGGACTGATTACGGCAGTAGCTTTTGGAAGCACGAGAATTTGTGTATCTGCGCAGGACGGATCGGCAGAGCCTGTTTATTGCGAGGTCAATGTTAAGTACCCTATAAACATAGATGATGTTGAAATATTTGAAATACCGTATCAAACCTATAAAGGGGTAGAAGTAACTCCTGATATTGACGCTGAGTATGAAAATTATATATTAGTTAAGGATATAGATTATACTTTAACTTATACAAATAACATCAATGCCGGTACAGCTGAGGTTATAGTGAACGGAATAGGAAATTTTACAGGAGAGAAAACTCTTGAATTTACAATTTATCCGGCTGACATAAATTATGATGTAACAGTTTCTGTTGAAAACGTAACGTACACAGGAAGTGCTGTTACGCCAGACATATTAGCTAAAATAGAGAATTATAAACTTGTATTGGAAAAGGACTATACACTAAGCTATTCAAACAATGTAAATATAGGTACAGCGACAATCACCATTACGGGAATAGGAAATGTGACAGGAGTTAGGGTTGTTGAGTTTAAGATAATTCCTAATGCAAACAGTCTTATATCGTACAGCAACCCAAAAAAGACGTCGTTAAGGCTGGATTGGACAAGTGCAAGCGGAATTACAGGATATAAAATATATGTTTACGACTCCTCAGCTAAGAAGTATGTTTTAAAGAAAACGATTAATGATCCAAATACTTTATATTGCACTGTTAAAGGACTTACCGCAGGAGATACATATAACTTTAAAATAGCAACTTACCTTACGGTTAACGGAGTTGATTATATTTCCAATTTATCAGTCAATTATTTAGAGACAATGACTGTTCCTGCAGACTCGAAAATCGTTCAGTTGATAGGAAAGAACCACTCTGTTCAGATAAGATGGAAAAAAATCAACGGAGCAAGCGGATATATTATTTACAGATACAATAAAAAAACCAAAAAATACGTAAGAATTACAAAAATTAAAGGAAATACTAAGTTTACATATACAAATAAAAACCTGAAAAAGTCTAAAACATATAAGTACAAAGTTATTGCATACAAACAGCTTAACGGCAGAACTCTTAAGGGAAAAATCTCTGCAAAAAAATCGGTTTTGACACTGTCGTTTAGATGGCCTGTGCCGGGATTTTACTATATATCTCAAAAATATAATAATAAGTCGGGTATGTATGCATCGGGAAAACATTCGGGAACCGATATTGCTTCAAACGGAAAAAGCATAAAGGGTGCAAAAATTATCGCTACCAAAGGAGGGGTAGTTGACTCAATTAATAAGGGTTGTAAACATAATTACGGTAAAACAGTTTCCTGCGGCTGCGGAGGCGGATTCGGTAACTATGTTGTTGTAAGAAGTACATTTAAGATTGACGGAAAGAAGGTTACTCTCCGTGTGATATATGGTCATATGACAAGCGTTAAGGTCAAGGTCGGACAGTATATTTCATCAGGTCAAGTGCTAGGAACAGTCGGTTCTACCGGCTATTCAACAGGTCCGCATCTTCATTTTGAATTCAGAATTCAGGATAGTCCTTCCGCCAAAATCAAGAAAAGACTTAATCCTCTTTACTATGTAAAGCATTAATAACTAAAATAAATCGGAGAAAACTCACTTTGGTGTATCAGAAAAGTGAATAGTCTCCGATTTTTTGTGTTAGTTTTTAATACCGTAAAACCCTCTTGGGTCAAGAAACAAATTGATATGAGGAGTTTTGAAAGTAAATACAATAAATATTATCCAGACCAAAATAAAAATCAAAATTCCTATCAGGTTGTTGTTTTCATTCGGCTTGTAATTCTTAACAAAGTAGAGTGTGGATATTAATACGCTGATATAGAAAATCAAGACGTCGGGGATCATATAGTTTTGTCCGATTATACCCGTATAGGTATAATAAAGAACTATGACGCTTAGAATTCCAAGCAGTATGGATTTTGCTTTAATGCAGAAAAACCCGCTATGTATTTTTCCTATATAAAAATATTCAAAAACTGCAAATGCTAAAAGAGGGAAAAAGGTCAGCTTGAGATGCTCAAAAACGCTTTCGTTTACAGGAGCTATTAGTGCTGCGATGGTACTTTCATTTGTCCATTCATATACAAAATGCATAAGTGTTCCCACAATTGAAGCAAAGAAAAATGAGGCTGTTTCAAACCTTTTGATTTTATTCATATTGATCACCAAATACATTTTATGCAGAAGGCTGTACTTATAGCACAAGCGATAATAAATTTTTTACAATAAAACAAATTAGTATTCCAATACATAGGGGGAGTAAAAACGCTATTGCCGTGTACTTTTTGCTCTTTGTCTCTTTATATATAGAAATCATAGTTGTTGAGCATGGAAAATGGCAGAGTGAAAACAGCATTGTGCATATTGCAGTAGTGACTGTCCAACCGTTGGCAAGCAGAAGATTATGAAGCTGGGACAGGCTTTCATATTCGGTAAGCGTGCCTTGTGAAAGATACGCCATAAGTATTATCGGGAAAACTATTTCATTAGCGGGAAAGCCAAGAATAAATGCAAGCAGGATTATACCGTCAAGCCCTATCATTGACGCAAACGGGTCTAAAAAGTTTGATACAGAATTTATCAGTGTGTTATTACCGATGTTGACGTTTGCAAAAATCCATATTATCGCTCCAGCAGGAACAGCTACCGTTACAGCACGCCCTAAGACAAACAGAGTTCTGTCAAGTATTGAGCGAATTATAACCTTTCCTATCTGGGGCCTGCGATACGGAGGAAGCTCAAGTGTGAAACAGGTTGATTCTCCTTTTAAAACTGTCTTTGATAAAAATCTTGATGCTGTGAGCGTAATAAAAACTCCCAGAACGATTACAAGTAAAAGAACCAATGCACATAATAGAGAATTTCCCAATGACGAGCTTACTCCGCCTATAAGAAACATAGTAATAATTGCAATCAGTGTTGGAAAGCGTCCGTTGCATGGGACAAATGAGTTAGTAAGCATTGCGATAATACGCTCTCTGGGAGATGATATTATTCTGCAGCCGATAACTCCGCAGGCGTTGCATCCAAAACCCATACACATTGTGAGTGCGGCTTTTCCGTCAGCACCTGATTTTCTGAAAAATTTGTCTAGGTTGAACGCAACTCTAGGAAGATAACCGAAGTCCTCAAGCAGAGTGAAAAGAGGAAAGAAAATTGCCATAGGCGGAAGCATTACTGAAACTACCCAAGTGACGGTCTTATATACTCCGTCAACCAGAATTCCGCTGAGCCATAGCGGTGCGTTTATGTATTCAAAGAACGAGGAAATATAAGCTTGCAGAAAGCTAAATAGTTTCGACAACATCTCTGACGGATAGTTCGCTCCCACTATTGTGAGCCAGAAGATTCCGCCTAATAGCAATAGCATTATAGGTATTCCTGTAAGTCTTGAAGTGAATATTTTGTCAAGTATTCTGTCACGTTTATCGTAATGGTCCTTGTTGAATGTAACGCACTTTTTAGCTATTTCTTCACTGGCGGAAACGTACTTTACTGTTCGTTCCTCTTCGGTTTGACAGTCGCTGAAATCAAGTCGTTTTAAAAACCTCTGCGGAGGAGAGTCACAAACTTTCTCTACCTTAGATTTAAGTGCGTCAAGACCTTTTTCACTTCTTGCAATTACGCTTACTACCTCACAGCCTAATTGTAACGACAGCTCGTCGCAGTCTATTTTTATACCTTTTTTCTCAGCCTCGTCCATAAGGTTTATGCACAAAATTACACGGTTTGAAATGTTGATGATCTGCAAAGCAAGATTTAAGTTTCTCTCAAGACAGGTTGCGTCGCATACGATAATAACTGCGTCTGGTTCTCCGCTTTCTATATAATCCCTTGCTACCTCCTCCTCGGCAGATCCTGCAAAAAGCGAATATGTTCCCGGTAAATCAACAAGTTCGTAGGACTTATCGTTATATGTATATTTTCCTATTGCATTTGAGACGGTTTTTCCTGTCCAGTTACCCGTATGCTGATTTAGTCCAGTAAGAGCGTTGAATATTGTTGACTTTCCGACATTCGGGTTGCCTGCAAGCGCAATTGTCTTTTTTTCTTCGCTTGTTTGTACGCTGTTTTGAGGTAGGTTTTGTATATTATTATGCGTCAATGGAATCTCCTCCTTATGGTAAATAATATATTATCTATGTAAAAATATAAGTGCGTTAGGTTTTAACGCACTTTTTAAGTTTTATTGCAATATTATACTTTTTCAACTAAGATTTTTTTTGTGTCCTCATCTCGAAGAGCAATTACAGTTCCTCTTATAAAATATGCAACGGGATCTCCGGCAGGACTTTTTTGAAGAACCTCAATATATGTACCATTTATAAGACCCATATCAAGCATTCTCCTTTTAATAAAATCAGAAGTTTCAATGTTTCGGACCTTTGCTTTTTCTCCAACCGATAAATCCCACAAATAAACTGCTTCGTTATTCATGCGCTTACCATTCTTTCTTGTTTTTATATCGGACGGAATTTGCAGAACAGCCGTCAGCGGATATGTTTGTGCATAACTTAAAATCGATTTTAAGCTTTCCGCCTCTAACAATATAATATGTAATTTGTTCTGTAGTGTGAATGGGTTTGTAAGCATTGAGTTGCTTTTGTTATAGGCTACAAAAAAAGAACCTTGCATTTGTATAATTCTACAGAATTAATATTATTATATAAATATTCCTTTACTTTCTATAACTTATATAATATAATATTTATATTAAACAATTGAAAATTAATACATCATATATGATTGATAAAGAGTGGTATAAAATTTCGACCTCAAAGTTAGTATAGGTAGGTGAATTATATGAAAAAAACATTTATAAACTTTATTATTGCAGTTGTTATGTCATTAAGTTTTTCTATTACAAATGTTTTTGCAGTAGATGAAAATAATCCATACGATTTTATATCAACTCAAAATGGTATCGTTTACGAATTATGGAGCGATGGAAGCTTTACAGCAAATTCAGTTATAGATATATTTTCAAGTGCAAAGATAATCAAAATACCAAATTCTATTAGTTATAACAACAAAACATATGAAATTGATGCATTTTCTTTTTATAAAGATAATGGCAAATGCACTAAACCTAAATCTTCAAATACTTGTGAAAAATTAATTATGAATAATGTAGATGTATTTATGGGGATTTCTAAATGGAATAATCTTAAAGAAATTCATGTATCAAAAGTTTATACTTATTTTGGATGTATAAACAACTGCAAAAAATTACAGAAAATTTTTATCAGTGGAAGTAAAGATACTGATACTTCTACAAGTGATATTTCTAATAATAAAAATTTAAGAGTCATATCTTATAAAGACATTTATCAAATTGAAACTAAAGCAGTTTATAATTGTCCAAAATTGCAATCGGTTATTTTTTCAAGTAACATAGAAAATATTGATACAAAAGCATTCAGTAAATGTAAAAAATTATCAAAGGTAATTTTCAAAAATGTTAAGAAATTACCCTACATTGATGAAAACGCTTTTAAGAACACCAAGAAAGGTATAAAATTTGTTGTAAAAAACAAGAAAGTAGCTAAGCAGCTTAAAAAGCAGTTGGTAAATAATAAGAGCGGCGTTAAAAACGCAAATATTTTAATAGGTAAAAAGGTTGTTTATCAGAATATTAATGGATAGAATTAAAGGAGGCACAGAGATGTCTGCTTTGATGTTTTGATAAAATAAAGGAGATGATTAATAAATGAAAAAAACAATAACAATTTTAATTTTATTGATAACTACTATTTCAATATTAAGTAGTTCTGCTGTTTTAGCAATAGAAAAAATGTCATATGACCAAATACATGCTGTTTATCAAGACTTTGATAAAAACTACTTTGGGAAAACTTATACTGCAGATGATTGGATTTATGAGCCAGATATATTCGAAACCAACCCATATAGATATGATACCGACGATGAAGGAACAGGACCTATTGCTGCTGAAATAGCATATAAGATTGTTA
>CANPWR010000043.1 GCA_947584825.1 uncultured Clostridia bacterium | reverse complement strand
TATAGTTCCTTTCATTTAATTGAATTTATTTTGATATTTGGTATAACTAATTTTCATAAGATAATTTGCAGTTATCTATGGTTAATATTTAGATTATTCTTTGTTTACAGTGGTACAATTTTAAAATTATATGACAACAACGCAACAAGGCTGATGCTCTAATTTAGAGCATCAGCCTTGAAAATTGTTTAAGTTATTAAAATACATTAAACTGATATTTATATATTAGAATTTTTAACGCTTAATCAACTGATATCTTCCGATTACAAGATTGACTATTTCTTGTGTTCGTACACGCATATTAAGTTTGTCAATAATATTACGTACAAGGATTTCGTTTATTTCGGGTATATATTTCTTATATTCTGAATGTTTATCCGTCAAATCATTGAATAGTGTTATAAGCAGATCTCCTTTATTTGGTTTGTTCGGGTAGCCGCGCGAAATTAACGCCATATTGTGATCGAATATCGGCGCAAGACCGAGGAGTTTTCCTGTTTTGATATCACGCATCAGTCCAAAGTTACTTGTATGACGATCCGGATTGGCAACGACAGCATCAAGGAATATCATACGAATGTAATCTAGTATTGCTGCAGGGCAGAGTTCCTGTAGCTTTTTTACTACGTCTTCATAATCTTCATTCTCACCCATAAATGCGAAGGCAGGCTCAAAATTGACAGACGCACCATTAGTGAAATCTAAGGACTTTATACAGCCATTGCCTCGTTCGTAGATCGCCATATTCATTCCGATTGCTTTCCCAAGTTCATAAGTGAAAAGTTCAGAGAACTGCTCATTATGATTTGCGATTTTATACATCCACCACTTACCGTCAATCAACCGCCAGCATTTTTCAAAACTACCGATGTTAGTAAGTTCCGGTGTTTTTGTGTGTTTGCTGTTTGCAGCACGATTAAAGCTATCATAGGTTCCTTTTAAAGCTAGGCGAGAAAAGTAGTCATTATCAAACTTTATATCGTCATAAGTCAGATCGCTGTCAATTGGTTTTATCCAATAGTTATCGGTAATCGTAGCACCATTTACATGAATAACAGTTGAGATGTCATCCTTTTCTTGAAGGCGAAGTGCTTTTTTCAAAAGACGTGAATTAGCTCGATGTGAGTCAATAGCTCGTGTTTCAAGCCACATATCAGCATTATGAACACGGCGGAGAAATAACGGTAAAAGTGTATCGTTTAAGATAGTCAATTCGTTGTTTTCCCACCTTGCCACAGCGATATCACCGGACATAATCATATAATCACGCACATCAGTTCACCTCTTTCAATTTTATTGGTACATTTATTATACCATATTATATAAGATAATCAAGATTAAAATGGTATTAACTATATCTTTAAAAATGTTTGAAATGCGTATTCTTTGTTTATAGCATCGCAAATTTTGAGCGGTAAAAATACTTGACAAACATATTTAAATTATGGTACTATACAGCGCAATAAGTCTAATGCCCTAAGATAGAGCTTTAGTCTTGAGAATTTTTTATATCATCAAAATAGCAGTAAGTTATACAATGAAAGAAGAGAAGGGAATAGCATCAACTATAACATTATAAAAAGATGTCGTATATCTCATATATAATCATTTATATCTTATGTATATTTTTTTGATTATAAAGACAATTAGCGTTGCAATAAGAGACGAGATTACACCTGTTAAAATTTGAGAAATATGGTTTGTTAAATCTACAGATAAAATTTTTGTAACATGTCCTGATGATATTAAGAAAGATAAAATAGTTAAAATATAAACAACAATTATATTTGCTTTTTTTATCAATACTAAATTTTTTAATTTTATTTCCTGCTTTAGTGCAGCTTTACTTGCAATTGAATTGCCTTTTTTTAATTCTTTTAATATATTAGTATAAAATTTACTTTTTTTATTATTATCTTTCTCTAATTTTTCTTGGTCATTTGATTCACTATCATCATAAGAATTTAATGGAAGTAGCATTACTAAATTATATAAAATTGTTTCTTTTGAGTCACTAGTTAATGTTGAATTTGACATGATTTTTACAATTAAATCTTCAATTAATATTTCTTCGCTTATAAATTTTTTATTTATATTATTTTCTCGTAGTTTTGCATTTATAACTGACGATAAATATGAATGTGTTAGCTTGTTACCCAACTCAATGTAATTTGACAATATTTCAATTAACTCTTTTTTGGCTTTGTGATATCTTATATCCGTTAAAATTAAATAAAAGGATACTGCAAAGGGCAAACTTATTATTGATGAAAATGTTGCTAACCATTGAAAAAGCTGTTCCACAATAACATCTCCTTATTTTGTTTTTTACCATTGTGTCATATAATAGTTTATGAATAGATAACCTATATCACTAGGCGCATTTCTACTGAAGAATAAAGTTATTATCTTTATTCTCGATTTTTTGATTAGGTACATCAACTCTCCCTTAAATCCTTCTCAAACTTCATATTAGTTTTTGGGTCTTCCATTTACTATATTATAGCGTGTTCCATCTTTTTTAGTATAGATACCCGTCCAATATAAATTTTCTTTATAAATACCATCAAACATATCGCCGTTATCAAAAAGAAAATAGCCAGAACCATCAAATTGGTCATTTTTGCTTTCTCCATAATAAGTTCCGCTGTATCCGTTAGTTAGATCCACCCAACCAGAAAAAACTCCTTTACCCTCTCGGACATCATCAACATAAGAACCCTCATATTTTTTTCCGTCCTTCCAAGTATATGTTCCTTTGCCATTTCGTTTTCCGTTATACCATTCGCCCTCATAAATACCATTATTATATTTCATTATGCCTTGACCCTGCTGAACACCATCAACCCAATCGCCTGTGTATTCTCTTCCGTCTGAATACTTCATAGTACCTTTTCCATTGGGTTGACGTAAATTATTGATATATCCGGAATATACTGCACCATTGTAAGACTGTTTAGTAGTATAAACGGAATTATCTGTATTAGAATCTGATGATTCAATTGCCGTTGTCAAAGGTAATGTCCCTGTCGTCGTTATTGTTGTAGTTTTTGGAGGAAATTTTATGTGTTCAATGTTATTTTTCACAAAGGTTATTATAAAAGCAACTAAAATTATAGCTGATATAGAAGATAAAATCCCAATAATAATATCAATCTTTTTAGGAATTCCAAATTTAATCCAAGCCTTAAGAAATTTATACAAAATACCAATTATGGTTATTATAAGTGATATAATCCCAACCACAGTGCCGATAGCATTCCATTGTTCTTCGATCATTTTGATTTACCTCTTGATCAATTATAAATTGATGCAAATCGTGACATTGATTCAGGTAAAAGCTTTTTGTTATCATAAGCTGCTTTTAGTTTTTTGAAATAATTGGTATTATCTGAACTCGACAACAAAAACACAGCACGATTTGCTTGTGCAATACCAGTGTCAAAATTACCATTAACAAATTCATCAACTCGCCATGGAAAAACACAACCCAAGCCAATGGTAAGCAACTTTTCAGCAGGAATGTTTAATTCGTTTACTAGTGTATTTTTAACTGCTTTAGCAC
Organism: uncultured Clostridia bacterium; assembly: GCA_947584825.1. Lineage (GTDB taxonomy): Bacteria > Bacillota > Clostridia > Oscillospirales > Ruminococcaceae > UMGS1601. The sequence goes on along the minus strand of CANPWR010000043.1, from coordinate 7,619 downwards.
GTTGAAAACTCAAGTCATATCCATTTTGAGATTCTTTTGTTACTTTAGCAGTTGTTTTGCCATCCTATTCCGTTACGCTACGCTTCACTCCAAAGGAAGGCAAAACATTATATCATATTTTTTACTTTATTTTTTATTAAAAATGGGTCACATCTATTTACAACGCAGAAAATCTTTAAGAATTAAATCAGAAAAACTATTGACAAATAATATTTGTTGTGATATAATTTTTGATGTTCTTTAATAAAAGGAAATTCACTTAATTGGAGAAATACCCAAGTGGTGAAGGGGCTCCCCTGCTAAGGGAGTAGGTCGGGAGACTGGCGCGAGGGTTCAAATCCCTCTTTCTCCGCCAATGAAAAAACTGCGTATTTACGGTATTTAACGTATTTACGCAGTTTTTTATGTTTTAATTTTCGAGAGTTTTTATGTGTTGTATCGGAAAAACTTTTTGACTTAAAAAGGATTGTGTACTTCATTGGACTTTAAGTTTTTATAATCGGCTGTATTAAATATTTTTCGACGCCTCTTTTAGGACAGCTGGTAATGATGATTTTATCGTTAAAGATACATATTCGATCAGTTTTTTTCTGTCATAAGGGTGCTTGTTTTTCAACAGCCTTACAATCATTCCGACGATAGCTTCAGTATAGAAATCACATATAAATACCCTGAAGTCGTGATCTATTTCAATACCCATAATTTCCTCGTAGCGATTAATTATATTCATTACAATACTGTTGAAATCATTGTGAAAAAATCTATTTAGTTCGTTTGAACCTATAGAGTCATAGGCACAGTTAAGAATATGTTTGTTTTCCTCTACATAGTCAAGAACAAAATTGATGGCGTCCTCATAGTCCAACAGTAAGTCGAAGTTCTTTACTACTTCTATTGCCTCCTGTTCCAGCATCCATTTTAGCAAATCCTGAATATTCTCAAAGTGATAATAAAATGTCTTGCGATTAATTTTGCAATCATTAACAATTTCGCTGACTGTTATTTTTGAAAGCGGCTTTTTCTCCATGAACTTTTTGAGAGAAGCTGCTATTGTTTTCTTTGTGTTAAAAGTTGTGATCTCGTGTTTCATCTTATGTCCCTCCAATATTTATTATACACTTGTCCCGTAAATTTTTCAATGGATGATTTGTTTATTTTGACCGTCAAATGTGCTTTTTTGTCCTAATTTTCAACATTTGTACTGATTTAACCATTGATGTGATATGTTAAATATTTATAATTATATTTCAGAGGCAGGTGAGTTAAATGGATGTAGGTAAACATTTAAATTACAATATAGTTTTAAATACTACCATAGGGAATAAAACAGGAACACTGTCTGCCAAAATCGCAGACGATGCTTTAGAATGTGTTATTGAAGTTATGAAAAATAAGAATTTTTTCAGCGGCACTATTGATTCTTATGGCAAATTTAAAATGAGCGGACATTTGAAAACTCTTACGGATAATATAAAATGTAAGGGTGAGGGGTATCTGGACTATAGTTCAATTACCTTCACTCTAAATGCAGAGGGGCGAAATCTTATTGTAACAGGAACATCTGTTGTGAAGGCAGGCGATGATATTTGAAAAAGTTATATGAGGGAATAACTGCAAAGCCTAAGCTGGTAATTATTATATTTATTATATTTGCAGTTTTCAGTGCACTGATAAGAGGCTTTGTTGAGGTAAACTACGATATAAACGACTATCTCCCCGATGACAGCAAATCTACAGTATCTATAGATGTAATGAACAAGGAATTTGACGGCGGAATTCCAAATGCAAGAGTAATGATTAAAGACGTAACTGTTGCCAAAGCTTTGGAATATAAGGATAAAATCGCAGATATTGAAGGAGTTTCCAGTGTTACATGGCTTGATGACAGCATTGATATTAATCAGCCGCTTGAAGTTATGGATGCCGAAGTAGTTGAAACTTATTACAAGGATAATACTGCATTGTTTTCTGTTACTATAGAGGAGGAGCATATCATTGATGCGGTTTCAAAAATCAGAGATATTATAGGAAATGATAATGCTATGGAGGGTTCTGCGGTATCTACTGCGGTAGCTACCGAAAGCACGGTTAGCGAAATATACAAGATCGCAATAATTGCGGTTATATTCGTACTTGCAGTTTTGATTCTCAATACTCTTTCGTGGGCTGAGCCAGTTATTATTCTTATTGGACTGGGAATTGCCATTCTCATAAATATGGGCAGTAATGTTATCTTTGGTGAAATTTCCTTTGTTTCAAATGCAGCGGGAGCGATTTTACAGCTTGCCGTATCGCTTGATTACTACGTCTTTTTACTGCATCGCTTTGAAGAAAGCAGAAAGGATTTTTCAAACCCAAGAGACGCTATGGTTGATGCGCTTTGCAAATCCACAAGTTCAATACTTTCCAGCGGTCTTACTACTGTTATAGGCTTTGCTGCGCTTTGTCTTATGAGGTTCAGAATAGGTCCTGACTTGGGAATGGTACTTGCAAAAGGTGTGGCTATAAGTTTGATAAGTGTGTTTGTATTTATGCCGAATTTTATTCTACTGGTTTACAAAATTATCGATAAAACACGTCATAGACCTTTTGTACCTAAGTTTGAAAGGTTCGGCAGATTTGTAAGTAAAGTTATGGTACCTTTTGTCTGTGTATTTGCAGTGGTAATTGTTCCTTCTTTTATGGCTTCTAACGCAAATGATTACTATTATGGCTCTGCACATATTTTTAATGAAAAAACAAAACTGGGTTCGGATACCGCTTTGATCGAGCAGGTTTTCGGAATGAGCGATACATATGTGCTTATGGTTCCTAACGGCGATAATGTAAAGATAAAGGAGCTTTCAGATGAGCTTAAAAAGCTTCCGCAGGTAACTAACATTCTCTCATATGTTGATACGGTAGGTGAGGAGATTCCTGAGGAGTATATTGATGATGATACTCTGTCTATGCTTGTTTCAGACAATTACAGCCGTATGGTAATAAGCCTTGATACCGATTATGAGGGAGAAGATACATTTGAACTCGTGGAGAAAATCAGAAATACTGCTGAGAGTTTCTACAAAGACGGGTATTATTTGGCAGGAAACGGCGTTAGTACATATGATTTGATGAAGACAGTTACAAGCGATATGATGAAGGTAAATCTTATTGCAATAGCAGCGGTTTTTATAGTTCTTTTGTTTACTATGAAATCAATCACTTTGCCAATAATTCTTGTAATAGGTATTGAAACGGCTATATGGCTGAATTTATCAATCCCTTATTTCAACGGAAGTACAATTTTCTATATTGCATATTTGATAATCAGTTCTATTCAGCTTGGCGCAACGGTAGACTATGCAATCCTTTTTACAGACAGGTATATGGAGTTCCGCCAAAAGATGCCGAAAAAGCAAGCCGTTATCAGCGTGATTTCTTCATGCACACTTTCAGTTCTAACATCGGGAAGCGCACTTACAGTCGTAGGTTTTCTTCTGGGGCATTTTTCAACTCACGGACTTCTCGCTCAGCTTGGATTTTTTATTGGCAGGGGAACGCTGTTCTCATTGGCAATAGTAATGTTTGTATTGCCCGGACTGCTTTTCCTGTTAGACGGAGTTATTGGGAAAACAACTAAAAATATTGACTTTTATTCTAATAGATGAGGTGATTGTGATGAAGCTTTTTAATAAAATAATTTCTGCAGTATTGTCATTATTGATCATGATTTCTGTTTCCTTGCCTGTATCGGCGGAGTCTTCAGAAAAAGAAGAAGTGATTTATATTATGACAAACGCTAACGGAACGGTCAGCGGAGTTTATGCAGTTAACATTTTTAACAGCGGAGATATTACCGATTATGGAGAATATGACAATGTAAAAATGCTTAACACAAGTGATGAAATAACCGTAGACGGCGATAAAATAACTTTTTCAACTAATTCCGATAAGGCATATATGCAGGGAACGTTGACAGACACTGAGATACCATGGGAAATATCAATTAAGTATATTCTTAACGGAGTTGAAATGACTGCTGATGAAATCGCAGGAAAAAGCGGAGATCTGGAAATTAGATTTTCGGTTGAGAAAAACAAAAACTGCAAAACAGATTTTTTCGACAGCTACGCTTTGCAGGCAACCTTTACACTAGACACCAAGCTATGTTCGGAAATTACTGCTAATGACGCAACGATGGCAAATGTAGGAAGTAACAAACAGATTACATACACGATTCTTCCTAATAAGGGTATTGATACTAAGATAACTGCTAAAGTGAAAAATTATGAAATGTCTGCAGTTTCAATAAACGGAATAAAAATGAATCTTGATTTAGAGGTAGACAGCAGTGAGATTACCGACAAGGTAAGCGACCTTAACGACGGAATTGATAAAATTGACGACGGTGCAAAACAAGTTTACAATGGCTCAACTGAGCTGAAAGACGGTGGAAATACTTTAAAAAGTAATTCTTCAAATCTAAATAGCGGAACTAAAAATCTTGACAATGGAGTTGATAAACTGTCATCGGGTATACAAACGCTCCAAAACGGGCTTGATGAACTTGATTCTCAGTCAGAAAATCTTACGAGCGGTTCTGCGCAGGTGAAAAGCGCATTGGAGAAAATTCAGACTTCTCTTGATTCAGTTTCTGCTGACGCAGATGAGTTAAAAGAGCTGACGTCTGCCTCAGGACAAATCAAAACTGCGATTACGAATTTGAAAAACGGAGCGTCTAAGCTAAAAAGCAATCTTGGATATGCCCAATACAAAGCAACAATGTCAGCAAACGGACTTGACATTGACAAGCTCTCTATAGGTAATTCACAGGCAATCAAAAGTCTTACAGAACAGATTTCGCAGTTAAAAGAAACGCTTGAAAAAATTCAAGGAAATGAAAAATATAAGGAACAGGCTGAACAATTGCAGACGCAGATTTCACAGCTTACCAATATTGTAACTTTGCTGACAGGAAGCAACGGTATGATTTCGGGTACAGAGCAATACCTTAACGGATTATCTGGAGGAGTTTCTGAGCTTTATACAGGATTAGAACAGCTTGAAACGAACTACGCTGAATTTGACAAATCTATAAACACATTAGCGAACAATCTAAGCGAAATGCTCGTAAACATTTCAAAGCTATCGGATGGAATTGACACTCTGGCAGACCAATACAAAACTCTTGACGGCGGAATTAAATCTTACACAGGCGGTGTTAAAGAAATTATAAAGGGTTATTCCGAAATCAAAGGCGGAGCGTCTGACCTTGCCAAAGGAAGCGATTCACTAGTTGAGGGAACGGAGGCTTTTGACGGGGGAATTGCAAGTCTATACAGCGGTATAACGGAATTATCTGACGGAGCAGGAGAGCTTTATAAAGGTACAGATAAAATGAAAAGTAAAACATCTGGGATGAACGAGAAAATAAATGATAAAATAGACGATGTTATTTCGTCTATCAGCGGGTCTGAAAGCGAAACTTGTTCGTTTGTATCAGATAAAAACACAGATGTAACTTCAGTTCAGTTTGTGATTAAGACTGATAAAATTGAAATAGAAGAAAAGGAATCTGATAAAGTCAATACAAAAGAAAAACTCTCTTTCTGGCAAAAGCTGCTTAGATTATTTGGGCTTTATTAATTTAACAATAGAGTTATATAATCGTCGTATATTGTTGAAAAATTCATAGTTGTGATATATAATAATTGTGATACTAAAGCTTAAAGAAGGCGTTTGTTTACGATGAATAAAGAACAACTATTGCAATTTATATCGGAGCGTTATAGTGTAGATGAAGAACATCCGTGGGAAAAATATCCCGAGTATTCAGTGTTTAGGCATCGAAATAATAAAAAGTGGTTTGCTCTTATAATGTCTATTCCCAAAAGCAGGTTGGGATTAAAAGAAAATGAAATGATAGGTATACTCAATGTAAAATGCGACCCTATCGTAATTGGTTCTCTTAGGCAGGAAAAGGGTTTTTATCCTGCATATCATATGAATAAAACTAATTGGATAACCATTGCTTTAGACGGCAGTGCAGATGATGAGAAAATCAAATGGCTGCTTGATATGAGCTTTGAATTAACGAATTAATCAAATTAGTGGTTAATTAAATAGAATAATCAATTTAAAAGCACCGTACAGTTTAACCGTTACGGTGCTTGTTTTTTATATATCCGCTGATTGATCGGCAACAAATGATAAAAGAAAATAATATTAATGTAATATTTTAATTGTTTGTTCTGTCTGCTTATACAAAATTAGTAGCTTTAATGTATCTAAAAATTTACCTTTTGTTGATCTCGGAGATTTCGTTGATAATATTCAGAATATGCTTTTGTGTATCATTTTCCATGTTTAGTACAGTGTAGTATATTTTTGTGGCAGGAGTGGGTTCATTTGTGTCAATTGAAAAACATTCAAATAATTTGGCAATTGGTATGTTTAATCCTTGTGATAGCTTTTGTATGCTTTCTAGTGATGCGTTTTTTTCACCTCTTTCTAATTGCCCTATATATGTGGAGTGCAATCTGCATCGCTCAGCTAATTCCTCTTGGCTTAGATTTAATGCCTTGCGGTAACGTCTTATTTGCTTTCCAAATATTTTTGCAATATTCATGAAATCAACTCCCATAAAATAAGACTATAGTATATAATTGCTTTATTCAATAGACTATTGACTTTATTTTTGCAATTTGATATACTATAAATATTATTATTAGCAAAAATATATGATAATACATATTTTAATAAAGGGTTTGTAATTTCCATTATGCTAGAAAAATAGTAAAAATTTTATTTATTGACTTTTAAGATTGGTGTGCTATAATAAATTTGTGTACGTGTACAGAAAAATTGTGTTTTAAGCGCTTATTTCTAAGCGTTTGTATAAGTTATTTATTCAATTTAAATGTTGTAAATCAAAATAATTTATCCCTTAATTTCTCCGCGCAGTTTGGGGAGTTTTAAACGGCAAAATCGGTAAACAATTTGCTGTATTTAAACTGTGCGTAAATGGAACAGTGAAAATGCTCCAATAATTTCTTTCCAGGAGGAAAATACTATGAAACATAAGAAGACAATAAAACTAAACAGAATAATAAACAAATTTATATCAGTGTTTCTCAGCCTGTGCATGACTGCGTCTATGGTCAGCGGCACAGCCTTTGCAGTTGGTCCGACGGAGAAAATCGTGGAAGGCACTCGTGTGGCTGACCCCAATACTATGGACGATTATCAGAATCAGCTGTTGTCTATGGAAAGCGGTTCACGCTATGCAGGCAGAGTTTGGACAGATAAGAGCGTATTCGCTTATGATAAAAATGGCGAAAATACAATAAATCTGGATATGGAAACCGACGGCTATAATGGCAGTGTCGGCTATAATGCGGATTTTGCACATACATTTTCTGCACTTGCAAGCTCGCAGGTTGTTAATGAGTATCCGCCCAGCCCTATTGACCTTGTTATAGTGTTTGATATGTCAGGCTCTATGGGACAGGATACGCGTTATGACATCGACTCAGGCGGTAACAGTTACGTGAAAGCAAAAGGCGGTGGATTTCCTGAAAACGGTGTGCCAATGGACGATCGTATAGAAAATTCGCGAATCCAGAAGACGCTCGACGCCA
>CANPWR010000042.1 GCA_947584825.1 uncultured Clostridia bacterium | reverse complement strand
CTGCATCGTTTACTGCTTGTACTGTATCGTCTGTGTACTTGCTTAAGTCTGACGGTACACTTGCTAGTGCTTCGTCTACTTCTGAGTAGTCAGCCTTTATTTCCTCAAGACCCTTAATTGCATCGTTGAGTGCCTGTGTTGCTGCTGCAATCTCGCTAGGAAGCGGATATGTTTCGTCGTTTACTGCCTTTGCAGCATCTAATGCATCTTGTAGTGCTGCCAAGCTATCCTCTGTGTAGAGACTTGTATCCAATCCGTCTGCTGCTTCAATAGCAGTCTGTAAATCTTCCTTAGGATTAGCTCCTATTACTCCAAGACGTGTTCCACTGTCATCTAGGAACTCTGCTCTCGTTACTTCAAATATATAATCTTCTCTTGGAACAGTAATTCCATCAACAGTTGTTGTATCCCATGATAAGGTCCATGCTGTTACTTCATATTCGTCTCCAGCATTAATTGCGTCTGTGAGTGACATTGTTACAGTCCAACCTTTTGTTCCGGCTTTGTATGCTGAATCTGTTCCTGTGAACTCTTGTTCCGTTTCTTCTCCTGCAATTACTGCCTTTGCAATAAAGTTAGAATATGGATTGTATGATACATCAGATGCACAATCAAATGTGAATTTGATTTGTGTTGCACCTGCAATTGTTTCATCTGCTACGCCGTTTCCAATTGCTGTTGCATTTATAATGTCATCTTCCGGATCTTCTCTGTCTTCACCAAGATCACTTGCATAAATGAACTTTCCAAGACTTGCAGATGGGTCTAAGTATGCTACCATAAGATTGTCCATTGCGTCTTTTATTGCCTGTTCTGCACCGGTCATATTTGAAATCAAATCTGTTTCTTTTATTGCTAATCCTGCATTAACTGCATTTACTAACTCAGTGTACGTTGCAACACTGTAGTCGCTTGAATTTAGCGCTCTTGCAGCTGTTATTGTATCACGAAGTGATGTGTATGCTGCTGAACCGTCAGCTTGTACTATGCCCTTTATTGCCTTCTTTAATAATGAAAGTGTCGAATTAACTGACGACTGCTTTGCATTTATGTCTGAAGCTAAGCTCTCAGCAATTGTCAGACTTGCTGCTACACTTGCAAATGTGTCTGGCGTATAGTCAGAACCTACAAGTGCCTTTGCCTCTGCTATAACATCAAGTAATTCCGTGAAGTCAGTATCAAATACAACTGTTGCTGTTCCTTTTTTAGCATCTACATTTGTATATGTTGTCTGAGTATATACGTGTATATTTCCTTTGACATTTTGGAAAGCATTGTTTCCTACACTAGTTAATGTTCCCAGAATGTAGATGTTGAGATCAGGATCAGTACATGATGCAAATGTGGACATTCCAATGCTGGTTACACCTGCTGGAATAGTTATCGACTTGAGTGCCGTACATGACTGGAATGCATATGTACTTATAGAAGTTAAATTCTCAGGCAATTCAAGAGTATTCAATGCATTGCATCCTCTGAATGCATACATTCCGATTGATGTTAGACTCTCAGGAAGTGTTACGTCTGTTAGCAATTTGCATCCATCGAACAAATTGCTCGGAATGCTTGTTACTCCCTCAGGAATTGCTATAGTTTTAAGAGCTGAACAGTTGGTGAACGCACTTGAGCCTATCGAAGTTACACTGCTAGGAATTGTAATCTTATTAAGTGCTGTGCATCCGTAGAATGCATAGGTTGTTAAAGTCTCTAAACCTTCACTAAGATTAACTGTTGCAAGTGATGTACATCCGCTAAATGCTCTATAGCCCAACTGCTTTACACTTGCAGGAATTGTTACCATTGTAAGGCTTGTACAATCTGCAAATATATAACCTTTACTAGAAGAATCTCCGCCTAAATCTTCAATGCCATCAGGAAGAGAAACATTTCTTACAGCCGATCCGCTGAAAGCATAAGTTCCGATAGTTTTTAACTTAGCTCCTGCATAGAAATTTAACGAACTCAGCTTAGTAGCTTTGTAAAATGCATAAGGAGCAATTTCAACTACGTCAACTGGTACTGAATAAGAAGTTGATGTTCTTCCAAGAGGATATGCTATCAATTTTGACTTGTCAGCATTGAACAAAACGCCGTTAGTATCAGATGAATAATTAGCATTTCCCTCTGGTACGTTTATTGCTGTTAATGCTGTGCATCCCTGGAATACATAATCACCCATGCTCTCAAGATTCTTAGGTAATGTTATTGTTTTAAGTTCTGTACAATCTTGGAATACATAGTTTCCAAGTGTTTTAACTGATTCATTGAATGTTGCAGTTTCAAGAGTTTTACAACCCTTAAATGCATAATTTCCAATAGTCTCACTCGGTATCATTATTGATGTAAGACCCGAATTCTGGAAAGCATAGTTTCCAATTGATTTTACGTTTGGTAGATTGATATTTTTAAGACCTGTACATCCATCAAATACGTGTTCACCAATCTCTGTTATATCGTATGGAAGTGTTACTTCACTCAAAGATGTACATCCATTGAATGCATAAGGTGTAATTGTAGTGAGTCCGCCGGCTTTAATTTCTACTGACTCAAGAGAAGTACATCCGTTAAATGCACCGTAGCTTGAGAATGAAGCACTAGGAGCCATTTCCGTTAATGTGCTTGGAAGTACAACAGACGTAATAGCTTTACATCCGTTAAATGCTCCGTTGCCTATTGATTTTACAGTGCTCGGCATTGTAAAGTTTGCAAGAACTGAACATCCTGAAAATGCACTAGAACCGATAGATGTTATGCTGCCTTGAATTGTTACGCTCTCTAGCTTTGAGCAAGAATCAAACAAACTGTCCGGAATAACTGTGATTCTGCTTGGAAGCGTCATCTCTGTAAGATTTGAACATCTTCTGAAAGCATAACTTCCGATAGAAGTTACACTGCTTGGAATTGTGATAGTTTTAAGTTCTGCATTTGAACATCTATCAAAAGCATTATTTCCGATAGTTGTCAATCCGCTTGTTGGAAGTGTAACAGATTTAAGACCGGTACATCTTTCAAAAGCGTTGTTTCCGATAGTTTTTACACTGCTAGGAATGGTTATCGTTTCAAGCTTTGAACAGCTTGAAAATGCGCTTGTTCCGATTTCTGTAACAGAGTTTGGTATGGTTATTTCCGTCATTGAACATGAACTGAACATACTATTCGGAATGGTCTTCATATTTGACGGAAGTGAAATAGATGTAAGACCCGAACAGCTTGAGAAAACACCTAATCCGAAAGTTGTTATGGTAGAAGGTATTGTGATTTCTTGAAGTCCGCTGCAGCTTTGGAAAACATAATCTCCTAATGTTGTTAAGCTAGCAGGGAACGACAAAGCTGTGATCTTACTGCAGCTTTGGAAAGCACTGTTTCCGATCGATGTTAATGTTTCAGGGAAATTAACTGCGGTAATTGCCGAACAGCTCTGGAAAGTACTTGCCCCAATAGCTGTTATACTCTGAGGAATTGTAAGAGTACCTTCACCGTTATCACCTGCAAAAACTGTACAGCTTTGGAAAGCACTTGCTCCTAGAGATGTTACTGTGTTTGGAATACTACATGTTTTTAACTTTGAACAGCCCTGGAATGCGCTTGCTCCGATAGTTGTCAAACCATTGTTTAACTCAACAGTTGCAAGACTCGTACAACCATTAAAAGCATTTGCTCCTAAAGTTTTAAGACTTGTCGGCATCTTAACGGTTTGCAAATATGTACTCTTGTTAAAAGCATTGGCATCAATAGTCTCTAAGTTAGTACAAGAGGTCAAATCTATTGTTTTAACATTAGAACTGGTAGTCATTGACGCAAATGCCCATTCACCAATAGACTTCAAAGATTTTGGTAAGGTAAGTTTATCCTCCTGAACAAAGAAATTTGGGAATGCCATATTTCCTATACGAGTTACTCCCTCTTCAATGATTATTGACTGTGTCAAGTGATAATAACCGTGCCATGGAGAATTAGTAATAGCACTACCTGGAGTAGTAGCAGTATAATCGTCCATTACACCGGTACCCTCACCAGAGTACTTAATGGTAAGACTTTTTGCAACGGAATCATACTCATAAGTAAGACCATCGCCGCAGCTTCCGGTTTCAACTTCTGCGGAAGCTGTGATCGACATTGCTCCACACAATGCCGAAATCGTCATTGCAGCAGAAGCCAGCAATGACAAAATTCTTTTGAATTTCATTTTCTTCTTTCCTCCTAAATATTTTTTAAAAACTCCTAAATATAAACTGATTATTCTGTTATCACCTTCCTTAGATTTAAACACAAACGATATGTATTTACTACTAAACCACCTTCTTCTGAAATATTCCCTAATCATTCATTATTTGTGGTTTTAGTACCTAAAAGTACTAACAAACTCATTATACACACAAAAAGTGATAAAGTCAATAGTACGTATTGGTACTAAAACAAAATTCGTCAAATTGTACAAAAAAGGAGTGATTTTTATGTATTTTCAACGACTAAAAGACCTAAGAGAGGACAAAGACATAAACCAAACACAAATAGCAAAATTACTATTCACAAGTCAGACCGTCTATTCAAGGTACGAAAGAGGCGCATTAACAATTCCTGTCGAGCATTTACTTATCCTTGCAGACTTTTATAAAGTATCGACAGACTACATTTTAGGAAGAACAAATAAACGGGAAACAGTCGTATAAAACGATAAAAAAACAAATTTTAAATGACAAGTAAAATTCGTCAAAATGACCAAATTCGACATTTTGAATAAAAAGAGAAAAACCCTTGATTTACTAGTAAAAACTAACAAATCAAGGGTTTTATTATTTTAAATAAAGAGGAAGCTATTCTTCCGTATCAGCAGTTGTTGTAGAAACAGTTATTACCGAATCATAATCCCCTACAGGGGTTGCCTGCGTCGGCTGAGTACTGTTATTTACAGCAGCCTCTGTCAAAGGAGACGTTGAAGCAGCAGATGTCTGAGCGGCAATTCTCTCAGTGTCCTCGCCGAGGTTGACGGTAATAATAAATCCGTCTACATTATTGCCTGAAATCTCATAGCTAAACTGTTCGCCATTCTCATTGAGCGGAATTTGGACTTTAGTTTCCTTTTCTGCCTTAACGAAATAGATAGCGTATTTTATATTATCTGAAGCGGTATATGTAAGAGGTTCATCATAAGAATAACTTTTCAAAAAGTCGAGATACTCCTCAAGGCAGAGAGCTTTTTCAGTCATAATTTCAGCATGAGGAACACCAACATATCTTAGGTGCCAAGGCTCCGCCTCAATATTGGTTATAGACTCTTTTTCCTTAGTATAGCGTGTAATGATACCATACTTAGCGGCATTATCGGTGATCCACTTAAATTTACCAGTACCCTTATATTCGGGATAGCCGTCTGTGTTTACGCCCAAGTCTATGGACAAGCCTGTATGGCTTTCCGAGTAACCTTCCTTATTATACTTTGTAGATTCAGAACCTGTTGACTCAGTATCAGCGTCATAGAGCTCCTTTTGCTCCTCGACGGTTCTGTAGCCGCTTTTAAGCATTACGGTATTATTTTTGGAACTTTTATAGAAATCGATAAGCATATTACTCAAAGCAACGGCAAAGTTCTGAGAAACCGAAACAGAAGAATCGGTAAGTGCAAATCTCAAATTACCGTTTTTATTCACGCTATACTGATACATTGAAGTAAGGTTTTCGGGTTCCTGATCCTTATAGGCATATTCATGGTCTTTATTGACCAAAACAAGATTTCCTGAATATAGCAAAGAGTTATCAACAGGAACTAATTCTGAATTTTTAGATATACTGTTTTTCTCCTGAACACTATCAGGCTTTTTAGCTGCAATAGTAGAAACAGCTTTGCCATCATTATTTGAGCTGTCATTAGAACATGACGAAGCAATAATCAGAACAAACAATAATAGAATAGCTAAAAGAACGGCAATATTTTTATATTTTAAGTTACGCCAAATATCTTGTGACATAATTTCCCTCCAAACAATATAATTTTGACGGTACTATAAATAATCTAAAGTAGATTATATCACAAAAAAAAGCTTTTTTAAAGTCTTTACAGCAATTTAAGACTTTTTACACAAATACTAATATTTTATTTTGTATGTATTGTACAAATTAAAACCCGATATGATACTTCACACCGGGTTTTTATAATTATGTCATTTTACTTTTAACTATACTTATTGTGCTGTTTTGTATGCGTCGATCATTTTCTTAACCATCTGTCCTCCGATTGAACCAGCCTGACGAGATGTTAAATCTCCGTTATAACCCTGTTTGAGATTTACACCTACTTCGTTTGCAGCTTCCATCTTAAACTTTTCAAGATTCTGTCTGCCCTGCTCTGTAGTAATACCCTTCATTTCAATTCACTCCTTTTCGTAAAATTGAGTTTGCCTTATTATTATTACTCTCTTTTTCATCAATATAAGAGGTAATTTTTTATAAAACAACAAATAAATTGAAGGGTAAAATTTTATGAAATTCATTTTAAAGACTTTAATAACTAACACTGATCCAAAAACGAATAGGATTATCAAGCCGATATAGAATCACTGACACGTTGTCTCAATATTAAATAGTAAACATCTTCTATATGTTCAGCAAAGGTTTTGATTGAAAATTTTTGTTTTGCAAATTCTGCAGCTTTTACTTGCATATCAGATATATCTTCGGTCAGAAGCCGGTCAAGACGCTCTGAAAACTGACTTTCATTTGTATAGGCATAACCATTAATACCGTCTTGAAGAACATTGTCAAGACACTCATCCTTTTTGCAAAGCAATACCAATCCGTTTGCAAGTGCTTCGATATAAGTAAGTCCCTGAGTTTCACTCTGCGATGCACTGACAAAAACATCGCCTGCACAGTAATAGTTCTTCATTTCGCTGTAACTTACCATACCAGTCATAATAGTAATATCTTTCAGACCAAACTCTTCAATTTTTTTCTCAATTTCTTCTCTGTAAGGTCCGTCGCCTACTATCAGAAAGACAGCATTATCAGGCTTATTTCTTCCAAGAAAGCCAATTATTTCATCTAAATTTTTTTCCTCAGCAAGACGACCCGAATATAGTATGACCTTTTTGCCATCAGGAATACCGATACTCCGTCTAAAATCTTGACGTTCAGCGTTATTTTTGTTTGAAACTATAACATCAAAGTCCACGCCTGACGGCACAACTTCAACAGGAATTTTACATTTATATTTTTTTAAGATGCTTTCAACCTTTTCTGTAGGAGCGATCATACAATCAGTATGTCTTGCAATATACCTTGTAAAAAGCCTTACTGCTCTGCGTCCGAGCCTAATACTCGGAGAAAAATAATGAGTATAGTCCTCGTAGATAGTGTGATATGTATGGATGATCGGTGCTCCGGTAATATCAGAAATCTTCCTTGCAAGAGAAAATGTACTGAACTCACACTGAGAGTGAATAATATCAGGTTTCCACTTTATAATATTTTCAATCAACCTGCTTTTAAGGGGAATCTTAACTCTTGCACATGGATATATTTTCTCAGCCTTTACCGAACCTATATATGTTGTATTTTGATTTACATAAGAAAAATGCGTTTCCGAAAGAGTTAGAATTTTCACATCATGACCAAGCTGTCTCAGACCTGTCTCAAGGTTTCTTACTGATGTCACAACTCCATTAACCGCAGACTTATACCAATCTGTAGTAATAAGAATTTTCAAAAAATCATCTCCCTCAATATACGGCTGTTTTCGTTTTATATTATTCCCTAAACATTTTCAACTCTAATCAGTTAAAAATTACGTAATATTCAAGTAAATAAAATTCATATTACTAAAATTTATTATCAAGTATCATTAAATAAACTAACTAATACTTTTTATCATTATTAGTATAACACAAATAATTAAATAAATCTACACCAAATCTGACAAAATAAAAAGCCTGCACCGGACAAAACCAAATGCAAGCTTTTTTAAAACATTTATTACACAATAATATTATATTACATATACTGTAAATTGTCAAGAAAAATCTAAAAAAATTTAAAATTTAGATAAAAGATATTAATTTTTATCTAAAACAGCTTTTGAAACTTTTTAAACCTAGAAACGGAGCACACTAAATTTAACACTTTTTCTGCAATTGCATATAATAATTAAAACACCTATTTTTGAAATGTATTTGCTGAGACATTCTGCAAAAAATATCTAAGAGGTGATTCAAATGTATTACAATGACCTGCAGGATTTAATTTACAACAGTTCAAGCAGCAGAAAGTATTTCCTTTCACTTCCGATACCCATGCAGATCACGCTGCACGAGCGAAATGATTATATTCACACATCCGCCGGATTACACGCTCATGTTGAGGCAATTGAAAGATACAATCATGCAGTTGAAATCAGCGAATCCATTCAAGTAGGTTAAAAAATTAAAAGCGATATTAAACCACCTGTTACCACAAAGCAAAAGCATACTGCTAAATACAAAGCAGTATGCTTTTATGTCTTAATATAAGAATCCTTAATAAATTAATTAAAAGTATTTGCCTGTGTGTTTTCATTATCGTAACTGTTATAAGTCTCTGTACTGTCATAATAACCGGTTGTGTACGATGCATCTCCGTTTGTATAATCGGTTTCATCGTCTTTTATTTTGGAATATCCGTATATCTTTTGCTGCAAAGTTCTGATGTTTGACGTAAAATCAGGACATAAAACAGAAGCACCACGGATAGTTTCACAGGTATACGTTCCCTCGTTAGGAATCTGTATCTGATCACGTTCATAATTCAAATATGTTGAAGCATGCAACAGATAATATGCAATCTCAGCATCTGATAAATCAGTTGAGATCTTATTCAATACCTTATTGAGCAGCGAGTTGAGCTCGGTCAGTGACAATTTCTTTGTCTTGTTTGCAATAAGATCAATTACAGTTCTCTGCCTTTGAGTTCTCTCCCAATCCGAATTTCCAACCTTACGAAGTCTTGCATATGCAAGAGCCTGGTTGCCATTCATATGGACTTTTCCACCTTTTTTTATGTAGTCTGCTCCATACTTTTTACCAAGATATTTGTTCTGTTCACCCAAAGGAGCTCTCATTCCTATTGCTTCCTCATCAGAGATTTTTATATTAAGTCCGCCCATAGTGTCAACTATATCAATAAACGAGTAGAAATTAACCTTTAAGTATCTGTCTATCTTAACGCTGAAATTATCCTGAATGGTCTGCTCTAAAAGTGGTATTCCTCCCATTGAATATGCCGCATTTATCCTTGTAGCATAATATCCTGGTATCTGCAAATAAATATCCCTCATAAACGAGGTTGTAGTTACAGTACCCTTCGCAGTGTTTATGGAAATCATCATTATAACATCAGTGTTACCATTTGATTGAGCAGTATTCTCTACTGTATCTCTCAAATCTTCGCCCACAAGGAGAATATTAGTCACATCACTGTCTGAAACAACATTTGCTGCTGATTTTGCAAGTTTATCTTTAAGCATTTGTTCATAGTCAACAGCATTTACGGTATCGTTTGAACCTATCTCGCTCTGACCGGGGTCAATAATGTTAATTACTTCATTATTATCTCTGTCAAGCATTCCCGTAAAGCTTGCGAATACTGAAATACCCGCTCCGCAAATAAGAAAAACGACTCCGAAAACATAGCATAAAGTTACCGAAACCTTTTTCTTGAGCGACCATTTTTTACGTTTTGGTTTTATTCTAACTTCAGGCTCAACATCAAAAACCTTTGCACTGCTTATAGGCTCAGACATATCGCTTATAGTAGTTTTCGAGCCTTTTCTAGCCTGCATTGCTCCTGCAACCAAATCAGAAAGAGGTATTCCATCTGTTCTCCACTCATCAGGTTTGGCAGGCGCCTGAAGTTCGGCTTTTTTCTTCTTTACTGAATTGCTTTCTGTTTTTTCAATTTTAGCACTTCGAGCTTCTTTTATAGCTTCTTGCTGTGCAGGAGAAAGCTTCTTGCCGCTATTTTTAACTGCATTGGCAAACAGTTCTGCCATATAATTACTGTTATCATTATCGGCAGAAGTCTCATTTAGACTTTTCCTTGCATAATTCCTTTGCGTTTTCAGCGCATCAGAATTATTTTTTGTATCCATATTTCTTTTTTTATCTGGACTGTCAGAAGTTTTGCTGTCATTATAGAAAGATTTAAAATAATCCTTTGAATTAATATCCTCTGTCTTAATATTTGTACTTTTAACATTTATGCTTGCATCTGATTTTGCATTATTAGAAAAAGCAACACTTTCTGATTCACTTCTTCGCTTTTTTCTCATAACATCCTTGATAATATCATCTACAGAGAAATCGTCTGCTTTCTTGTTCTCAGGCATATGTACCTCCTTATTCTAAATTAACTTTAGATTCAGTCGTTACCATCCGCTCTTTTTTAATATCACTTTACTATGCTATAATATACATACTTTATTTATTCTACCACATTAACATACTTTTTTCAAGTATTTTACGTAAATTTAGATAAACTGTTAAAAAATACAATCTTACGACACATTTAGACATCGACTGAAACGCTAAAAGTATAAATCATTTATATGATAATTGTGTGAAAGACAGGAAGTTAATTTTTGCCTAAAATTATTTATTATAAATATATATTCAAAATCTTCATTAATAACAGAACAATAAAAACCCCGAAATTACGGTATTTCCGCAAAATCGGGGTTGAATTTTAATTACTTTTTAAGTCAAATTAGTCTTTCATAGCCTCTTCGACCGCAACGGCGCAAGCCACTGTTGCTCCGACCATAGGATTGTTACCCATGCCAATAAGTCCCATCATTTCAACGTGTGCAGGAACTGACGATGAACCTGCAAACTGTGCGTCTGAATGCATTCTTCCCATTGTATCTGTCATACCGTATGAAGCAGGACCTGCAGCCATATTGTCAGGATGAAGTGTTCTTCCTGTACCTCCGCCCGATGCAACTGAGAAATATTTCTTGCCCTGATCTATACACTCTTTCTTGTATGTACCTGCAACAGGATGCTGGAAACGAGTCGGGTTAGTTGAGTTACCTGTAATGGAAACGTCAACGCCTTCCTTGTGCATAATTGCAACGCCCTCTGTAACATCGTTTGCGCCATAGCAATTTACCTTAGCACGAAGTCCATCTGAATAAGCCTTGCGGAATACTTCCTTAACCTCTCCTGTATAGTAATCCATTTCAGTTTCAACATATGTAAAGCCGTTGATTCTTGCAATAATCTGTGCTGCATCTTTTCCCAAACCGTTGAGGATTACTCTCAAAGGCTCTTTTCTTACCTTGTTTGCCTTCTCAGCAATACCGATAGCTCCCTCAGCAGCGGCAAAGGATTCGTGTCCTGCAAGAAATGCAAAACACTTTGTGTCCTCTTCCAAAAGCAT
>CANPWR010000041.1 GCA_947584825.1 uncultured Clostridia bacterium | reverse complement strand
ATTGCCGAGCCTACGCTGTCTAAATCGGCAAGTCTGTGACCCATAACAAAAACCGTATCTGACATTTTTACGCTCTCATTGATAGCGTTAGCAATAATCCTCGTCTTTATCTTTGTTCTCTTTTCAATGCCCTTTGATACTCCCCCATAAAATTCAAAGCCGTTGTCAGTTTTAACAGCCGCCTGATCTCCGCCTCGTCCTAAGCACATATCAAGCGCCTGCCTTGCATAGATTTCACTTTCATGAAGGGTTTTTGCACCGTGTCCCACACCGATGGAAAGCGTAACAGTCTGTCTTTCGCCAATACTTATTTTTCTCGCCTTATCGAGGATTTCAAACCTGTCCCCGATTATTTTCAAAAGATGTCTCTCTTCAAGAACAACAAAAAACCTGTTATTTCCGATTTTTTTCGTAACACCTGTGGTACCGTCGATAAAGTTCTCGACCAGCTTTTCTATCTCAACTAAAATATGAGCCTTCTCACTCTCTCTTGCGTTTTCAAGCAGATCCTCATAGTCATCGACGGATATTATCATTACGGAAGGTCTTGACTGTCTATACTCATAATCCAGATTTACATAGTCCGTTTCGTTTCTGAAATAGATCATAGTAAGACCAGAATCATTTGTCTCAGACTTTATTGCAGTTGCACGATAATACCTGCCCTTATATGTAACCATAGTGCCTTTCTTAGTAAACAGCTTGTTAAAGTTAATATCCATTAGATCATCAAGCCGAACTCCGAAAGCGTCTTTTTCTTTATACACCTCTTTATCAAATCTGGAATTTATCCAGACTATTACCTTGTTCTCATCGATAATAAACGCAGGCGCAGGAAAATTATAAAGCGTCTCACGCTGGGTAAGAGATATATCCCTAGACATTCTTGCCACATATTTTATTCTGCCGAAATAGAATAGCACAATCTCAACCGTCATAACAGCAAAGCCTGCGGCGGATACCGCAAGCAATATCGTTCCAAGACCTTTATAAT
This sequence comes from uncultured Clostridia bacterium, assembly GCA_947584825.1. Lineage (GTDB taxonomy): Bacteria > Bacillota > Clostridia > Oscillospirales > Ruminococcaceae > UMGS1601. The sequence continues at coordinate 10,532 of CANPWR010000041.1, read as the reverse complement.
CTGTCGACTGGCGTATAAACCACGACGAGAAAAATCCTGAAGCGCCAAGTATAAGATATGAAACTATAAAAAACGGAGACAGTCTGTTTTTCATAATTGGATTGTGTTCCCAAGCAGGAACACTCCTCCTTAATTTAGATTTATTACTATTATATTATTTTGCTATTTATTATTTTATAATATTTGACCGTTGTTGTCAACGTATTAAAAATTCAAAGCGGCGAACCTGCCACAGGCTTAGCCGCTTGTTATCTAAATGTTACGCCTCCATAATAACAGGTAATATCATCGGACTGCGCTTTGTTTTTTGGTATATAAAATTAGTTAAAACGTCTTTCATTCTTATTTTAATTGCACTCCACTCCACAATATCCTGATCAAAGCATCTTCTCAGCGTCGAGTACAAGAGCTTTCTTGCATCCTCCATAAGCTCCTCGCTTTCCCTTACATAGACAAATCCTCTAGATACTACATCGGGACCTGAAATGATCTCTTTGTTTCGTGAGTTCACCGTTGCTATCGCAATAAGAAGACCGTCCTGAGCAAGAAGTCTTCTGTCTCTTAGAACAATGGAACCTACATCTCCTACTCCTAATCCGTCAACCAATACCTTTCCTGCCTGAACTGCGCCGTTTACTCGCATATCAACACCGTCGGTTTCAATAACATCTCCGATGCTTGCAATGATAATATTATTCTCGTCAATACCTATCTTTCTCGCTGTTTCGGCATGCTTAGCCAAATGCTTATACTCTCCGTGTACCGGAATGAAAAACTTAGGCTTTGTAAGAGAAAGAATAAGCTTCTGCTCCTCCTGACAGGCATGCCCCGATACGTGAACATCGTACATCTTCTCATATACAACGTCAGCACCCGACTTCATAAGCTCGTTCACAACATTCGTGACAAGCTTTTCGTTACCTGGGATCGGAGTTGCCGAAATTATTATAAAGTCATTTGGATTGATATTCACCTGTCTATGCTCGTTTCTTGACATTCTCGTAAGGGCAGACATCGGCTCGCCCTGACTTCCTGTTGTTATGATAACAAGCCGCTCAGGATCATAATTTTTTATCTCGTCAATATCTATCAGAATACCGTTCGGACACTTTAAGTATCCCAACTCCACGCTCTTTCCGATGACATTGACCATACTTCTTCCAGAAACGGCGACCTTTCTGTTCTGCCGTTCGGCTATGTTTATTATCTGCTGAACTCTGTGGATATTTGATGCAAAAGTAGCAATAATAATTCTTCTTGACTCAGCCGTGGCAAACAGCTTTTCAAAGCTCTCACCTACAAGTCTTTCGCTCATTGTATATCCCGGACGTTCTGCATTCGTAGAATCAGCCATAAGCGCAAGGACGCCTTTGTTCCCAAGCTCTGCAAAGCGTGCAAGGTCAATAACTCCGTCATCTATCGGGGTGAAATCCACCTTAAAGTCTCCAGTGTGAACAATTATTCCGGCAGGAGTGTGAAATGCCATTCCTACAGCGTCAGGAATAGAGTGATTCACTCTAATAAACTCAACTGCCATACAGCCAAACTTTACAGTCTCACCCGGAGTTACATTGATAAGCTTTGTTCCAGTAAGACCATGCTCTTTGAGCTTTCCCTCTATAAGACCTATAGTAAGTCTTGTTGCATAAACAGGAGCATTTACCTTTCTCAGCATATAGGGAAGCCCGCCTATATGGTCCTCGTGACCGTGAGTTATTACAATACCCCTGATTTTTTCTGCATTCTTCTCCAGATAGTTGTAATCCGGTATAACAAGGTCAATACCAAGCATTTCGCTGTCAGGAAATGCTATTCCAGAATCGAGAATTATAATATCATTAGAACACTCAATAACAGTGAGATTCTTTCCTATCTCGTTAAGTCCTCCAAGAGGAATGATTTTAACCTTTGTCTTGCGTGTAGTACGTTTAGCCGAAACTTTCTGACTTCTTGGCTTTGAAACATTTGTTACAGCAGCATTTTTATCAGCACTTTTGCTCTTATTGTTCTGATTATCAGAGCTTGTCTTAGGCTCTGACCTTACTACTCTTGACTGCGTTGTGCTTTTATTCCTTTTTGTACTCACCGCACTTACAGCAGAACGGGAAGAGCCAGAGTGTTGCTTTTTACTTGCATCCTGCTTACTGGCCGATAAGCTGTTTGAAACGGTGCTGCTTACATGCGGCTTTCTCGACTCCTTTATCGGCGACAAATCCATTTCAGGTACATCTATAGTAAAAAGGTTAGTCAATCCGTCCTCTGTCTTTCCGCTCACCGACGACGGTCTTACCCTTTGCTGTACATGACTCCTCTGCGTACTGTTTTTGTAGGAACTGTCAGGTCTGTTATTCTGTTTTTTCATCAGTGTCATGCTCCCTTGGGGAGCAACCTCCTTTTTGTAAATTTAATTTAAAAATCCGTAGCTTTTTCACTTCTATTACAGTTTTGTCTGTGCAAAGTGTTTTCAATACTTGAAAAATTAATAGATTTAAGCAATAAAAATCCCAGGTATGAAATTTGCTTTCAAACCCAAATTAAAAATTCACGAATATTAAACGATCTGAGAAATATGATGATTTCAGTCCTTTGACTTCTCAGATTAAAACAAAACTTTAACGTGTGTGGGAAAGTTATTTTCCACACTTTACGTCCTGTCATTTTGTTACAGCCTTATAAAGGCATCTAGCTTCCGAACACAAATTATAAATTAGATTATAAACCCTTATAAAGGATTTGTCAACCCAAAGGCAAGATTCTAGGCACAAAAAGTAAGAAACTATATGCAAGAAGTTAGATGACAGAGGCAAAATTCGCTTTGTATTTAAATCTATAATATCTTAACTTAAGCTTATTTCTAAAATCATTCTAAATCTGACTCCTTAGACTTTTTTCTATGCTTTCACACAGTTCTGCCGCAATTTCTGCCCTTTCAGAATCAACATAGAGCATAAGTCCTCTGCCCTTATTCATCGGCTTTATAACTGCTCTTGCACTTTTATTATTTATAACTATCCCATCGTCCGAGCGTTTATACTTTGACTTGATTTCTCCCAAAAAGTTATCCTCCTGCCCATCTCCGCCGACGGCAAGAAATCTCTCACTTATATAAAACTCCGGAAGCTCTGATAAAGCTTCAGAAAGATTTACTTTTTTTTCAGTGAGATAGCTTAGTATATCGGCAATTAAACACATTCCATCATGAACATAGCTGTTGCTGTCTCTTGACGCAAGGCGCCGTGCTTCATCGTCTGCACCCGAACAGCTTGATGTGAAGTATCTGTATATTTTAGCAGAACAGTCTCTAGCCAGATCGTCAAATACACTAGGAAATGTAAAAGGAATTGCGGCGTTCTCATTCTTTTCAAAATGTGACTTAACGCAAAGCATAACAAGTCTTTCAAATATAATGTATCCTGTTTTTTCGGAATAGGCAGTTATCTTATTTTGATTGTCAAGAAAGTGAAATACTATTTCCTCACCGTCAATGTCGTTAATCGGAGCAATAAGTCTGTCAGCCTCCTCGGCTGTTTTATCGTTTGATGTTTTAACAGTAACATTGAGTCCTTTGAGACTTCGTGGAAACCTAGACCTCAGATTTGATATATACATTTCATTTAATCCGCCGCAGAAAACATACCTGCCGAAGTCTGATATATCCTCCTGACGGAAAACCCTCGTTTTAAGACGCTGTTCTATTGCCGTTTCGGTATCACGCTTTATTCTAAGTCCTCCGGGACATCTCAGCATAAGCTTTGGTGACGGATTTGCATAAACAACTGCATAGATCTCGGCATCAAGCGTCCTAGACGCAAAATCGGCAGCTCTCTCGTGAGAAACACCCAAGTCCCAGACGGACACACCCGTTGACATCAACCCTGACGCTGCAGCCTTTGCATAGGATAAACAATCCTCACTCTCACAGCACACAAGAACACTGCTGTGATTATACAGCACAGATCCAATAGCACAGCCGACTGACACTGCCTGTACAGGAGAAATCAGCTTATCGCTGCCCTCCTCATTGAACGAGAACTCAGGCTTTGAACCATAGCGAAGATTGGTTTTAAGTCTTGTGTTTTTAGGAAGCGTCTTGCCGTTCCACAGCTTTACCCTCTCACTTATCACAGAGTTTTCACCCACAGAAGAACTCTCACCTGCAACCGAAAGTCTCTTTAGCTCTGCACCGTTGTCTATACGTGAATTTTTACATATAACAGACTTTTCAGCCTTTACTCGGTTTCCGATTTTTGAATACTCGCCTGCATATGTGCTTATAAGACTTACTCTATCTCCTATTGAAACATTGTCTTCAATAACAGTTCCCTTTCCGATAACGCAGCCCATACCTATATTTACATTCTTGCCGATATACACAGGAGGTATAAATGAAATTCCCCTGAACATATATGGCGTGCTTGAATATACTCCGTCTTCTATCTGGACACCAAGTTTGAAGTCTCCGCTTAAAATTACCTTTTCAGCAGTTTGCAGAAAGTCATCCACCGTTTCTATCTTTTCATAGAAAGGCGTATCTGTATCTGGCTGGCAGTTTTCATCAGTATATACATATATATTCTGTCCCTTTTTAAAATTAATCCAAGAAAATAAACCCTTACTCTTATTATCTGAATCTTCCCTATCTAGAAGCTCACTGAGCATTTGTACAGATATAATATACACCGGAGCAGTTTTAAAAATTGTCGAAGAAAACTCGTTACCTGATGTGTTGTAAAACCGTTCTAGACGGTTATTATCATCAAATTCTGCCGCACTTGCAAAACCTGAGCCACTTCTGCTTGCTTTAATAGCATAAACGCTTGCAGAACTGCTCTTGCTCTGATGAAACTTTATCATTCCATTCAAATTAAGCTTCATAACTCCGTCTGCCTGAATGACCATAATTTCATCTCCGCCGTTCCAGAGGGTATTCAGAATATCCTTTGTTGACACTTCATCACTGCAAAAGAATACGTCTGTCTTTATATCACAAGCTATCAGACGTTCAATATACTCCTTTGTATCTATACTGTCGGTAACGACAGTACAGCTTGTTATATCATTCTCAGCAAGATTATCTAATATATAGTCTATTATCCTTTTTCCGCATATAGACAGCAGTTCAAGCGGAGTATCGGAAATAACCGGCTCTAAAGCTTCATTATCACTATTACAAAATATGACCGTCTGCATAGTATTTTCCTCCCATACTTTTACTACTAGTTAGTATGGGAATATTTAGTCACATATATTCAAGATAAACTAGACGCTTTTATTTGCAATGTTTTCTCTGTAAATAATATATTTAATAAAAAACTATGGTATTTTCATTTAATTTGTGTTATTATAAAATAAGTATAACTATTTTCAAGCGTTAAAATCAAATTATGATTGGGGAAAATATCATTATTATGAACAATTACGACGTAATTATTGCAGGCTGCGGAGTTGCAGGACTGTATACGGCAATAAATTTATCAGATGATTTGAATATCTTGATAACCTCTAAAAAGGAGCTTACTCTTTGCAACACTGCTCTAGCTCAAGGCGGGGTAGCCGGCGTTTATAAATCCCCCGACGATTCTCCAGACCTTCACAAGCAGGATACCTTAGTTGCAGGAGGATTTGAAAACAACATTGAGACTACCTCAATACTCTGCGATGAAGCCAAAATTGACATTGACAGAATTATAAGTCTCGGTGTTGAATTCGACAAAACCGATAACGGTGACTTTCACCGCACTCTTGAGGGCGGTCACAGCAAACACAGAATATTTCACCACAAGGATACCACAGGCTTTGAGATAGAAACAAAGCTCCTTGAATATGTGAAAACACTCCCCAATGTTGAGATCATGGAGAATACCCTGATCTGCGATATTAAAAGAACCGAAACAGGTTTTTCATTCGATATTTTAAAAGGCGATAAGCACAGCACCTATAACTCAAGGTATGCCGTTATCGCAACAGGAGGTATTGGCAGAGTTTATGAACGCACTACAAACTCCGCTATTGCAACAGGAGATGGTATAGCTTTCGCCTACAATATGGGTGCTGAGATAAGCAATATAAGCTATATTCAGTTCCACCCTACCGCTTTTAACGACAAATTCAAAAGAGAATGCTTTTTGATCTCAGAGGCGGTTCGGGGCGAGGGCGCTTACCTCAAGAACTTTCGGGGCGAAAGGTTTATGCAAAACTATGACAAGCGTCTTGAGCTTGCTCCAAGAGTTGTTGTTTCCCACTCCATTATGTTTGAGACTTCCAAAACGCAGAGCAGTACCTTTTATATCGACATAACACATAAGGAACCTGAATTTGTTAAAAACCGTTTTCCTATGATTTATGAGAAACTTCTCGACTTAGGATACGATATGACAAAGGATTTGATTCCCGTATACCCATGCCAGCACTACCTCATGGGCGGCATAAAGGTAAACAAAAATGCCGAAACTACTGTTGATAATCTTTTTGCCTGCGGTGAGTGTTCCTGCACAGGCGTTCACGGAAACAACAGGCTGGCTTCAAACTCACTGCTTGAAGCTCTCGTTTTCCCAAGACGTGCGGCGTTGATCATCAATGAGCGTTGCAAAACCGATACAAGCACTTCCCTTGTTTCTGCCGAATTTGTAAGTAATGACAATGCTCCGCATATTCCAAAGGGCATCAGAACCGAGATACGGAAAATTATGCAGACGGCTTACTTTGTTATGCCCGATATTGACGCTCTGTTTGAAGGTTACGACAGGCTGAATCAAATTAAAGAAATTCTATACACGGGTCGGTTTAAAATCGACAGGGATTTTGTCGAGGCAAAAAGTCTTGCAACTGTTGCCTACCTCATTTTGCAGGAGGCTAACAAAACAGCTACCGAAAACGCAGAAATAGACGCCGCTAAGTGGGCGGAATACGAGCTAAACAACTACTAGATTAGAAGTTAGAGTGAGAGATTAGAAAGTATTTCATCTGATTGAGTATTTATTTTTCCGCCTCTTGCATAAGTTTATAACAATGTTCGCTTAATTTTGTGGCTTCTTCTGATAAACATTCAAGCGCGCCTCTTAAAGTGTCATCACCATATATGTGGATAAAATACATTACACAAACTGCAGACAGACCTTCTAGCTTTTCAGCATCTTTCATTACTTCTTCAAAATCCACTAAATGGATTGCTCCGAATTTTTCTTTCATCGATGTCACTTCCTTTTTATTTTATAGTTATATTATATGTTACTGGTCATATATAATCAATAGTTAAAATACACAAATATATGTTGAATATATTTGTGTATATTGATTAAAGTGTACAAATATGCTATTATTACTATTAAAGAAAAATATTATAATTATTAAGGTGGTATGAAATATGCCAATTAGTAAAGCCCAGAAAAATGCTACAAAGAAGTATGTAAAAAATCACTATGATAGGATTGATATGCGAGTCCCAAAGGGCAAAAGGGAAAAAATTGCTGCTCATGCAAAAGAGCATGACGGCTCTCTAAACAAGTTTCTTAATCGAGCAGTTGATGAGGCTATGGAAAGAGATAAAAAAATTGACAATTGATAATAGAGAATGAATAATTTTTAAATATGTCAAATATTTTTACCTGTCTTACTTTGAAAGTTGGGATAACAAGTGTTAATAAATAAAAAAAGCAAAAAAACTATACTAATTATTGCCACACTGGTACTTGCCTGTTTGGTAATAAAGTATTCAACAGTAGCGGTACGCTTTCTTGTACACATTATTGATGCTTGTTTTGCACTTATTCTCGGGGGTATTATAGCATACATTTTAAATATAATAATGAAAAAGTATGAGAGTATATACTTTCCCAAATCGCAGAGGAAATTCGTTAAAAAATCTAAAAGAGCGGTTTGCATTATACTGTCTTTACTGACGGTTTTAGTAATTGTAGTAGGAATAGTAATAATAGTAATACCTGAACTTTATAAGTGCTTTGAGATTTTGAGCGACACTGTTCCCCAATTTGTTGATGCAATCAAATCTTGGGTGAATGAAAACATAACTGCTGATTTCATCAGGGACAAAGTAAACAGCATTGACTTTAGCTGTAAAAGCCTAGAACCTGCTCTGTTGGGATTCTTGAAGGTCAACTCGTCTGAAATTTTAAACTCTGTAATATCGGTTACAAGCTCTATTGCAGGAACGATTGCAGACATTGTAATAGCAGTAATATTTGCGGTATATATTCTCTTTAACAAAGAGAAGCTCTTAAAGCAGTTCAACAAAATCATCACGGCATACGGCAAACCCGATAGGAACAAAAAGCTTATAAATTATCTTAAAATTACAAACAAAACCTTTTCAAGATTTATTATCGGACAATGTACCGACGCTTTAATTCTTGGCTGTCTTTGCTTTGCAGGAATGGTAATACTTCGCTTTCCATATGCCGGAGTTACTGCTGCTGTTGTGGGACTTACTGCGCTTATTCCCATAGTCGGAGCATTTATAGGTGCATTTATCGGAGCATTTTTGATATTTACGGTAAGTCCTTTCAAAGCGATTATGTTTATAGTATTTCTTATTATACTCCAGCAGTGTGAACAGGCTTTTATATACCCGAAAATCGTTGGTAAATCAACAGGACTTCCGGGAATGTGGGTATTAGCAGGCATAACAGTCGGCGGAGGACTTTTCGGCATAGTAGGAATGTTAATCGGTGTTCCTATAACAGCGACGGTTTACAAGATACTTCAGCAGTCTGTAAACTCACGCATTAAGGAAAAGAAGATCGTTAAAGCTCTTGAAACAAATAAAGAACTTGGAGATACTATAATAATTAAGAAGTAAGATATTAGAGATTAGAGTTTATTCTTATCTCTTATTTCTATATTAAAAATGGAGATGACAATATGAAACCATTACAAATGGAAATCGACAGCATTATAATCAATGCTATAAAAGAGGACATCAACTACATAGACGTCACGACCGACTATCTTATATCTGATGACAGCATAAGCACTGCGAATTACGTTTCAAAGGACAGCGGTATACTCTGCGGAATTGACATAGCACTAAGGGTATTCACTCTTCTCGACACTGAAACAAAGTTTGACATTAAGCTTAATGACGGTGACAAGGTAGAAAAAGGCGATATTATTGCGACTATTACAGGTAAAACAAAGGTCCTATTGAAAGGCGAGAGAACGGCTCTAAACCTTCTGCAACACCTTTCAGGTATTGCCACTATGACAAACAGACTGGTGAAGCTGACCGAAGGCACTAATGCAACTATTGCAGACACAAGAAAAACGCTGCCCGGTCTGAGGTCTTTGCAGAAGTATGCAGTTACTGTCGGCGGAGGAAGAAACCACCGCTTTAATCTATCCGACTGTGCAATGCTGAAGGATACTCACTTGGATGCTTACGGAAGCATTACAAACGCTGTTAATGCTCTGAGAGAAAAGCTTGGACACACAATTATGATAGAAGTCGAAACGGGAGATCTTGATGAAGTAAAAGAGGCTCTAAGCGCTGGTGCTGACATTATTATGCTCGACAATATGGATATTGAAACGATGAGCAAAGCAGTAAAGCTTGTATCCGGTAAGGCAAAGCTTGAAGCCAGCGGAAATGTCACCGAAGAAACGATTGTAAGCATTGCCAAAACAGGCGTTGACATTATTTCTGTCGGTGCGATTACACACTCGGTAAAAGCATTTGACATTTCTATGAAAATGCGATGAGTCCCCGCAGTCTCTCTGCCTTTGTAAAATATATAAAATGTATTTGCTTTTATATAATGGCAAACTAGTACCTATACGCAGATTTAAGTTTAAAGATGTTATTTTGCTTCTAAATATCTAATCTCAAAGGGTGACTATTAATGAAATTCAAAAAACTTTTATTATTAAGTATATTTCTTTTGTCTGTCATTTCACTTTCAGGCTGTAAATTCCCTGAGTTGTTTTACAAAACACCCTCTTTGAAAGAGGTTCAGCAAGAGGAGGTAAAGACAAAGGTTATTATGCCTGATTTAAACGGTCTTACTTATTCTCAGGCTGTTGATATAACAGATAGTATACCGCTTATTGTTACAAAACAGTACAACGATAAGGTAAAGAAAAACAAAATTTTCTGGCAAAGTGTAAAATCCGGTGAGGAAATATCAATCGGCACACCTGTGGATATTGTAATAAGCAAGGGAGTTCAGATGATCGAAATACCAAATGTGTCTGATATGGATTATCTTGCTGCACAAACTGTTTTAAAGTCACTTGGATTTAAGGTAAAAATTAAATATCAGCACAAGTGGGGTATTGAGAGCGGTGACATCATATCTATGAGCCCTCAGGAGAGTATAAAAATACCGTACGGGTCTACCGTTAAAATGACAGTGGATGCGGTCAGTCCAAAAGAGAGAGTTTCTGAGGAGAAAACACAATAGTAAAAGAAAAGCTTTCCATGTTCGGAAAGCTTTTTTAATCTTGATGCTTTTTAATATTATCAACAAGTGATTTATAGTCTATACTCCCATCTGCTAATCCCATGCCTATAGAAATTA
>CANPWR010000040.1 GCA_947584825.1 uncultured Clostridia bacterium | reverse complement strand
CTGATAGAAAAGGCAGAGAAATTTGATGAGAACTCGAGTGTATTGGATATGCAATGGACAGATGCAGATTTAAGAGCTGCAATAAAAGGCTTAGAGAAAAAGCCTGATGAGCCGTCATCGGACCCGTCTAGCGACCCGTCAAGTGAACCATCATCAGATCCGTCAAGTGATCCGTCTTCTGACCCATCAAGCGATCCATCATCGGATAATTCATCATCAAGCAATCAAACAAATCCGTCAGCTTCTGCACCTACAACAGCAAAGCCTGCAGCAAAAGCACCTGCTACGCCAATAGCAACCACAAACGGTAAGGCAGTTAAGGCAGCAAAGGACAAGGCAAACGCTGAAAAGATAATGAAACAGGCAAAGATAACAAAGCTTACAGCAAAAGCAAAGGGCAAGAAAAAGATAGTTGTAAGCTGGAAGAAAGTCAAGAACGCAAAGGGATACGAAGTACAAGTAGCTGCAAACAAGAAGTTCAAGAAGAACAAGATTATCGTTACAAAGAATGTCAAGGGTAAGAAAGTAACGATAAAGAGCAGCAAAATCAAACGCAAAAAGACATACTACATAAGAGTAAGAGCATACACAACATATCAAGACGCAAATGGTGTTACTCAAAAGGTATACAGCAGTTGGATAAAAAAGATAAGGAAAGTAAAGGCTAAATAAGCTTCCTTAATATGTTTCTATATAAAAACCGCTCGGGCGTGGGATACCCGGGCGGTTTTGTGTGATCTAATCGTTCTGGTTTCTTGTGTATGAAAATCTTGTCTCTAGCAGCAGAGAGCCGTCGGCGGTTCTCCGATTTTGTTGCATTAAAACGTGCAACTTTTTTTGTTTTTTAAGGTATATATGAGGGAGGTTTTTAAAGAAAGGAGAGGGGCTTTGTGACTTGAAGTAAAAGTCTGAGCCTTGGAAATATTTATGACTAATGAAATAGTAATAGCTGCTTTGTCTCTTATAGGAACAGCTTTCGGTTCGCTGACGGGAATTTTTACAGCTAACAGACTGTTGTCTTACAGAATTGAAAAGTTAGAAAAGAGTGTTGAGAAATTAAGCGAGGTTTACGTGCGTACATCGCTTCTTGAAAAAGAGCAGTCTGTATTGAACCATAGAATTCTCGATTTAGAGAAGTTAAATGTAAAGAGGTCTTAAAGCTTTTGACTCATAAGTCACAAAGCCTTAAATTTTTTCATTTAATAAAGTGAGGACTGTTTAATCTGAACATTGTTCAATTACGGCTCTTAACTCATATTCTAAATCATATAGCCTAGAAATGGTAAAAATTACAGTAAGGAATGATGAATTGATATGAAAATAAACATTAAATGTACAAAAGCAACTGTTATAAGAACTGCTCTTTTAATTTTTGCTTTGATAAATAACTGTCTAGTACTTTTCGGATATAATATTATGCCATTCGATGATGAAGAAATTACACAGGTTGTTTCAGCAGCATTTACAGGTGTAACGTCACTCATGGCATGGTGGAAGAACAACAGCTTTTCAGAAGAGGCTCATAAAGCAGATCGTCATTTAAAGGAAATGAAAAATTTAAAAAAGAATAAAACAGAAGAAAAGTAAAAGGGTATTGGGAAATTTCCCAATACCTTTTTGTAGATATAAATTTACACTTCTTCAAAGTTTCCTAAGAATTTAAAATAGGTTAAGTCAGATTTAAGCTCAGCAATGAGCTTGGGGACCTCAGGATTTAAAATAGAGCCTTCAAAGTCGAGATAAAACTGTACGTCAAAATCCTTTGAAGCGAGCGGCTTATTTTCGAGTCTAACAAGGTTAAGACCGCAAACTGAAAACTTAGTTAAGAGCCTGTATAATGAAGAATGTGTGTGAGAAATTGTCAATGTTACAGAAACTGTACTTGCTCTTTTAGAAGAATAGATCTTATTTGAAACAAGAATGAATCGTGTGTAATTTTTATTGGCATTTGCGACATTGGTTTTAAGAATTTTAAGTCCGTGTTCTTTAGCACATTCCTCAGAGCAGATGCAGGCTAAAGGATCGCTGCTTTCACTCACCATACGAGCGGCAATAGATGTATTAGGACATTCACGCTTAAAAAAGTTATTTTCTTTGATGAATTCTGAGCACTGCATAAGTCCCTGTTCATGTGAGAAAACCTTTCTAATTTCTGATTCATTTGTTTCCCGCCGGCATGCAAGACAGTGATTGATTTTAACCTTTGTTGAGCAAGCAATATAAAGATTGGATTTTGAAAGCAACTCATATGTAGCAGATACCGAACCCGCCGTAGAATTTTGAATAGGTACGATTCCATACGGCATTTCACCATTTTCAACAGCCTCAAAAACGTCGTCGAAGTCTTCGTAGTATTTTATTTCGGCATTTTTAGAAATTTGATATGCCGCTTGCTCACTGTAGCTTCCGGCAATTCCCGGACAGGCAATTTTCATATTGTCAGATAACTCAAACTCTGTGTAATCAATCTCGCAGTTATCAGCAAAAAACTCGCTGAACTGTTTTGACTTTCCTATATCCATAATGGTTGTAAAAAGAGTTTCAGCCGAATTTTTAAGACCGTCAGCAGATTTGCTCCTCACTTTATCAATGATAGCCTTTTCACGCTCCGACTGAAATACACTTAGTCCATTTTCAATTTTATAAAGTGCTACTTGATGGGATAATTCCATCCTTTTTTCAAACAGCTTTAGCAGTTCGTCATCTATTTCATCAATATTATTTCTAAGCTCTTTTAAATTCATAAATTCCTCCGAAAATCTTTCTAGGTAAAGCATATAGCCGAAAATGGTAATGTAATATGGTAATTATAGCACAACAGATTACTTTTTTCAACATCAGATTATTGAAATTCCAATCATTATATGATACTATATGATTTAGAAAAAATTATACATAGGAATGGAGAAAATTATGATTTTTGAAACGATTGATCTTAAAGTGAATTATCAAAAAGCAGGGCTTAACGGTAAAGGATGTAATTCCACACTGACAAGTTATTGCACTTCAAAGTCTGATGAGATAGGTGAAAAGAAGTTTCCTGCAGTGATTATTTGTCCGGGAGGAGGATACGACTATAATTCTGATAGAGAGAACGAGCCTGTGGCATTGAGATTTGCAGGGCATGGAATAGCGTCATTTGTATTAAAATACTCGTGTGTAAATAAAAAGTTTCCTACGGCAGCTCTGGAGCTTGCAAGCGCAGTTAAATATGTCAGAGACAATTGCGACAAATATCAGGTCGATAAGGATAAAATATTTGTTATGGGATTCTCAGCAGGCGGTCACTTGGCAGCTTCGCTTTGTAATTTTTACGATAAAGATATTCTTACAAAGCCGCTTAATGTTAAACCCGATGAGATAAAACCAAACGGATGTATTCTTGGTTATCCTGTTTTGACAAGCGACAGTGAGTTTACTCACGAAACAAGCATATTGAATCTTCTGGGTGATGACAAATCAAATGATGAAGCTTTAAAAATAAGAGAGCTTGTATCTCTTGAGAACATGGTATCAGAAGCTACTCCGCCAACATTCCTTTGGCATACTGCAGACGATTCTGCTGTTCCTGTTGAAAACTCTCTGCGTTATATGGCGTCATTGTCAAAGCATAAAATCCCATTTGAGGCCCATATTTACGAGTGGGGAAATCACGGACTGTCACTTTGCAATTATCAGACTTCGACTGGTGAGCATCACATAGTTCCTGTAAATGAGAAGTGGGTTGAACTGGCTATTGATTGGATAAATAGATTTTAATTATACAAAAGAGTTAAATGTCTAATCTCTAATCTCTAACCTCTAAAAGCAGACGGTTTGTACTATCAGCCGTCTGCTTTTTTAGTAAAGAAATATCGTTTTTTGTTCACTATTAAATGAATATGTCATATTATATTAATGCCCCTAATATTTATTGTCAATCGACAAAAGGAGGACTAAGTAAACAATGCAAAAAAGCCTGATAGCAGTTTCATCTATAACTTATGCCATGAAAGCAAAGAAGCTCCTCAATAATATGGGACTTTACTGCGAGATACAAAAAACGCCTAAAAATCTTGGTTCAGGATGCGGTTATTCAATAAGAGTTCGTGATGATTTAAGATATATATTTTCAATTCTTGATAGGGAAAACATTGCCCATAAGGCATTTCAAAAGCTTCCTGAATAGCTTTTCAAGGGAAAGGTTATATGCTTTTAGGTAACAATCCAAAATATTGATCTTAATAAACAAATACAAAAACTGCAGGGTTGCAAATTTGAAATTAATAAAGGAGGTATGCTCTTAAAGGAGCATTGATGTTAAGATGATATATTTTGATAATTCAGCTACAACCTTTCCAAAGCCTAATGTCGTAGTCAACAGAGCTAATTATGCTGCGAAATTTTTAGGAGGAAATCCCGGGCGAAGCGGACATAAGATGTCAGTCAAAGCAGCGGACGAAGTATATAAGGTAAGGGAGAGAATAGCAAGTTTTTTTAATGCAAAGCCAGAAAATGTTGTTTTTACACTAAACTGTACCCATGCGGTCAACTTTGCAATGAAAGGAATTATGCAAAGCGGAGGTCATATGATCATATCTTCTCTTGAGCATAATGCCGTATCCCGTCCGGCATTTGCGCTTGCACGTTCAAGGCATAATGTAAGCCTTTCAATTGCAAAGGTTTCAGACAGTGACGAAGAAACAGTTTCCAATTTCAAATCGCTTATAAGAAAAGATACAAAGTGCATTTGTATGATGGCGGCTTCAAATGTAACAGGAGAGGTTCTTCCGTTTAATGAGATAGCGGCTGTTTGCAAAAAGAAAGGAATATGCTTTATCCTTGATGCCGCGCAGGGTGCAGGTGTTCTTAACATAAAGCTGGGAGAAGGTATAAACTTTATATGCTGCGCAGGTCACAAAGGTCTTTACGGACTTTCGGGAACAGGCGTGCTTATTTCAGACGGAAGCTATAAATTAAGTACAATTATTGAGGGAGGAACAGGAGCTACTTCGCTAGAACTTGAACAGACTGATTTTCTCCCTGAACAGCTAGAGAGCGGAACAATAAATGTTCCGGGAATTGTTTCTCTCGGAGCAGGAGTTGATTTTGTTAAAAACTTTGGATTAAACAACATAAGAAGAAAAGAAGACAGACTCTGCGATATGTTTGTATCTCAGGTAGAAAAACTAAATAATTTTACAGTATTCAGAGAAGAGAAAAAGAATTATGCACCTCTGGTTTCATTCAGCTATAAAAATGCAAACTCATTTGAGGTTACTGATTATCTAAGCAGACGAGGTTTTGCGTTGCGGGGAGGATTTCATTGCTCGGCGCTGGCACATAAAACACTCGGAACAACAGAAGATGGTCTGACGAGATTTTCACCTTCGGTATTTAACAGTGAGGCAGAGGTAAAAAAAGTTGTAACAGAACTAAAAAAAGTAAATAATATTGGGTTTTAACCCTTGTTAAAATAATATAGGTATGTTATAATATCTTTATAGAGATATATGGCTATTGCTATGCGATAAATAATTTCATTTAGTAAGGTCAAATATTAACTATTTATTTGTTAAAACATAATGCCGTTACAATTATTCCTGATGTCACTAATAATTTAATTATTAGTGTTAAGTGTGCAGTGCTTAATTTATAGGAATAAAGAAAGGAAGTGAATATTATGTCTGCAATATCTGAAGTCTTACAGGCTTTCGTTAGTGTCTTTAAATCAATAACAATAATTGATTTAATAGATATGGCTATTTTGTCTTATCTGATTTTTAAAGGAACGCAAATTGTCAGAGAGACAAGAGCAGGACAGCTTGTTAAGGGTATAATAATTATTTTGATATGCTATTTAATATCTTCACTTCTCGAGTTAAAGACAATGACCTTCCTGCTTGAAAACTTTTTCAAGTGGGGATTTGTCGCACTGATTATAGTGTTCCAGCCGGAACTTAGAAGAATTCTTGAAAAGATGGGACGTACAAAGGTTGCTAACTTATCGTTTATAAATCCTGACAATGGTGATGATAATTCTGTTTGGACAGAATGTATTGACTCAATTTGCGATGCTGCATCTAATCTTTCAAAGACCAAAACAGGAGCGTTAATAGTTTGCGAGAGAAAAACAAAGCTCGGAGAACATGTTGCGAATGGCACAATACTCAACTGCAGACCAAGCGATGCGATTTTTGGAAATATATTTTTTCCGAATTCTCCTCTTCATGACGGAGCGGTGATAATCAGAGATGCTAAAATTTTGGCGGCAGGCTGTTTTCTTCCAACACCTCAGAAGGAAGAGCTTATAAATAAACAGCTTGGCTCAAGGCACAGGGCTGCAATAGGAATAAGCGAAATATCCGATGCAATTGTTATAGTTGTTTCTGAAGAAACAGGAAACATTTCTGTAGCTGAGGAGGGAGAACTTACACGAGGGTTCTCTAAAGAAAGTCTAAGACGACTTTTGAAAAAACGCTTTATATCTGATGTTTCGGAAAAGGATAAAGGTGGATTTGCAAAGAGGGTGAAGAAAAAATGGAAAAGCGTTCAAAAAGAGCAAAGATAGATTTAGAACACCTTTTTGGAAATAAACTGTTTTTAAGAATATTTTCTATAGTAGTTGCCGTAATTATCTGGATTGCATTATCGCTTACCCTTTATCCAACAATATACAAGACTGTCTCAAACATTCCGATTACAGTTGATTTAACAGGAACAAGAGCAGAGCGAGAGGGACTGTCTGTTGTAAATTATGATGTAAATATGGTGAGTGCTACCATAAACGGAATGAGATACGAAATAGGAAATTATTCCAATGATGATCTTTATGCAACGGTTGACGCTTCAAAGATTGAACAAGCCGGAGAGTATGAGCTAGATGTTCGGATTCAATCTAAAAGTGATGATGAATTTTCTGTAGAGAATGTAACTCCAGGTAAGATAAAAGTAAGTCTTGATTATATAGATATGGTAGAAAAGGAAGTCTCTGTTGAAGCATCGGGTGTAAGTGCAACAGAGGGATTTACATTGACAGAAACGTCAGTGTCGCCTGAGAAGGTCGAAATAAAGGGACCTAAGGATAAGATAGATATGATCACCGACGTAAAGGTCAAATTTGACGGAAAGCTGTCTTTGTCAGAATCGTATACCACTACATCATCTGATGTAGTTTTGTATCAGGATGAGAAGATTATTGACCAATCGGATATTACTCTGGGTACTGAAGAATTTACAATAGACTTTTCTGTTTATATGAGAAAGACGCTCCCATTTACTGTTGGTATACAGGGTGCGCCGGAAAATTTTGACGAATCTGTAATAGAGTATTCACTTTCTGATGAAAGCATTGATATTCTTTCGCCTAATAACAGTATTGAAGATGTAACATCAAATCATTTGGGATACTTACAGTTAAGAGATATTCGTCCTGGAGCTAAATTTGATATGGACGTCAAAACTACAGGCGGTCAGATCAACGCTTCGGGGATCAGTACGGTAACTGTAAAAGTAAAAAGGAACAATCTCGGCAGAAAGGTTATATCTCTCAACGAATCACAAATTAAAATAATAAATAAGTCCGATGACAACAGGGTTGTCAATAGAACCAATAGATTAACAGATGTTACGATTTACGGTCCGGAAAAGGTTATATCTTCTATCAAAGCTTCTGACTTTATCGCAGAGTTGGATTTGAACAAAGAATCGCTTAATGAAGGCTCGTATACAAAGTCGGTAACGATATATTCACCTGATAACGGTAAGGTGTGGGCTTATGGTCTGTATGATATAACTATTGAGGTCAAAGAAAAGTAAATTTAACGCTCTCAAGTTTGTTAAATTTCCCCGTAGTATTTAGTTTTATTTACGAACAGAGGCGGAGAATTGTTCAGCCGCAGGATTTAAATACAAGGCATAATGCCTGTTTGATTTTTGGGTGGCAGCAAAATGTCACCCATTTTTATTAATTTTGGAAGTAAGCTTAGAAGGTGAGAGATTATGCCTTTAATTATCTCTGGAATAAAAATGCCGCTTGATGCAAATAAAGACAGTGTTTTTTCTAAGGCGTTGAAAATTGCTTCATTGAAGGAAAGAAATATAAGAAAAATTGAAATTTATAAGACATCTGTCGACGCAAGAAACAGGGATAACATAATGTTAGTTTACTCGGTTTTTGTAGAGCTTTATGATTCAGATATTGAAAAAAAGATTTGCAATAGAAATAAGTTTGCTAGTTACTGTGAGAATTTTGAATTTTCACCACTTTTAAAAAAGGGAAATGAAAACAAAAAGGTTGCGGTAATAGGCTTTGGTCCGGCTGGAATGTTTTCGGCTCTTGTTTTGGCAGAGAACGGAATAAAGCCGATAGTTATTGAACGTGGAGAGCCGATTGAAAAGCGTGTATCATCGGTTGATGCCTTTATGAACGGAGGAGTATTCAGTGAATCATCTAATATTCAGTTCGGCGAGGGCGGGGCAGGAACCTTTTCAGACGGAAAGCTCACATCAAGAATTAAGGACAAGCTCTGCAGATATGTACTTGAGCAGTTTGTTGAGTTTGGAGCGCCAAAGGAAATTCTTACGAAAGCTAAGGCTCACATTGGGACTGACAATTTGAGGAGAATTGTCAAGGCTATGCGAGAGCGGATTTTATCTTTGGGCGGAGAGATATATTTTGAAACTAAGCTTGAAGATTTTACACTTAAAAACGGAAGGATCAATGAAATAAAAACAAGCAGATTTTCAATGCAGGTTGATGATGTTATCTTGGCTGTTGGTCATTCGGCAAGGGATACCTTTGAGCTTTTGGTTAGAAAAAATATTATTCTTGAACCTAAACCATTTTCAGTCGGAGTGAGAATTGAACATCGGCAGAGTGATGTAGACATAAGTCTTTACGGAAATCAAGCAGATAATCCGCTCCTGCCTAAGGGAGAGTATCAGCTCTCGAAAAGAAATAAATACGGCAGGGGAGTTTATACGTTTTGTATGTGTCCCGGTGGATATGTTGTTCCTGCTCAAAGTGAGGAAAAAACAGTCGTAACAAACGGAATGAGCGAGTATTCAAGAAACGGCGACAATGCAAATTCTGCAATCGTTGTATCGGTAACTCCAAAGGACTTTGGGAGTAAGCCTCTTGACGGTGTTAGCTTTCAAAGGGACATTGAATCCAGAGCATATAAGCTGGCAGATGAGGATTACTCAGCGCCGGCAACAACAGTCGAGGGCTTTTTAAGCGGAAATCCGAGCATTGAATCGGATATAAAGGGAACATACCCTAGAGGTCTGAAAGCGGTTGAACTGAGGAATTTGTTTCCTAAAATCGTAACTAATATGCTTGAGATCGGGTTTGATGATTTTTCTAAAAAGATGAAGTGTTTCGGAAACGGTAAAGCTCTTCTCACTGCTCCTGAAACTAGAACCTCGTCGCCTGTTCGTATAACAAGAACTGACGGTTTCTATTCGCTTAACTGCGAAAACCTGTTTCCGTGCGGTGAGGGCGCAGGCTATGCCGGAGGAATTATGAGCGCCGCAGTTGACGGAATTAAGGTTGCTGTGCAGATTATCGAGAATTAAAATATGTATATAACATTAGAATTTCATACTGAAAAAGGAGATTGACATAATGTTTGCAAAGATAAACAGCATAGGTCTTTTGGGTATGAACTCGTTCAGCGTGACGGTTGAGATCGAGGCCTCAAACGGATTGCCTAAATTTGATATTGTC
Organism: uncultured Clostridia bacterium; assembly: GCA_947584825.1. Classification (GTDB taxonomy): domain Bacteria; phylum Bacillota; class Clostridia; order Oscillospirales; family Ruminococcaceae; genus UMGS1601. The sequence goes on along the minus strand of CANPWR010000040.1, from coordinate 1,832 downwards.
GGACAGGCTGACACTGTGGTAAGGGAAAGCCGAGACAGAATTAAAGGTGCGTTTAGGTCAAGTAATATACCTTTTCCTGAGCGTTCTGTTACTGTAAATCTTGCGCCTGCGGATATAAGAAAAACGCAGTCGTCTTTTGATATGGCAATTTCGGCTGCGGTTCTTGTTGTGTCGGGATATTTTGATGAGTCAGTTACAAGAGATAAAGCGTTTATAGGCGAGGTTTCTCTGGGAGGAGAAATAAGGGAAGTAAACGGAGTTCTTCCTATGGTTTTGTATGCAAAGAACAGAGGAATCAAGGAGATATTCGTGCCTAAGAAAAACGCTTTTGAGGCGTCAGTTGTTGAGGGTATAACAGTTTACGGAGTTAATACGTTAAAGGAGCTTTTATCTCACTTCCTTTCTGCTCCGATAACTCCTGCGGAAAAGTATGTGCCAAAGGAAGTTGATTACTTTGATACGCTGGACTTTTCCGATGTAAAGGGTCAGGTGGGAGCAAAAAAAGCTCTTGAGATCGCGGCTTGCGGAGGTCATAATGTGATTATGATTGGCTCTCCGGGAAGCGGAAAGAGTATGCTTGCAAAAAGGATTCCGACTATTCTGCCAAAGATGACTTTTGAGGAGTCAATTGAAGCTACAAATTTGTATTCGGTAGCAGGCATTTTAGATCCCGACACACCGCTTGTAACAAAGCGTCCCTTTAGGAGCCCTCACCACACAATCTCACAAGCAGGATTGACAGGCGGAGGGGCAATTCCAAAACCGGGAGAAATATCCCTTTCACATAACGGTCTTTTATTTATGGACGAACTTGCCGAATTTGACAGGAGAACATTAGAAGCTCTACGTCAGCCATTGGAGGACGGTATTGTTACCATATCAAGAGCATGGGGGAATATTACATACCCTTGTTCGGTAATGCTGGTTGCCGCTATGAATCCGTGTCCGTGCGGATATTATGGGCATCCCACAAGGAGGTGTATATGCTCGCAAAGTCAGGTAGCAAGGTATCTCTCAAAGATTTCTGGACCGTTAATAGATAGATTTGATATACATCTTGAGGTTGCCCCTGTAGAATATGAAAGCATTTCATCAAATGAAAAGTCTGAGACATCTGCTCAGATAAGAGAACGTGTTTTCGAGGCGAGAGAAATACAGAACAGGAGATTCAAAAACACAAAAATAACCTGCAATGCAAATATTACTTCTGATATTTTGCACGATGTATGTCCTATGACTGATGACGCCAACACAATGCTTAAAAACGTGTTTGAAAAGTTGGGACTGTCGGCTCGTGCGTATGATAAAATAGTCAAAGTCGCAAGAACTATTGCGGATATGGACAAGAGCGATGTTATTCAAAAATCACATATTGCACAGGCTGTTCAATATAGAAGTTTGGACAGAAAGTATTGGCAACGATAACCGGCAGGGGTGACCCCTGCACGCATTGCCGCCTATAAAAAGTTTGAAAATTATTAGGGCTTGTACAACGGCGGGCTAGTACTTTGTTGCAAAAGGAAAGAACCGCCGGTGGCTCTGCTGCCTTTGGATAGTTTTTGGAGTGTATTTACTTTGCACAACGGCAGGCTAGTACTTTGTTGCAAAAGGAAAGAAGCAAGATTTTACTATCAGAACTTAGTAAAAAAGATAAATCTTGCCTCTTGCCTCTTGCTTCTTGCCTCTAGGTTGCAAAATTTTTTTGCAACCCCTTGACACCTCTGTCGAAATATGTTAATATAAATATACAATATCAAAGGACGTGAAAAATATGTGTAAGTGCCTAATTCCAGAATATGTAACAGGGGGGGGGGGCTTAAAAGCCTAACCTT
>CANPWR010000039.1 GCA_947584825.1 uncultured Clostridia bacterium | reverse complement strand
TGTCAAAGCCTGCGCCCAACTCAAGAAGCGGTACTATTTTTCCCTCAACTGTTATCTGTCCCTCAGTTGGTTTGAAAACCCCTGAAATAATTTTTAAAAGAGTAGACTTTCCTGCTCCGTTCAAGCCGAGAACTCCAACTCTGTCGCCCTGCTCAACCTCAAATGAGATGTCCTTTAATGCCCAGAACTCATTATAGTGAAGCTCCTTTTTCAAAAGCTTTATTACATACTCTTTGATATTATCTACCTTTTCCTTGCTGAGATTGAATTTCATTCCTACATGAGAAACTTTAAGTATCGTTTTACCCATGATTATATCTGTATCCTCCTTTGAGTGTTGCTGCTGTTTTTATTCTTTTCAAACTTTGAATAGTTTTATATGTGAAGAATAAAATCATCCTGCTTTTTATAGAAAATAAAGAATCCGAACAGCACTACCGCCAAACAAAACAGTGCCGCATAAAGCATACCATATGGATGCATTGGCTGACCTGAAAATGAATCTCTAAAGCCTTCAATCAGCCTATATAACGGATTGAACTTAAAAACATTCAGTATCCAACCCTCAAATCTGCTTATAGTATAGAAAATTGCACTGGTATACATAATAAGCATTGAAACAACTTCCCAAATATATTCTACGTCTCTGAAAAACACATCAACAGTAGCAAGGATCATTCCGACGCCGAATGTTAAAAAGAAAATCAAAATCAGAGGAATTATAGCCTGCAGCATATACCATGACGGTTTAACTCCCATTACTATTGCCGCTCCGAACAAATCAATCAGCGAAATAAGAAAAATAATATAAGTATAAAGTGTAGACGAAAGAGGATATAAATACTTTGGCACGTAAACCTTCTTGATCATAGGAGCGTTTGCCCTTATAGAACGCATTGCCGTCTTTGTTCCGGACGAAAAATAGGAATACATAAGCCGTCCGATAAGAATATACAACGCAAACGGTATACTTAAATCCTTAGCGTCTCTGCCCAAGAGCTTTGTAAACACAACCGTCAGCACAGCCATTGTGAGAAGTGGCTCTATCAACGACCACAATATGCCCAGATATGACCTTCTGTATTTTAGTTTAATTCCCTTTTTTACAAGCTCAAACATCAAATGTCGGTAGCTTATAAACTTTTGAATATACACATTCCTCATTTATTTTTCTCCATAAATAAAATATAAATTCTCAAACGGCATTGACGCCGTTATAACGCAAAGCAGAATTTGTTATGCTTAGTTTTGATGTGCATAACATATTATATCACTTGAAATACTAAATTCATTAACAGTATATTAACTTTTCAAATTTAGAATTATTGTTCTCCAAACAATATATCTACCAGCCTCTTTGCGGAATTGCCGTCGCATTTGTTTAGATACTTCTTTGCGATCCTCTGCTGCTTTGTATAATCATACTGGTCAATTTCCATAATTCTTTGAATCAAGTCCATAGTATCGGCAACAATAGGACCACCAATTAATTGCTTATAATTCTTAATAAGTCCTTTGTTTTCCATATGGTTTTCAAAATCATTTGCAGTCGCGTAAATGGGTACATTTAACAGTGGCATTTCAAGAAAACTGCTTCTATAGTCTCCGACTATAACATCTGCAATTGAAAGAAGAGGTCTTAGAGCTATAATTCCTTTTATATCGAAAGCAAAATCCTTCTGTTGATTTGCAATATGATACTTATTATCATTTTTTACCGAGCTATGGAATATCAGCACATATTCTTCCTTTAAGTATTTATACATCAAAGGAACATCTAAAAATTCAAGCTTCTTGTAAGGCTCTGTCCTGAATCTGTGGCTAGGAATATATGCGATAATCTTTTTACCCCTTGCCTGAGGGAATTTATTATACAATAATTTTCTCGTCTCTTCTTTGTATTTTTCATCAAAGAAGACATCTGTACAAGGATTCCCTATCGGAACTATTTTTGTCGATTCAGTATTTTTCAGAGATTTCGCAAACAGCTCAGAAATAGCTTCAGACGCTGTTGTAACCAACGAATATTTAACGTCTTCCTTTTCTTGAATGAGCTTTCTCTCATACGGTCCCTTATTACTAAGATCTCTCATATATCCAAAGTCCGCAGACGGGAAAGCACACTGCCACATTTGAACGATTTTAGTCTCAGGTCTGATTTCGAGCATACTGATAATATCAATCTGTTCTCTTAGAATTATTACTTCACTGGTTGCAAAAAGCTTAAGATTACTTTCCGAATAAGACTTTTTGTTTATGAAATAATTAATCGTTACTCCCTTGATTTTTGAAAGTTCTTTATATATTGAATACAACTCCGGCTTTAAATCTTTACCGCTTATGAACGGATCAAAAATCAACACACTATTCGGTACAACGTCATTATCCCTACACAGCTTTTTGTATTTTTTATTGTAAATCCGTTTATCCCAAATATACTTTTCATACTGCTTTTTAAATTCTATTTCTCTAACATCAAATTTTTCTTTTTGCTTTTCTAAACGTTTTTCTTCCTTTTCGTCTTCAAAAGATTGCAATATACGTTCATATTCCTGGATGTTCTTATCATCAGAACGATTCAGCGTTATAGGAAGCGAGTATGTCATTCTGCCCATAGGGATACCGTCAGCCAGATCTTCAAGCATCTGCTTGGAAATCGGCGGAGCAAATTCCCTCTTATCACTGTATGTTCCCACAGCGTCAATCAACGGACCCAAACACTCGCTGAATATTAAATCGTCCTCCTGATGCTCTGCATAATAATTAAATGAGAAATCAAACAGCTCTCTTTCAAGCGTTTCCTCATCATTATATTTACTTTCGCTGTCGTAAAAATCCACACAGAATTGCTTTAAAAATCTCTCAAGCGAATAATTAAGTTCCTCATCACATTGTATCGGCTCTATTACAGGTACAACCTTTGAACCCTCATACTTGTATTTCTCAATACTCTTATAAGGAATATTTGCAAATATAGCCTCGACAAATATCAGAGACTGAATATGGGTTGTAAAGTTTTTCTTAATGCTTGCTCCGTCGGTCGAATAGATGCTCCTCATATAATAATACGGAACATCAATTTCTTTGCCGGCAGCAGTGTGCATAATTCTAACATGGCAATCCTGAGTATATCCTCTGCCCCAATACTCAACAAATGCAAACTTTTCAGAAAAATCAATCTCTTGGTTAAAATACTCATTGATAATCTTTCTTTCCCTTTTTGCATAGTCGAGAATATACTGTTTATACTTCTCTGAATTTGACAGAACAACCTTTATATCTTCAAGCGTTTTTTGGTCTATTCTATCGACATTCTTTAAATATGCAAGTTCAGGAAATTCCCTTTGGAAGGTTTCCTCATCAAGACAGGTTGCATCAAGCAAATGGTCATAGCTCTGAACCTGAGCAAAATTACCAAAACCAGTAAAGAATTCTTCATCAATCTCTGTTACAAATGATGGTACTCTCCACGCTCTTCTTGAACCGTAAATATATTTAGTTTTCATATCAATGCCTTTTGCCTTTATAATAGCATCGGCAATTCTCTTTAAATGATAACCGTCCCTTGAAATAAAATACAAGGTTTTTACACCGTTTTTAAACGCATCTTTAACAGCATAGCTTACATACGGAACCATATACATCGATACATGAGCATATGCATAATAGTCCTTTATATTTGTATTTTCATCTCTAAATCTTGCAAGCTTGGCAGCAACAAGAAACGAATCATAGGTACCGATTTCTTCAACCATTGCAGTTTCGTATTCGTTAAATTCAGGAATACCGTGTACCTTTGCGGCAATCCCCAATTGCCTCGGACGTTTTCCGTCGGCAAACTGGCTGTCGCCAAAATGACGCCACTTAGAAAAATTGTATTCATCAAAGCTCTTATACACCTCAAGATACAAAAGCTTTGTCGTTTTCTGAACTCCGTAATCAGACGACAAGAACAGCTCAAGATCAGCAAGAACAGGGTTTGCCTTATAAAGCAGCTTTCTAACAAATTCCTTCGGCAGATACATATCGCTTATAAGGATTACCTTTTCTCCGCGCTTGAGCAACTCCTCAACAAAACCTATCTTTTCAGGTATAGGAATCGAGTTTTCATACTCAGCTTCAAGCTCTAAGTCTTTAAGTATTTGCTTTTGCTTATCTGTTATTCCGTAAACATATTGAATCCTGTCAAATATTTCGTCAAAACTAATTTCTCTTTTATCATCTTCACGAAGCGATAACGTTTTTATATAATAGTCACGAACGTTTTTCTCGGCCTCCTGCCTTATCTTAGGATACTTTTTAACCAAAAATGCCGGAAAGTTTTCATCTAACTTCTCAATTTTCTCTTTTACATAGTAAAATATTCCTATAGGATTTAATACTTTTCTTGATATCAGAGTATCGAAAATATCAAATGAATAGAGCATAGGTAGCTCTCTTTTTGTAGGCTTGAAATTCATTGTCTTAGAGATTATTTTATCAAAGGTATCTTTGCCTGAATACTCCCAAAATAGATTATTTATACGTTCTGTATCCTTTTTATCCTGATTTGTGCTCTCATATCTAAAAGAATCCAAAAGCTCATCAAAATTTTTACATATTTTACCCGACGTCATTTCAAGCAAATCAAATACAAGATCGCGGTTGTTATTCTCCTGACCGTAATCAAATAAATATCTTACAAAATTTTTAACTCCTGCCGCAAGCAAATCATAATATATAGATGAATAATCGACTATTGCCAGATCAATCTTATCCATTATCTCATAGAAGTCGTTAGAGTTGTCCCAGAACAGAAAATTAGGACAATTCTTATAATACTCCTTCACCTGAACATAAACTGAATCACGTTCCATAAACGGATGCATTTTAAAAATCAACAGGGTATTGTTTTCCCTCAATTTTTCTAGAAGAGCATTCATATCGGGTATTGCTTTACCGAAAAAGTCAAACGGAGAAGCATCACGATATGTCGGAGCATATACAGCTATCTTTATATCATCCGGCATACCTTTTTGAGCAAGAATATCATGGTCAAATGTTTGAATTTTTTCAAAATACTTCTGATATTCGCATCTCGGATAGCCTGCCCTTATTACCTTATCATCATCAATACCTCACTGTTCCTTGAAATGCTTTTCCATAAGAGGAGAAGTTACCAAAAAAAGCTGATTATTCTTAAATCTTGTATTGTGTCTAATATACTTTTTTGCAATATTCTCATACATAAAAAAGCCACAACTTACCTTGCGCTCGATAGCCTTGCATCCTATGCCGTGAAAAAGATTCAAAATCACTGCATCAGGATTTAATCTTACAGGAAATGCCTCCTTAACATTTTCAACAACAAAAACCTTAGCCTTTGGTTCATAAGCGTAAGCCATTTCAGAATGATAATTGTGAGCTTCATACCCCAGTCTGTTTATAAAATCGACCGTTTCATCATCATCACAAAGCCATACCGCTTTTATATCCTTCCTGTATTTGTTGATATATACAAATAGCCACTTAGGATTGCCGGAAAATAAATTTCCTGCATTAAAAAGCCAAAGCGGTCTTAAATCCGCAACTGGATCGTAAAATGACACTATCCTGTGCTTGACCTTAGAAGCTATTTTTCTTACTATATTTCTATTGTCCTTCTTTTTTGCGTTTACTCTCATTTTTTTCTCCTTTGAAACAAGTAATTTGATTTATATTCAAATAGACCTCAAACTATATTTATTTCTTTCTTTTGAATTTCCTAAATATATTTTTTAACTTTACTATAAATCTTACTATTTTCATATTAATTATCTTGTCTTTTTCTGATATTATTTTATTCTTATCAGATATTATTTTGTTCTTGTCAGCAATTATATTATTTTTATCATTTATTACTTTATCTTTTTCAGCTATTCGTAACCTTAACATTGATTTTATCTCTTTTTGTCTGTCAAGTCTTGAATATAACCTCTTTATTGTCGCATTAGAGTATTTAATGTACTCTCCTGTACGCATAATCTTCTCCTCTCTGGAGCAGGAATTATAAGTAGTAACAGCAGGTTGATACTCTGCCTCAGCAGCCTTTATGTCAAAAGGCGTGTTTTGTGGAACATCATCATATTCAAAAATATTTTCAACCCCGTTAATTTTAAAAAATTTGAGGTATTCGTCAAAATTAATCTGATGGTTTTTAAGCGGAGCCTTAAAATCAGCCTTTTCAATCAAATCCCAAATGCTTGTATCACTGTTTATTTTAGTGTAATTCACTCTGGTTAGATTGTGGTATTCAGCAAGTTCCCTCATGCGGGCGTCTTTTGGAATAATTAAACTAGGCGTTCCGGAAATAATAGATGTTATATTACCGTGCAGACGTGGGCCAAAAGAAAAATCAGCCTTTGAAACAAATTTGCTCCACTCTTTGAAATTTATAAAAAATCTTACTTTGTCCTGCTCATAAAGGTGATACTCTATGTTATGGGGATAATTCGGCTTACTGTACTTTTCCAAAAGAGGTATACCGAAATACGTCATTTTAAGCTCATATGTTCTCTGCGGAATAAAATATCCGTTTGGAAATTCAAGACAGCTTCTCTCCATAAAATCAAGAACATTATCAGGCGATATTACAGAATTATTTATGCAAACAAAGGAATCCTTTGTAATTTTCGTATCTCTTATATTTAAATTCCGTCCGAACATATACATCGACGGACAGCCGATAACCATATGGTGTAAACCCTCAACGTATCCAAGAGAAGAAAGATAATCAGCAGTTATTTGTCCTCTTACCCCCACTATGGCAGACTTTTCAAGTACTGCATCCATAAAATCCTTTACAGCGTCGTCGAATGAAAAGCCTTTGCTCAAATCTGGTTCATAGGGTGCTCTCAGTCCGACCCCAACAACTACTACAGGGATCTTAAGACGTCTTATCAAGCTTGCAAATGCTTTTAATTTATCCTCAAAGCCATCTCTGAAACCGTCTGCGAGAGGTATAACAAACATGTCGTATGTTTCGTTAATTTTGTCTATTTCTCTGTCGGTGTAATCAAGCCGATAATATGTTGAATCGATCTCTGTACCCTCTGTCATCAGCGCACGGTAAACACTGTAGGCATACACAAGATTGCCGCTATTCCCGCCAATCAAACTCTCTCCGATAACCTTGCTCGGACTGAAATTATCAAACGGAGTCATTCCTGATCTTATTAAAATTCTTTTCATATCCCAATCTTTGCCCTGATTCCAAAGCATTCTCCCGTAATAAATAATTTATTTATCAAAGCACTTTAATGTTAATACTTCGCTCGTTTGTTAGCCTCCAGAGCACTTCCGAATACCAGCTTTAATATGCGTTCTGTTGCATGTCCGTCACAAGAGCACATAAACTTGTTTTTAAAGTCTATTACCTGCTGCCTTTCGAACATTGTATCTATATTCTTAATATAGTTTATTATCTCTTCGTTTGTTTTATAAACCGGACCTGGTGTGAGTTCGTCATAATTATAGTAAAATCCACGCCAGTCATTATATTCATCTATATCGTATGCAAAAAATACAAGCGGACGCTCAAAAAGCGAATACTCAAACACAAGCGATGAATAATCGGATATACAAATATCTGCTGCACACAAAAGCTCGTCTATTGACATATACTCTGTCATATCGCAGGCAAAGCCTTTATACTCGTCTGCCACTTCGGGTCGGCTCTTTACAAAAGGGTGATGCTTGAACAGCAAAACATATTCGTCTGAAAACTCAGCATAAAAGGCACCTATATCAAGTTTGTCAGGAGTCTTAGCTTTTCTTACTCTTCCTCTGAATGTCGGAGCATAAAGAATAACCTTTTTGCCCTTTGCCGAAGGCATAAGACTGTAGAGTTTTTCGTAAGCATTTTTTATAGTTTCTTCCCTAAAGAATGTATCAGTTCTTGAAACTCCGGTTGCAACAACTTCGGTATTTTTATCTTCAAGCAACATTGCCTCCTCATAAGCCCATGTTACCTCAGGAGAACTTACCGTTACATAATTTAAATTCCCATAGAACGGAAACTCTTTCAGAGACTCTGCATCCGAGCCAAAAATCAAATCAGCAGTTGAAAAACCGAACTTTTTAAATGCTCCGCAGGCATGCCACAGCTGCGTGACAATGGTTTCCTTTCTTTTTTCAAAGGCACTGAACGGCCTTGAAGCCTCGTCTAAAAATACATACTTCGCCGTTGCAACTTCTTTTACCATATCTATACAGTTTTGCTCGTACTCCTCCCTTGATACGGAAATATCTCGGAGCAGACAAACCTTCAAATTAAAATCATATTCATTTTCAAGAATTCTGTATATCTCGTTAAAATTGTTAGACAAATTATCATATCTAGGCTCGATAAAAACAACCTTTCGCTCGTCAACCGGCTTGTCCAGACAACTATTATATGCATCACGAATAGTATGATGTAAAAACTTTTCCATGCGAATACGGTTAAACGCTTTCTTTCTCTCTTTTTTCTTTTTCTTATTATAGGCGATAATCTTCTTTATCAAAGGAAGCTTTTTGACCTTCCACCATAGGCGGTTGATTCCCAATATCCTTATTACAATTTTAACAAAACCCATTTTTTATCTCCTTTTGGCTTTACCCTTACTCCCCTAACGCCAAATCTATTATACGCTTTGTGGAATTCCCATCGCAAGAACTCATAAATTTATCTCTGAAATCAATAATTTTTTGCTTATCAAACCGCTCATCAATATTTTTTATATACTCTATAATCTCATTATCAGTAGTAAATACCGGTCCTGGGGTTAGCTCGTCGTAATCATAGTAAAAGCCGCGCCAGTCGTTATATGATTCTATATCGTAGGCAAAGAAAATCAGCGGTCGCTCGAACAGCGAATACTCAAATACCAGCGATGAGTAATCAGATATGCATATGTCAGCAACACAGAGCAAATCTTCTATATCACAAATTTTGGACAAATCTGCTGCAAAATTGCTGTAAACTTCATCAATCAGCGGCGGATTTTTAACATATGGGTGATGCTTTAATATCAGCACATAGTCTTCCCCAAGCTCCTGATAAAAGCGTTCTATATCAATTATTCCCGTTCTTGCACTTCTTACCTTTCCCCTAAAAGTCGGGGCATACAGTATAACTTTCTTATTCCGTGCATTAGGAAAAGCTTCGTAAACACGTTCTTTTGCACTGTCTAAAAAATCCTTTTCAAAGAACAAATCTGTTCTTGAAACTCCAACAGGAACAACCTTGCTTTTGAAAGCCAAGCTGTTCATAGCCTGCGCATACGCCCACACTACTTCGGGACTTGAAACAGTTATATATGAAATATTCTTATAGTACGGATATTTGAGCATTCTCTTTTCAGAATCACCGAACTTCAGAAGTGCAGTTGAAAATCCGAACTTCTTAAAGGCTCCGCAAGCATGCCATATCTGAATAAGCCTTGTTTCTTCCCTAAGTTTCACACAGCTTGTTATCTGGCAGGCATCTGTGACAAATGCCGCACTAGCCGTTGCAAGCTCCTTTACACAAGAAAGACCTCTTTTAAGACAGCCAAATACTCCTACTATTGTCTCGCCAAGATACTGATAGGAAATCTTTATGTCGCCCCTAGCTTTAAGTTCCCTGTCAAGAACCGCATAGCTGTCGGTAAGACTGAGTGAGCGAACCTCGATCAGCAAAACCTTCTTTTCATCAACAGGTTTTCTCTTATAAAAATTATAAACGACCGGATAAATAACCTTTAGCGTTGCGAACTTATAAATTCTGGATGCCGCTTTATTATAATATTTTTTTACTAATCTTTTTATCTTCATTAAATATTACTTTCCTGTTCTGAAAGATATAAAAATCCACCTGTTATTCCATTACTCGTCCCAGACCATAACTGTCTTTCCGATAAGCTTGTGGATATCCGTTTCAAACGCATAAGCTATATCTTTTACATCACGGACTTTTATAACCGTTCCGACGATATTTTCAAGATAAGCCACTACCTCCGGCTTTTCCTTATAAAGCTCAATAAGACCGATAAAGTCTTTTCTTCCGCTTCGTGAGCTTCCGAAGACAGTCAAGCCCTTTTCAAGTATCATTCTAGTGTTTATAGGAGCCAGATCCTCTGAAACTCCGAGAATGGAAATAGTTCCCTCAGGATTGATATAATCTATGATTTGATTTATCGCCTTGTGAGCAGCTCCTCCGCCTACACATTCAAATGCATGGTCAAGAGTCAAATCGTCAGGGATCCTGCTTATATGATATGTCCCGTCTACAAAGGTGAAGTCATTCATCTTAGACTCGTCTATTCCAAACACATACAGATTAATTTCAGGGTGCAGACTTTTCAAAAGCAGAGATGTTATATATCCTAGATTTCCATCTCCCCACACTCCGATATTATTTCTTCTCTTATGTGAAAATCTATAAAACCTGTCTATTGCATGGTAGCTTACACTTACAATTTCCGTAAAGGCCGCAACTGTTTTATTTATTCCCTTTGGCAGAAGAACAAGCCTGTCCGCCGTTGTCTCGACATACTCCTGCAAAAAGCCGTCAAATCCGCTGCCTCTGAATTTACTTGTACGCAGATAATTTTCTGCAATAATCTCGTCCACCTGTTCGGGAACATTCGGTATCATAACTACCTCGTCGCCTGTTTTAAATGTTCCGGTCGGGTCGTATACTACCTTTCCTATTCCCTCATGAATAAGAGCCATTGGCAACTTCTTTGCCAATACCTCCTCGCTTCTAGTTCCCTGATAATATCTCTGGTCAGCATTACAAATCGACAAGTGTGTAGGTCTTACTATAACGTGCTTGTCATCTAGTGTAATATCCTTAAATAATATATCTAGCTGTCGTGGTTTTTTGAGCTGATAAACTGTATTAAGCATATTACTTAACGCCTCCTAACAGAGATTCGGCAACACGCAGATCATACGGATATGTTATCTTAATATTGAAAACTTCCCCGTCAACTAAATGAATCTTCTTGCCCTTTAACACCAGTATCTTACAAGCATCTGTAAGAACCGTCTTTTCATCTTCAGTAAGGGAATTGTAAAGCTCCCTGAGCATCTTTGCCCTGAAGGTCTGAGGAGTCTGCCCCTGATACATCTTAGAACGATCAGGAATATCGGTTATAAACTGATTGTTCTTGCTCTCAACTATAGTATCAGTCGCAGGAATTACAGTATCGCAAGCGCCGTATTCCTTAGCAAACTTTACATTTTCCTCTAAAATTCTGTGAGTGACAAAAGGTCTTACCGAATCGTGAGTGACAATAATAGTCTCATCGTCAAGACAACCCTGCTCGTCTATATATTTGATTGAATTCATTATAGTTTCGTTTCTTGTTGCTCCGCCCTCTAATACAACGACATTATCACAGTTCGGGATGAACTTCTTTACCAAGTCCTGCGTGTGATTTATCCACTGCTTAGGAGACAAAACCAAAACCTTGTCAAACTCCTGACAGACAACGAACTTTTCTATAGTATGAATAATAATAGGCTTGCCGCCGACTTCCATAAACTGCTTGGGCTTTTC
>CANPWR010000038.1 GCA_947584825.1 uncultured Clostridia bacterium | reverse complement strand
CCTCGCTGTAGGTCTCAGCAGTCTTGCTCTCCTCAATTGTGATAACTCCGTCGCTTGTGACTTTCTCCATAGCTTCTGCTATGAGTTTTCCTACATTTTCGTCAGCAGAAGAAACTGTTGCAACTCTTGCAATATCGTCTGAACCGTTTATCTGCTTTGAGTTCTTAGCAATTTCCTCAACAGCAGTATCAACAGCCTTTGCCATACCCTTCTTTACTATCATTGGATTAGCGCCTGCAGCAATGTTCTTCATACCCTCGCATACCAATGCCTGTGCAAGAAGAGTAGCGGTAGTTGTTCCGTCTCCTGCGGCATCGTTTGTCTTTGTAGCGACCTCTTTGACAAGCTGCGCACCCATATTCTCAAATGGGTCGTCAAGCTCGATCTCCTTAGCGATAGTCACACCGTCGTTTGTGATAAGCGGAGCACCGAACTTCTTGTCAAGTACTACGTTTCTTCCTTTTGGTCCAAGTGTTATTTTTACTGTGTCAGCAAGCTGGTCAATACCTGCTTGAAGTGACTTTCTGGCGTCTTCGCCGTATATAATTTGTTTAGCCATGATAATCTCTCCTTATAAATATATTATATGTTTGTTTTTATCGGAATTTTAAATGCGGTTATTCAACAATACCTAAAATATCGTCCATCTTTAAAATGGTGTATTCCTCATCGTCGATTTTAACCTCTGTTCCTGAATACTTGCTGGTCAAAACCTTATCCCCGACTTTAACCTCCATTTTAACATCTTCCTTGCCCGGACCTACCGCAACAACTTCTGCAACCTGAGGCTTTTCCTTAGACGCAGCCGAAAGAATGATTCCTCCTTTGGTTGTTTCTTCTGCTTCAAGCATTTTGATAACAACTCTGTCCTGTAATGGTTTAATGTTCATATCGAGTCCTCCTTAATACATAGTTGATAATTTAACGTCGTTTTAGCACTCTCGCTTTCTGAGTGCTAAATATATTTTACCATTTATTTTTTAATAATCAAGAGTAAACAGTCAGATTTTTAAATTTTTGTAATATCATACAAATTTTCTTAACATTTAAATCAATAATAGTAATGTTTATACAAGTCAATTGTATTAAACCTTTTTCTTCTATAATCCAAAACAAATAGCTTTTTTCTGTATAAATTGCTGTATCTTTGTGAATAAATATGCAACAAAATCTTTCAATATTATAAAGTTTACATAATATACATAATTAGTATATAAAATGTACACTTTGTGCAGATGTGAATTTGTTATAATAAATGTATCGAATTTATTATTTGTTTTTGAACTGTTTATTTTTAATATTGAGTTTGTTAATGAAATTATGTTTTAACTATATGCTAATTTATAAATATCTTCAATACATATTTTAATCGATAGTTTATGATTATTAGTTATTATAACTCAACATTAAGGGAGCTAAAAATGTGAAGGGAGGAAATGCTTCTCACGGAGCATGAATATCAATTATGTCACTGGGAAAGGTATTAGTCGTTGACGACGACAAAAACATTTGCGAATTGCTAAGACTTTATCTTGAAAAAGAAGGCTACAACGCAATTATTTCACATGACGGCGAAGAGGCTGTTGTTAAATTTAACGCTCTTAAGCCTGATATTATTCTTCTTGATATAATGCTGCCCGGTCTTGACGGCTGGCAGGTTTGCCGTGAAATCAGGAAAAAATCAAACGTGCCAATTATTATGATTACAGCTAAAGGTGAAACCTTTGATAAGGTTTTAGGTCTGGAGCTCGGTGCTGACGACTATGTCGTCAAACCGTTTGACGCTAAGGAAGTAATTGCAAGAATAAAGGCAGTTTACAGAAGAGTAGGTCAAACATCTACTAAATCAGAAATTAAAGAAGTCAAATACGACAAGCTTTCTGTAAATATGACAAGATATGAGCTTAAGGTGAACGGAACTATCCTTGATACACCTCCTAAGGAGCTAGAGCTTCTTTTCCACCTTGCTTCTAATCCTAACAGAGTTTACACCCGTGACCAGCTTCTTGACGAGGTTTGGGGATTTGAGTATTACGGAGATTCAAGGACTATCGACGTACACGTTAAAAGGCTTCGTGAAAAGCTCGAAGGTGTTTCTGATAAGTGGGAGCTTAAAACTGTCTGGGGCGTTGGATACAAGTTTGAAGTTGATGAGGACTAATGATTAAAACTCACAGTTTGTTTAAAAAATACTTTTTGATATTAACAGCAGTAATACTTTTGATCGCAGTTGCCGTTTCAGGAGTATTACTGCTTGTTTCATCAGGTCTTGTTTTTGATAAATACTTTATAATCCTTATAATGACACTCTTTGTTATATTGATTATTTCGGTAAGTGCTGTTCTTTTCTGCCTTATGTTCAGACAGTTATCACAAACGCTTGGTCATATAACTAAAATTTCCGATAGTATTGCAAAAGGAAAAATAGAAAATAAAATCCCGTTGTCGGGAATCAAGGAGTTTTATGAGCTTGAGCTCTCTCTTGACCGTTTAACTGACGCTGTTATTAAAAGCG
Organism: uncultured Clostridia bacterium; assembly: GCA_947584825.1. Classification (GTDB taxonomy): domain Bacteria; phylum Bacillota; class Clostridia; order Oscillospirales; family Ruminococcaceae; genus UMGS1601. Next base: position 9,325 of record CANPWR010000038.1, on the reverse strand, counting down.
ATAAGGTAAAAAATCAATTTGTTTCAAATGTTTGCCACGAGCTTAGAACACCTCTTACGTCAATCAGCGGATTTGTCGACGGTATAATTGACGGTACGATACCTCCGGATAAAGAACCCCAGTATTTAAATCTTATATCCCATGAGGTTAAAAGACTCGCAAGGCTCACAAACCTACTGCTTAATCTTGAACAGCTTGAGTCGGGTCAACTAAAGCCTGTTTTGACCAACACAAATGTAATAAGCGTTATAGTTGATATACTTAACACCTTTGAAAAAAATATAAGCAAAAAGAACATTGAAATACTAGGTCTGAACGCAGGCACTGTACAAGTTTATGCTGATAAGGATATGCTTTATCAGGTTATGTATAATCTGATTGAAAACGCTGTGAAGTTTACTCCGAAAAACGGATATATTGAGTTCAAATTCAATGATGATGAAATGTACAGCAATATTTGTGTAAAAAACAACGGTGAAGGACTTACCGAGGGCGAGCGAAAAAAGGTGTTTAACCGTTTCTACAAAACCGATTCTTCACGGGCAAGTGACACGATAGGAGCGGGTCTAGGTCTAAACATTGTGAAATCTATTATTGCAATTCACAATGGAAAAATAGCGGTTGACAGCGTTGAAGGAGAATATACACAGTTTTCGTTTTCAATACCCAAATCGAGTATTTAAGTTATCATTTTAGATTTTTATAAATGCACGCTGAACCAACTCTACATCTTGATTCTAGGTACCAAGTACTAGCCTGCTGTTTTACAAAATAAATATATTTTACCAACTTCCCAAAGGCAGAATGCGTGCAGGGGTGACTCCTACGGCTCGCGGGTTTCTGAATGTGTTTCTTAGCAAAAACAATATGTACTTGTCAATAGTTTGATTGTACAATAATGAGCGAATTTTATGTGCAAATTGTACGATTTTTTTCAACGAAATTATTAATAAACTAAGAACAAATTCACTAAAACCGAAGTTTTCAAACAATGTTTTGTTAAAAACCTTGTTGAAAGTGTTAGAAACTCCCTATTTTAGGCTATGTTTTAAACAACATCTTTTAAAGTTTTCAACAATTGTACAAAAAACGACTCTTTTATATAAATCTGAAAGAAAAATGAATTTCTGAAGCAAAAATCGATAAAATATCAGATAAATATAACAAAAAACCTGAAAGCCAATACTGCTTGACTTTCAGGTTTGTTTTATTTCTTTAATCTAATTACTCCTAATTTGCATGCTTCTGCACACATTCCGCAGTTTATACATTTGTCATAATCTATGCTGGCGAAATTATTCTCCACCTTCATTGCTCCCGACGGACACGCTTTCTCACAAAGTTTGCAGCCGACGCAGCCGTTTTTGCACAATTTCTTAGTAATCTTCGCATGGGCTTCGCTTTTGCATACAACGTCAGTGCGCTGGTTTTTTCGCCTGATAGAAATCAGTCCTTTCGGACAAGCCTTTGCACAAAGACCGCATCCCTTACATAGCTCTTCGTCAATGAAAGCGACACCGTTGCAAATCTTTATAGCTCCTTCTGAACACACCGCCAGACAGTCGCCTAAGCCAAGACAGCCGTTTTCACACTGCTTTGCACCTTTATAGAATCTATTTGCCGCCGCACAAGAGCTTATACCGTCAAACTCAAATCTAGACGGCGAAGCTTCGCAGGTTCCTCTGCAATGAACAAAAGCCGAAACAGGCTGAATATCTCCTGCGTCAATCCCCATAATTTCACCTATTTTATTTGCTGTTTCCTCTCCGCCGGGATTGCATTTATTTATCTCTGCACCCTGATTTACAATAGCATCTGCATAAGCGTTACAGCCTGAAAATCCGCATGCACCGCAATTAACCTGCGGCAGAGCGTTTTGCACAGCTTCAAGTCTTGCATCTGTTTTAACGGCAAAAGCCTTTGATATTGCGGTAAGAAGTATTCCTGCCAATAATCCCAGACCAGCAAAAATCAGCAGTGGTAAAATATAATTCATCATTATAATCTAACTCCGTTCGGAGCGTATCTCCTTTCACAAATTATCCGAATAACCCTCCAAAGCCCATAAAACTCAGTGCTACTATCGATGCGGCTATCAAAGTTGACGGAACTCCCTTAAATGTCTCGGGTATTCCTGTTGCGGCGTCTATTCTCGAACGCACGCCTGAGAAAAGCAATATAGCAACAGTAAAACCAATGCCTGTTCCCAAAGCGTTTGTAATTGACTGAATGAAAGTATATTCCTCATCAATATTTGTTATTGTAACGCCGAGTACTGCACAGTTAGTCGTGATAAGAGGAAGATATACTCCCAGAGCTTTATAAAGCGGAGGCATAGTCTTCTTCAACACTATTTCTACAAGCTGGACAAACATTGCTACAAGAAGTATAAATGCAACAGTTCTTAAATATTCGATCTCATAAGGTACGAGAATATATTTATACACAGGATATGTAACAGCAGTCGCACAGAGCATAACGAATATAACCGCTATACCCATTCCCAGACTGTTTTTTATAACCTTTGAAACACCCAAGAAAGAGCATATTCCCATAAACTGCGACAGTACTATATTATTAACCAGCACTGCCGATACCATAATAATTACCAGTTTCAGCATTATTCACAACTCCCTTCGTTTGACTTAAAAGAGCATGAATCAGCGTTTATACAGCCTGCACAGCCTATCTCCTTTGGAGGTTTTTTCTTTTTAAGCTTATTAACAATGGCTATGATAACTCCGAGAGTGAAAAAGCCTCCCGCAGGCATAATAAACACGCTCATAGGATTTTGTGAGATAAACGGTATGCTTATTCCAAATATCGAACCTGTTCCTATTATTTCACGAACAGCACCCATAAGAAACAGTGCCAACGTAAATCCTAGTCCCATTCCCAGACCGTCAAGAACAGACGGGATAAGCTTGTTTTTTGATGCAAAAACCTCTGCCCTGCCTAATATTATGCAGTTTACTGTTATAAGTGAGAGAAAAATACCCAGACTGTCATAAAGAGCAGGAATATAACCCTTTAACAAAAATTCTATTAATGTCACAAAGCCTGCTATAATAACTATATAACAGGGAAGCCTTACCGCATCGGGAATGACCTTTTTGAGCAGCGAAATAACAAAGTTAGAGCCGACAAGCACAAATGTAGTTGCAAGTCCCATTCCTATTCCGTTTGATGCCATAGTGGTAACAGCCAATGCAGGACACATTCCAAGCAAGGTAACAAGCACAGGATTTTCTTTTACAAAGCCTTTTGTAAGATCCTTTAAATTACTCACTCAAAATCGCCTCCTTATTATTGCTGTAAACCTCAAGTGCAGTCTTTATAGCCTCTCTCATTCCTTTTGAAGAATAAGTTGCGCCTGTAACATTATCTACCTTTTCAAAGTCATCATCAGCTGTAAAGCCTATGAATTTATCGCTGAAAATCGACTTATTATCACGCAGCTTTGTTCCCAGACCGGGCGTTTCTCCGCAGCTTACAAACTCAACTCCGACAAGCTCGCCGCTTTGATTTATACCTACTAGAATATGTATTCCGCCCTTTGCATAGCCGTCGGCTGTGACCTCAATAAGGCAATTTTCTTTATCGTCGCTTAGAATAATAGAATTAACTTTTTCATTACCGAATGTCAAGGGCGTTTTTTCAGCATTAGAACTGTCAAGCAAAATCTTGTAATCATTCCCGTCCGAATTGGGGAAAACAGCCTCACAGCCGGCCTTTAGAGCATCTGTCATAACACCTGTTGTATCCTTGTATGTAAGCTTATATGTGCCAACTAAAAGTCCGCATACAACAGTACAAATAAGCATTAGTGCCAACGGAGGAAAAATGTACTTTTTCATAGTTTTATTCCCCCTTATTTTTTACGGATACCGCACCGACGGGCTTTGTCTTAGTGATCATATCTATGTAAGGAGTGAGTATGTTCATGATCAGTATAGAGAAAGAAACTCCCTCCGCCATCGATGCATAAAAACGAATCACACAGGTAATAATTCCACAGCCGATTCCGAAAATAATCTTTCCCCAAAAGGTTATCGGAGTGGTAACATAATCAGTAGCCATAAAAATCGCACCTAACAGAACTCCTCCTGACAGAATCTGATACAGAGGGTCGACTCCTGCAACAGCAGAAAATACCTCCACCGTCAGCAGGAAAAACAAAGGTGTAATAGGTGAGATAATGCGTCTTATAACAAGATATACTCCGCCGATAATCAGTGCAAGCGCACAAGTTTCTCCAAGGCAGCCGCCTGTCATTCCAAGAAACAAGTCCAAGTAATCTTCATTTTGGGTCACTAAAGGAGTGGCACTGGTTACAGCATCCGTTATCTGAAACGCTTGCGGAAGTGTCCAATTTGTCATTGCTCCTGTGAAAGAGAGCATCAAAACTATTCTTCCCACTATTGCAGGGTTGGCAAAATTCTGTCCTAACCCCCCGAACAAGCATTTTACTATTACAATTGCCACAAAGGTTCCTATTGCCGCCATCCAAAAGGGAAGCGAAGGCGGAAGATTAAACGCAAGCAAAATTCCTGTTACGACAGCGGATAGATCGCTGATCGTATTAGGTTTTTTTGTTATAATATTAAAAAGCGTTTCCCAAACCAATGAAGTCGCTACACATACCAGTATGAGAAAGATCGCACGAAGTCCGAAAATTATTCCTGACGCTATTACAGCAGGACAAAGAGCAATAATAACATTCAGCATAATTTTCTGAGTTGTCATTCCCGAACGCACATGAGGCGATGGGGAAACTATCAGCTTTTCCATGTATTATTCCTCTCTTTCTTATCGATTTTCAGAAACAAACATCTTTGCCAGTTGATTTGTTTCAGCCAGGTCACGCTTAGCAGGGCAAACATATGAACAGCTTCCGCAGTTCATACAAAGATTTACCTTGAGAGCATTCAGTCTTTCAGCGTCTCTTTGCTGATATGCCTTTTCAAGCTCGGTAGGCATAAGTCCTGCCGGACAGGCATTTATACACCTTCCGCAGCGTATGCAGTTTGTCTGGATTCTTGCTTTATACTTTTTCAAAGCAAGAACAGCATTATTTGTTTTTATGACAGGTGTATTTAAATCATAGATACACATTCCCATCATCAAACCGCCTGTGAGAACTTTTTTGACCTTATCCTCATCACATTTCGCAAATTTCAAAAGCTCTGCGATCGACGTTCCTATAGGCACTTTAACATTACACGGAGACTTAACTGCATCTCCGTCTATTGTAATGCGCCGCCAGGTAAGAGGCATACCGGTTTTAAAGTATCGGTTCAAAAAAGCAACAGTCGACACGTTTATAACTATAATCCCCTGATTCGACGGCAGCTCGCCTTCTTTGACTGTTCTTCCGGTTGCGTTATATGCAATAACCTTTTCTGCCCCCTGAGGATATAGAGATGAAAGTTTTACTACATTTACAGAAGCGTCATTTGACGTCATATTATTAAAAAGCTCGATAGCCTTTGGCTTATTCTTTTCAATACATATATACACTTTTTCTATTTTAAGAATGTTCTGAATAGTTTTTATTCCACTCAGCACGTCATCGGGATTTTCTATCATTTCACGGTAATCGCTTGTTATGTAAGGCTCACATTCGGCAGCATTTATTACAAGGCTGTCAATATGTGTTTTGTTTTCATCAAAGTTAAGCTTTATATGCGTTGGAAAACCTGCTCCGCCGAGTCCGCAGCAGCCGCTCTCTCTGACCGCCTTTATAAGCGAGACCTTATCAGTTATCACCGGCGGCTTAATATCTTCACTTATTGTCTGCTTTCCGTCACATTCAATTTTAATACTTTTGCACTTTCTCCCGTTTGAAGAATAATCGTCTATTGCCAACACCTTGCCCGAAACGCTTGAATGTACAGGCGTAGACATAAATGCCTCACTGTCGCCGATTTTCTGCCCGACCTTTACCTCTTCTCCAACAGAAACCAAAGGCTCACAGGGTACGCCCATATGCTGCGACATAGGTATCAGCACAGTTTCAGGAACAGTATATCTGATCGTTTCACAATTTTCAGTATTCTTTCTGTGCATAATTTTTATACAATTAAGCGACAAATGTATCACCCTTTCAAAAACAGGTTTATATCATAGCTTTATATTCAAGACTTCATAGTTATACTTCTTTTTTAGTCAATTAAAAATCGACTTTATATTATGGTATTGTTTTTTAAAAAGAAAAATGTTAAAATATAAATTGAAAATATGATTATTTATAAAGATTTTTTATGTAATCTTCACTAAAAATAATTATATCATCCAAAGATTTATATTCAAGAGGAAATTGAAGATATAATTTCATAAAAGAAGTTTTAGGTGCAGTTATTTTCATAGCTTCCAGCTTTCTATCAAATGATGAGGAAAGCAATGCAAATGCCGGAAAAATATTATCCTTGCTGACAGAAAAATAATTTTTATCATTTTTAGAATTAGCCAAGAAAACACTGCGAAAAATCGAATACATCGAAAGAGAAAGTATGTTTTCTGAGCATTTAATTAATTCGGGATTTTGATAGCTCTCCAGCATTGAGTGAAAAATTTCCAGAGCATGGTTCATTTTCTTCATTTGCTCATTCAAGGCATTAGAAATCTTTTTGTTTTTTGGTTTTATTTTTACATTTCTCCTTTTGGGAATACTTGTTCTTCCTAAAAGGAAATCGCATGATACGTCATAATACTTTGCGATCTGCACCAGCAAATTAAGATTACATTCACGTTTTCCGTTTTCATAGTGAGACAAAGAGCCTTGTGAAATTTTTAAGTCTTTGGCAACTTGTTTTTGACTTAATCCGTTTTCAGCTCGGAGTAGAGTTAATATTCTAGCAAAATCTTTATTCATTTTAATCACCCTATCTTAAAAAATTGTTTTGCTAAAAAGTACTAAATTTCTGCATTCAACACTATATTATGATTTATAAAAACATATTTTTCAAGGTGATAAAAACTCAAAAAAATTAATTTTATGTCGATTTTTAAATATTCATTTATATTATAGTACTTTTTTAACGCAAAGTAAAGGTATTTCAGCCATACAAAAATCTTGAAAGGAAAATTTTATGACAGGTTACAGACTTAAAATAATACGTCACGGCATAACTCAGGGGAACCTTGACGGAAAATACATCGGCATTACAGATCTTCCGCTCTGCTCTGAGGGAGCACAAGAGCTTTATGAAAAATTAGAAACAAATGATTACAGCTCTGTGCAAAAGGTTTTTATAAGTCCTCTTAAGCGATGCAGAGAAACTGCGTCTATATTATATCCCGAAGCCTTAATATCTGAAGTTCCTGAGCTTATCGAGATGAACTTCGGTGATTTTGAGGACAAAAAAGCTGAGGATATTATGAACACTCCCGAATATAAAAAGTTTTTAAAAGGCGGTCTTGACAATCCTCCTCCGGGCGGAGAAAGTATGAGAGAAGTTGTCGAACGGTGCGTATCCGCAATGGAAAAGATAGTATCCTCAATGATACAGGAAGGATTGACCAATTGTGCTGTTATTACCCACGGCGGAATAATAATGAACCTGCTTTCCTGCTTCGGGCTGCCCAAGTACAATCCAAACGACTTAGCTTGTGATTTTGGCGAGGGCTATGAAGTTATGATAACCGCCGCAATGTGGCAAAGGTCTACTGCGTTTGAGATATTGGGAAGATTTCCATATCTCTATGACGATAACGCCGAACCGCTTAGCGAGGACGACATAAATAGCTTTTATTATAATGAGAGTATTGAAAACGAGTCTGACGGAGAAGATAATGCATAGAAAAGCTTTTGTTTAAAATATTGAAAGGAGGATGCTCCCATCAGAGCATAGCCATATTTATGAGAGACGGATTTCTAAAGGCTGCGGCAATAACCCCTGAAATAAAGGTTGCCGACGTAGACTTTAATGTCAATAGTATTATTTCACATATAAACCGTGCATACAGAGAGGAAATAAAGCTTTGCGTTTTTCCTGAGCTTTGCATAACCTCCTACACCTGTCAGGATCTATTCAATCAAAGGCTGCTGATAGATAAAGCATATGAGGGATTGAAAAGAGTTGTGAAGTCTACCGAAAGCAAAGAAATAATTTGCACGGTAGGCTGTCCGATTATTAACAACGGTAAGCTTTACAACTGCGGAGTGGTTATCTACAACGGAGATATTCTGGGTGTTGTTCCCAAGACTTCTCTGCCAAATTATAACGAATTTTACGAAATACGCCACTTTGCTCCTGCACCTAAAGAAAACGGAGTTATAGAGCTTTTTGGAAAAAGCTATCCGTTCGGTTCAAAGCTTTTGTTCAAAGCAAAGGAAATGAAAGAGCTTATTTATACGGTTGAAATCTGCGAGGATCTATGGTCGCCAAGTCCTGTTTCCAATCAGCACGCATTAGCAGGTGCAACACTGATAGGCAACTTGTCAGCCTCAGACGAGGTTATCGGAAAAGACGAGTACAGAAGAGAGCTTGTAAAAAATCAGTCGGCAAGGCTTATCTGCGGATATGTATACTGCTCCGCCGGAGAGGGCGAGTCAACTCAGGATATGGTTTTTTCAGGTCACAATATTATTGCCGAAAACGGAGCAATATTGAAAGAAAGCAGATTATTTGAAAATGAAATGACCGTCTCCGAGATAGATTTGCAAAAGCTCACGGGAGAAAGGAAAAAGCTATCTACATTCCCTGAAAGCAACGACAGCGATTATATTACCGTAGAATTTTCAATGAAAATAAAAGACACTCCCCTCACAAGATTCTATTCACAGACGCCATTTATACCCTATGATGAATTTGAAAAAAACAGCCGATGCGAACTTATATTACGAATGCAGTCGGAGGGGCTTAAAAAGAGAATTTCTCATACTAATTCAAAGTCTGTAGTAATAGGAATTTCAGGAGGGTTGGACAGTGCTCTTGCACTTTTGGTTTGTGTAAACGCTATGGATCTGCTCAACCGCAGCAGAGAGGATATAGTTGCGGTTACTATGCCTTGTTTCGGCACAACAAAGCGTACACGCTCAAACGCTCAAATTCTTTGCAATACCTTAGGCGTTACGTTTAGAGAAGTTGACATAACAAACTCGGTGCTTCAGCATTTTGAGGATATCGGTCACGACCGTAACAATCACGATGTTGTCTTTGAGAACGGACAGGCAAGAGAACGCACACAGATTCTAATGAATATTGCAAACCAGGTCAGCGGATTTGTAGTTGGTACTGGTGACTTGTCAGAGCTTGCGCTCGGCTGGGCGACTTACAACGGCGACCATATGTCTATGTACGGAGTAAACGCTTCCGTTCCG
>CANPWR010000037.1 GCA_947584825.1 uncultured Clostridia bacterium | reverse complement strand
ATAAGCTCGCTTGCGTTTTGTACCTTTGGAAAGGCAACTACGTCACGCAGAGACTCTGCTCCGCACATAATCATAGCAAGCCTGTCAAGACCAATTCCCATTCCTCCGTGAGGAGGTGAAGCGTATTTGTATGCGTCAACCAAAAATCCGAATTTAGATTCTATTTCTTCATCTGTCATACCGAGAGCCTCAAACATCTTTTGCTGTAGTTCAAAATCAGTAATTCTCATAGAGCCGGAAGAAAGCTCTGTGCCGTTTAGAACTAAGTCAAATGCCTTTGCACGAACATTTTCAGGGTCGGTATCAAGCAGAGGAATACATTCTTCCATAGGCATTGTAAACGGGTGGTGCATTGCTATCCACTCGCCTGTTTCCTCGTCCTGCTCAAAGAACGGCATTTCAGTGATCCATAGGAAGTTATATCCGTCAGGTATAATATCGAGTTTCTTTGCAACAAGCAAACGAAGTGCGCCTAAAGTCGGCAGAACGACCTTATTTTTATCTGCAACAATAAGTATTACGTCGCCTTTTTCAGCACCAAGCTTTGATAAGATTTTTTCAAGCTCGCCATCTTTTAAGAACTTCTTGAAAGAGCAGGAAGGCTCGTCGTCTATCCAGCGGATATATGCAAGACCTTTAGCACCTATGCCTTTTGCGTGCTCAGTCAGCTTGTCTATTTCTTTTCTTGTGTAAGTCTCAGCTGCATTTTTTGCAACTATTGCCCTTATACTTCCGCCGTTTTCAATTGCGTTTTTAAATACGATAAAGTCAACATCTTTAACAGCGTCTGATATATCCTGAATTTCCATTCCGAATCTTGTATCAGGCTTGTCCGAGCCGTATCTCGACATAGCGTCAGCAAAGGTCAGTCTGGGAAGCGGTAGCGGTATATCAACATTTAAAACGTCTTTAAAGAGCTTTTTTACAAAACCCTCGCCTATTGCCAGCAAGTCGTCAACGTCTACAAAGGACATCTCAAGGTCGATTTGAGTAAATTCAGGCTGTCTGTCTGCACGCAGGTCCTCGTCACGGAAGCACCTTGCAAGCTGAATATATCTGTCAAATCCAGACACCATAAGAAGCTGTTTGTAAATCTGCGGAGATTGTGGGAGAGCATAAAACTTACCCTGATGAACACGGGAGGGAATAATGTAATCTCTCGCACCCTCTGGGGTCGATTTTATCATCATCGGAGTTTCAATCTCGATAAAGCCGTTTTCATAGAAATACTCTCTTGCGCACTTTGCGATATTGTGGCGCATTATAATATTTTTCTGAAGTCTCTCGTTTCTCAAATCTAAATATCTGTATTTGAGTTTCAGTTCGTCGTTTACCTTATCTGTTTTTGAAATCTCAAACGGAGGCGTTTCAGATTTTGAAAGAACCCTTAAATCGGTTACTATAATTTCAATTTCGCCTGTTTTAATGTCTTTGTTCACGCTTTCACGCTTTTTGACGTTTCCTTTCGCCATAAGAACGTACTCAGCGTGACAGTTAGAAGCCTTTTCAAATATATTTCTATCGGTTTCGTCGTTAAAAGAAAGCTGAACGATTCCGGTTCTGTCCCTTAAATCAATAAAAATAAGATTTCCTAAATCTCTTATTTTCTGAACAAAACCGCATACAACGACTTCACATTCTGTGTTTGGAACTTCACCGCAGTAATGAGTTCTTATAAGTCCGTTCATAGTGTCTGTTTTCATATTTATTAATTCTCCTTTTTTGTTTTTTAGTGTTTTGCTTTTGTTGTTTCAGGCGTCTGAATTTTCATTCTGATTAGCAGAAGAAGTATCATACCTTGCAAAATATTCTTTAATTTGCTGAGGTGTGTTATTATCCCAAAAGAAGATATAAACCGCTAAGCAGGTGATCACTGTTAGTATAATCCCTGCTGTCAGATTTTGAGTAAAGCCTATAATGGTAATAAAAAGCCAGAAAATAATTATAAATAAAGATACAATCAGATTAGATGTTTTTCTTTTAAATTTCCCCGAAACCTTTGTGCTGTTTTCATTGTCGCCTTTGCCGATAGATCCAACAAACATTGGGTTGTCGAGGTCACGTTTTCCGAATCTGTGAAAATGAATTTCAATTGTGTTATCGTTTCTTTTTCCGTAGTAAAGATCGGTCAGGTGAAAATCCTTTCTAAGCTGACGGTATGTGTAGTCTTTAATTTCATTGTCGAACTTCTTTTTGAATTCAGAGTTTGTGTAAGGACACTCAAATTCATATTTCTTTGAGGTTATAATAAACATAAATTCGCCTGCCTTTCAATTTGGATTGGTTGAGTTATAGTTCAGTATCCGATAAAACATCCTTGAACATATAATTTGTGAGCTCGTCAGAAAACTTATCGCAGAATTTTTCATCAAGTGAAATGTCTATCTCCTCACCGGTATCCATTTGTTTTAGTTTTGCCTGTTTTGTTTCAAGCTCGTTATCACCCAATACAAGTGTAAATTTAGCGTTGATTTTATTTGCGTATTTCATTTGCGCTTTAAGACCTCTGCTCATAAGGTCGTATTCAGTGAAAAATCCCTCGTCACGCAGAGCTAGTGCAAGAGAAGCGGCTTTGTTCTGAGCATTATTGCCCATTGACGCTATATATAGATCGCAGGTGTTCTTTTCTATAAACTCACAGTTTGAGTTTTCCATTGTAAGCAGCAGCCTTTCAATACCAGAACCAAATCCCAGAGCAGGCGTCGGCTGACCGCCCAGAGCTTCAACAAGACCGTCGTATCTTCCGCCTCCGAGAACCGTACCCTGTGCGCCGATCGAGTCTGTGATAAACTCGAATACCGTCTTAGTGTAGTAGTCAAGACCTCTTACGATTTTTGAATCTATGACAAATTCAATACCCATAGCTTTAAGAATTTCTTGCAGTTTATTGAAATGACTATTACAATTTTCACAAAGATAATCTAAAATAACAGGTGCATTCTTTGCAATATCTGAGCAGATAGGTGATTTGCAGTCTAATATTCTCATAGGATTTTTATAGAGACGTTCCTGACAGGTGTGACAAAGCTCATCTTTTCTGGAAGAGAAGTATTCTTTCAGTGCCTGATGATATTTTTCTCTGCATTTGGGACAGCCGATAGAGTTAAGATGAAGTGTTACGTCTTTTATTCCCAGTCTGTCGATAACGCTTTTTGCAAGAGCAATAATGTCAGCGTCGGCTGCCGGAGATGACGGACCTACCATTTCACAGCCGAACTGGTGGAACTCTCTAAGTCTTCCTGCCTGCGGCTTTTCATGGCGAAAGCACGGGGTTATATAAAACAGCTTTTGCGGAACTCCGTCGTTGAGTATTCCATTTTCCAGCATAGCCCTAACTACACCCGCAGTGCCTTCTGGTTTCAGGGTAAATTCTGAATCTCCCTTTGCTGAAACTGTATACATCTCTTTTTGAACAACGTCAGTAGTGTCGCCTACTGAGCGCACAAAAAGTCCTGTATCCTCGAATGTAGGCGTTCTTATTTCTTTAAAGCCGAATTGCTCGGCAGTTTCTCTGCATACCTTTTCTATGGTTTGCCATTTATGAGACTCGCTAGGGGTAACGTCCTGAGTTCCTCTTGGTCGCTGTACAGTTGCCTTTGCCATAATTTTTCCTCCTAAAAAATAAAAGCCGTCCCCAAAGGGACGACCGTAATAATCGTGATACCACCCTAATTGCTCAGAAAACTCTGAACCACTCTTGCCTTTAACGCAGGTAACGTCCGTTCTTTTATTCAAACGGAAGCTCATAGGTGTCTTTCATAAGACCTTTCAAAGGCACTTTCAGCAAACGCACCCTCTCTGAGTTGAAATATCTTACTACTCCTCTAATCACAGCTTTTAATTATATTCAATATGATTTTAACATATATACGTTAATTTTTTGTTAAATTCTTGTAGGATTAACAATGTTACGCCAATCAAGATCGCCGTGTTCAAGCGAATGTATCAACGCTTCTGCTGTTGCTATGTTTGTAGCAACGGGAATATTGTGAACGTCGCAAAGTCTGAGCAGATTGGCTTCATTAGGCTGTGGGGTAATAGGATCTCTGAAATACAACAACAAGTCTATTTCGTTGCAGGAAATCCTAGCAGAAATCTGTTCGTCACCGCCCTGAGCGCCGCTTAAATATTTTTGTATACTTAACCCTGTTGCTTCTGACACCAGTTTACCTGTTGTACCAGTAGCACAGAGATTATGTCTGCTTAATATTCCGCAGTATGCAATGCAAAACTGTACCATAAGTTCTTTCTTTTTGTCATGAGCGATTAAAGCAATGTTCAAGACTATTCCCCCTTTTATTTTTATTAATTTAATCCTATTAATTTAATCCTGTGAATACATTTTAACATAATTTTAGATAATTGCAACGAAAAATTAGCAAAAAAAATAAAATTGGTAATTATGAAATATAATACATAAAAAATTTAGCAATATTGCACAATATTTATACGCTCATCAGATTGTTAATCCAATATATTGTGGGTATAGATTTATTATTTCAAAGTATAATAATAATATAAGCCTGACAGAACAATAATTCCGTCAGGCTTAATTAATTAATTAAATTTTTATTTGTCTGACAAAAGCTTTTCAGCAGACGCAATTTTAACTGCAATGCAGAAAATCTCAATAGCCTGTTTCAGTTCGTCAACAGGAGGGAATGTCGGCGCAATTCTTATATTTGAATCGTCAGGGTCCTTTCCGTATGGGAAAGTGGCTCCTGCACTTGTAAGAATCACTCCCGCTTCCTTGCAAAGAGAAACGATTTTTTTTGCACAATTGCTCATTGCGTTAAAGCTGATAAAATAACCGCCGTGAGGCTTGTGCCATTCGCCAATTCCCAGCGGGGCGATTTCTTTATCAAGAGCTTCTAAGCAAACATCAAATTTTGGCTTGATGATTTCAGCGTGCTTTTTCATATGCTCTTGCAGCCCCTCATAGTTTCCGAAGAATTTTACGTGGCGAAGCTGATTGATCTTGTCAAAGCCTATAGTCTGTATCGTCATAAGAGACAGAAGATAGTCTACATTTTTCTTGCTTGCACCAAGAACTGCAATTCCACCGCCTGCAAATGAAATTTTTGACGTCGACGCAAAAATGTAAACCATATCTTCATTTCCTGCTTTTTTACACTCGTCAAGAATGTTAAGTAGCTTGTCTGGAGTGTCAGAGAGATGGTGGATACAATAAGCGTTGTCCCAAAAAATTCTGAAATCGTTTGCCTTAGGCTTTAGATTTGCAAACCTTTTAACAACCTCATCGGAATATGTAATTCCCGTTGGGTTTGAGTACATAGGAACGCACCAAATACCCTTTATAGTTTCATCGTTTGCAACAAGCTCTTCTATCATATCCATATCAGGACCGTCTTTGCCAAGCGGAACATTAATCATTTCAATTCCGAAGCTCTCGCAGATAGCAAAGTGTCTGTCGTATCCCGGAACTAAACAAATCCACTTTATTTTTTCATAATCTTTCCATGGTTTGTCAACACCGTTTACGCCGAAAATGATTCCTTTTGCAATCGTGTCGTACATTAAATTGAGGCTTGAGTTTCCTCCGATAATTATTTCATCAGTCGAAACACCCAGCATAGGAGCAAAAAGCTCTTTAGCGTCGCAGATACCCTCAAGTCCTCCGTAGTTTCTGCAATCTGTTCCGTCAGATGCTGAGTAGTCAGCGTCAAAGCTGTTTACGGAAGCAAGCATCTTTACAGCTAAATCTAGCTGTTGAGTGCTTGGCTTTCCTCTTGCCATATTAAGTGATAAATTTTTTGATTTAAACTCATTAAGCCTTGACCTGTTTTCTGAAAGGAAAACTTCAAGCTCTTCTTTTGACATATCTTTAAGAAACATTAAAAGACCTCCAGTAAATTTTAAGTTAGTTATCTATATTATTTTATTACAAAAGGTCAAAAATTGCAAGTTAAATTTAAAATCCTGCAAAAAATTCGCTAAATGCACTAATCAGAACATAAAAATCTTAAATAAATGGGCAATAGAAACAAAAATCCACCATCATTTAAATGGTGGATTTTGTTAGCTCTATTATTCGGCAATGATTATCCTGCATCAAGTTAGCTATGCCAGCGGAGATTTTGTATAATTTCCGGATGGATTTCTGTTCTGTGCTTTAAGCTTTAAAGAAATTTTATCGGTAATCAGTGCAATAAACTCACTGTTTGTAGGTTTCCCCTTTTCAACATTAACTGTATATCTGAAAAATGAATTAAGAGTTTCAATATCTCCTCTGTCCCACGCAATTTCAATAGCATGGCGTATGGCACGTTCTACTCTTGAAGCGGTTGTGTTGAAGTTTTTTGCTACAGTGGGATACAAAACTTTTGTTACACATTCAAGCATTTCCCTGTTCTTAACGGACAGCATTATTGCATTTCTCAGATAATGATAACCTTTGATGTGAGCAGGAACGCCAACCTGATGGATTATTTCTGTTACGGCAATTTCGAGTGAGACATCGTCATAAGACTTTTTGATCTTGACATCTTCAACAGTAGGCTCCGCTTCAACGCCCATAATTTCATTTATACGTTTTGCAAGGAAGTTTATATCAATTGGTTTTCTGATATAACACTCAACACCTTTTTCAAACGCAGCTTTTTCTAAATACGGATCACCATAAGATGTACATACAATGAAGTGAGGCTTTTTGTAAGGCGTGTGGTTGAATTTTTCAACAAGGTCAGCACCGTTAAGATTAGGCATAACTATGTCCATTATAACAACATCAGGCGTTTCATTTTTAATGGCATCAAATAGTATCAACCCATCTTTTGGTCTTGCAATTACATAGAAACCCTTGTTTCGAAGTAGACTTGCAAAGTTAACACCAAAGTCCTTGCTGTCGTCACCTAATAATACTTTAATCTTGCTCCTCATGATCTTTTTCGCTCCTTCTAATTTAATTTTGAATTTTTTTGTGTAATAAATGTTAAAACCAATTATAAAATGTACATATTTTTTGAGGATACTGTTTAAAATATTTTAAATTGCCTAAAATTGATTTATTTTTCTAGACATCGTTCCTTGTTCCATATATTAGCACAAAGCAAGATTAATATCAATAGGAAAAAACAAAAAAATACATGTTTTTATCGTCAAATTCAATGTTTAAAGGACATAAACAGGATTTTTATATTACAAATTGTAAAATAATATAATAATATTACAAAACGTATTTTTTTTCGATATTATTGTTTTGAAAAGAAAATAATAATTCAAGTAATGATTTATGCAGCTAAATTAAGACAATTATTGCTGTCTGATTTTGTCTTAGCTTGTGAAATCATAGTCTGAGCAAGAATTCCGTATCCCATTGATGAGTTGTTGACAAAAACGTGTGTGACAGCTCCGACGAGCTTTCCGTTTTGTAATATCGGACTTCCGCTCATTCCCTGCAAAATTCCTCCGGTTTTCTCTAACAAGTTTCTATCTGTAATTCGTATAACAAGATTTTTCAGATCAGGATCGTCTTGGTTGACCTGCTCAATATTAATAGTAAACTTTTCCGGTTCTGAGCCGTTTATAGTTGTAAGAATTTCTGCTCTTCCGGTTTTTATTTCGTCATAGTCGGCAATTTCAACTTCTTCGTTATCGCTGGGCGATTCATCAAGTATACCGTAAACTCCGCTGTTAGTATTTTGTGTAACGGTACCTACTTCATCACCGCTGAGAAATCTTCCTCTGAGTTCTCCTGGAGTTCCGCTTGAACCTTTTTTGTACCCTGTAATTGAAACCTCGCATATCTCTCCGCTGGACAGCGGCATAAGTTCTCCTGTATCGGTGTCGCATATTGGATGTCCCAGTCCTCCGAAGGTTCCTGTTGAAGGATCGTAAAATGTTATTGTTCCGATACCTGCTGATGAGTCTCTTACCCACATTCCGGTTTTATAACACTTTTCACTGTCACAGTATTGCGGAGTAAGCTTTAACGAAATTTCTTCATTAGATGAGCTTTCATCGTCAGAGTTATCTCTTTTTAAAACAACATCTACTGTCTCTCCGTTACTTGAAGATATTGCCTTTGATAAATCTTCATTTGAAGTTATTTTTTCACCGCCGACGGAAATAATAATATCACCGACATGAATTCCTGCATTTTTTGCAGGGCATGAATTTGCCTGACCGTTTACATCTGAAAGTCTTACAACCATAATTCCTTCGGTGAGCATTTTTATTCCGAACGGCTGACCGCACGCTACAACCTTTTTGACAGCTCCGTTTACCGCAACGGCGTTGTCAGACTTAGTTATGAGACTGCCGGTTTGATTTATACTGCTTATTGCCGATATGAAGGTTGGAATATAACCTCCGTTAAAAGAGAAAAAGGTAATTGATGTCATCAAAAGAAATGAAATCAGCAAAATAAAAGCTAGAGATTTTACTGTCTTTTTCATAAAACAATTATCCTTTCTTTTAAATTTGATTTGATGCGCACCTATATTATATTTTGCAGATTGTCCTGTATAATTCTATGGTTCTTAAAGAAGTATTTACTTTGGTTTGGGATTTGGATTATATATGAATAAGGGGTTGAGTTTTGAAGCTGAATTATGTTATACTAATTGTATGCTTAAGATTGAAAATTAATTAGAACGCTTTTTAAAAGGTATATTATAAAAGGAGGAAAGCTCCAAAAGGGGTAATAGCTGTTATGTCAAAATCTGCAAGGCTTAAAAAAATTAAAGAAGAAAGAATGAAAAACGACGAGATTTTCAGAAAAAAAGAAGAGGAGCGAAAAAACGCTCCTTCCAAAGCAATGAAAAAATTTATACGAAAAGAATCATTTTGGGTTAAGCTTGTAAAATTTTTAATGGTTTTGCCGTTTTTGTATTCCGGATTTTTTTATGGCGGAATTACCGTTATAAGTATTTTCAAAAGAACTATTGATATTAATACATATGTCGGAACAATAATTCTGATTTGTCTTATTGCAATGCTTGTAGCTTTGATTCTTGCATTTAAAAGATTTTACATTTCAAGTTTTGCCGTTTCGCTGGTATCTGTGTTGGTATACTTTTTTATAACGAAAAAGTATTTCGTAGATTATGCAACGGGAAAGGTTACAGAGAGCGGAAATATAAACCCTGAATACAAGTATATGATATGGTTTTATCCGATACTTCTGTTTTTATTATGCTCATTCATTCTGTTAATTATAAATATATTCAGACTCGTTAAGAAAAAACGCAGGGAAAGAGAAAAAAGAGATAATGCACCTACTAAGAGTATTGTTGATTAATTTTGAGCAAAAAAACAAGCTGCTGTAAAATTTTACAGCAGCTTATTTGATATTATGATAATTTTAAAAATAAAAAATGCCCTTAGCAAACTTGCCAAAGAAAATTGTAATTTTTTTGTAATAAATTATTTTAAATCTAATGCTCCTTTAGGGCATTCCTTAATACATTTACCACATAAAATACATTCTGTTCCATTTTTTCTTTTTCTTGAATCATCTAACATATCAACATTCATTGGACAAATTTTTATACATTTTTTACAACTAATACATTTGTCGTGATTACATTTAATTCTTAAATATGAAAAGTAACTAGCAGGTTTTAAGAATACTGTAATTGGACAAACATATTTACAAAATGCTCTATTATCTTTTAATGCGAATGCTAATATTATTCCTAAAACATAATAAATAACATTACCTATTATAAAAGACCAAAACATTATATTCTCTATATTATTAACCTTAAAAATAAATAGGGCTGATACAAATGATAATGATAATAAGAAAACTATATATCTAATCCACCCCAATTTTTTTCTGTTATATTTTGGAGTTTTGTAAGGCAATAAATCTAATATCATACCTGTCCAACAAGCATAACCACACCAACCTCTACCAAATAAAAAAGGTCCACATATTTTTGCAACAAAATAATGTATCGTTGCTGCCTCAAATACTCCTAAAAATAGATAGTACCAAAATCCCTCAATTTGCATATTTTCTCTACACATAATTCCCAAATAGACAAGCATATAAAGTCCTACACTTATTTGAACAAAATTTCTTGCATATTTTACTTTATGTGCAATTAAATAAATCCCTGTTGAAACACAAATTCCTATGTAATTAAAATTCAACAAATAAAATAAATTATCTGTTGTTGCAAACAGAGATATAGCAACAACTTCAAAAATTGCCATCATTATTATTACTATTTTGTTTTCTTTAATCCATTTGAACATACTCTAACTTCTCCTACAAATTACTATTTGCTTCACTAATATTATACTACTTTTAGACATTTTTAGATAGTATCTTAGGCAAAAAAGAGAATTACATATAAAAGTAATTCAACTTTAGTTTTAACCCTTAAAACTAAATCTCAAAATCATCTTTGTCATAGTCTTTGTCTTTATCATTATCTTTGCTCCATTTGTAGTCATCTTGTATGATTTCAATACGGCTAAATAAGTCTTTAAAATAATCTGTCATTTGTTTTAAGTTGTTATTTTATTGTTAAACACATAAAGGTAAGTCTAAAAATTCTATAGTTATTTTCATTTATTAGTACTTCTTTCAAGCATAAAAAATCCCATATCAACGGAACGGATGATATAGGATATTTTTTAAAAAGAAACTCAAACGAGAGTGTGAGTAATTATCACAATGGAGCTTGTGACGGGACTCGAACCTGCGACCTGCTCATTACGAATGAGCTGCACTACCAACTGTGCTACACAAGCTTATTCAATATTTAAACTTCTTTTAATCTTCAAAGTCATTAGTAATTATATCATACCAAAAATTTATGTCAATACTTCAAATTTTAATATTATTTTAAATCCAAACAGAACTTTTATGCCGATTTTAAAAAATACGTTGAAAAATAAATTGAGTTGTGTTATAATTATTTTGTGAAACTTCAGGGAAAGTTAAAGATAGAAAGGATGTTGCTTTTATGGGCAATCAAGAGGTTAAAACTTCTCCGTGCAAGGTTTTGGGAATTATATTTTTGATTATTTTAATTCTTTCGGCAGCGTTTGTTGCAGTTGTTCATATTGCATTCAAAAATGAGAATGTTACTCCAAGTATCGGCGGATACAGCCTTTATCTGATACATGACGATTATATGGTTCCGAATATCAAGAAGAATGCCTTGATTTTAGCGACTAACGGCAAACCCTCTCAGGAGGACGTCGGAAAGGTAATTATCGCTGATGACGTTTCAGGAAAGAATGGTACAACATACGGCACTACTGCTATGCGTTTTGTTAATCTTGTAAGTGAAAATAAAAATCTTTATTATGAGTTGAAGTTTGATAATTCAGTCGATACCGTTATGGTAAAGGGAAATAAAATTGTCGGCATTGCTAATTATCAGTTTGAGTTGTTGGGAAAAATAATTACTCTCGCCAATTCAACTTTGGGTTATGTTGTTTTTATAGGCATTCCTGCACTGTTGATGATAATTTTCCTTGCTTTAGGAAAGCATAGTAAGACAAAACAACTCGAGGCTATAGAAAAAAGAAGAGAGCGGTATAACGAGAAAGTTGAAGATAAACATGATGACTCTCAGGCTTCTTTCGATGAGTTTGTTAATGAAAAAGAAATCTTGCACAAAGATGTGCATCAGGAAAATTCAACTGCACAGCTATCAGATTCCAAGAGTTCGGAAATTTTGAACGAACCGTTAATCGAAGAGGGCGTTAATAAAGATGATCTAGTTGAAATGAAAGAGGACCTCACAAAGCCTACTAACAGTGCTATTGAAGAGCTTATGAAAATCCTCGAGGAGGAAAATGCTAAATTAAAAGAATTTGAGCTTCCTAAAGCAGAAAAAGCTGTTAAGGACGCTCATGATAGTCATCAGGAAATGTTGAAAGATAATGATGATTCACAATAATATGCGTTAGTTGTTTGTTTAAGACTGCTCATATGGGCAGTCTTTTATTTATCTTGGAATATTTTAAAATATTGTTAATATGGCTATGTGGCACTTGACAAGTTGTTCTAAACTGTATATAATATTTAAGTCATTTGTTGATTTGATTAGTTGGGAGCATAGCTCAGCTGGGAGAGCATCTGCCTTACAAGCAGAGGGTCACAGGTTCGAGCCCTGTTGTTCCCACC
>CANPWR010000036.1 GCA_947584825.1 uncultured Clostridia bacterium | reverse complement strand
TAGCTTAATAAGCATACCTGAGCAAGTCCTGATAACATTTCAGCTTCTTTCATTACTTCTTCAAAATCCACTAAATGTATAGCTCTAAATTTTCTTTTCATTGATTTCACTTCCTTTGTTTTTATATATAATAGCATACTGTGCATAGTATTTTCAATGGTTAAAATGTACAAACTCATAGTTTTATTAGAGCGAGTTTTTGTTAATAAAAGATAAATATTTTGAAAGGTTGGTACTCTATATGGGAAAGACATCAACAGCAAGTAAGCAAAAGTATAATAAAAAGGCATATGAACGGGTTGTTTTAACTGTAAAAAAGGGTGATAAAGAAAAAATCTTTAAAAAAGCATCAGAGCTTGGAAAGAGTGTAAACGCATATATTAAAGACTTAATCAACGCAGATACTAATGGAATGTTAAAGGGTTAGCAGATGCGGAAGTGTATTGTATAGTGGGCGGTATTTTAGGTATAGGGAAGATTAAACAGATATAAAGTGGTTTAGAATTTGTCAAAAATTCAGGTTTAGATGTATCAAGATTTACAGCAAGTGAATGGGCGAAAATGTCAACATAAAAAATATAGAAAATATTAGGAGGTAATTTTTTGAAAGTAAAAAGATTGTTTTATTTATTAAGTTCAACTGTTTTAACAGTTAGCATATTTTCAGGTAATGTTTTTGCTTACTATAACGGAACAACGCCTTATTATGAAGAACCTAAAACAGCAATTGGCAGTTTTAAATATATTCTAAAGGAAAATGTTCAATATGGCTCAGTTAAAGTTCCTTATTCTGCCACAGTTGTTGATATTCCGAACGTTCAAAAGGTTGAAATTCCTGAAAAGGTTATCTATAATGGAACAGAATTTACTGTTACTGATTTAGACTTATGTGAAAGTTATATAGTCACTAAAGAAAATAATGTTAAAACTATAGTTACTCATACTGATATTAAAGAAATTACGCTGCCTAATACCATTTATAATCTTACTTCCTTTGAAAACTTTCCCAATTTATTAAAAATAAACATACCTCTAAATGCTGCTATAGGAAGAAATGATAACTTTAATAAAGTAAAATATGACGATTATGATACAGCAAAATCCAGTACCTTTGATTTTCAAAGCAGTAATTACGAACGTTGGTTTACTGGTTGTCCCAAATTGAAGCTTTCTGTAGACCCAAATAATAAGTATTATAATTATAAAAATGATTTACTTTACTCAAAGGACGGAAAAGAAATATATATGTCATTTAATTATAACTCAGATATTATCATTCCTTACGGCGTTGAAAAGATTTATCGTTTTGGTGGAAATGGATTTCACAATGCCAAAAATATAAATCTACCGAATACATTAACTTATTTGGGTGACAGTGTTTTCGCTTTCTCTGAAATTACAAAAATTAATTTACCTAATAGTCTTAAAGTAATTGAACAAAGTGCTTTCAAAGGTTCAAAATTAAAAAAAATAGTTTTACCGAAAAAGATTAAAAAAATAAAACCGGGTACTTTTAGATGTACTAATCTTAATTCTATTAAACTTGATGAAAATTTAACTGCAATACAAAGGTACTCTTTTAGCAGTTGTAAAAAGCTAAAAGCTATAATAATTCCAAAGAAAGTCAAGAATATTGGTGATTCGGCATTTATGAGATGTAAAAATCTTTCTAAAGTAAATATTAAAACAACTAAGAAATCTCCTAAAATCGGTAAAAATGCTTTTAGGAACACCAAAAAAGGCATAAGATTCGTTGTTAAAAACAAAAAGGTTGCAAAATCACTCAACAAAAAACTAAAAAACAGTGGTGTTAAGAAAGCTAATATTTTAGTTGGCAAAAAGGTTGTTTATCATAATATAAACGGATAATCTAAGGCAGACGCAGAAATGTGTCTGCTTTTTATCTCAACAGAGAGATAAAAAAATATAGAATATAATAAAAAAACATTTAACCCCTCGACATTTTTTAAATATGTGTTATAATAAGGATATGAAATTAACAATTTAACAAATCGAAAGGATATGATCACTTAAAATGGATGACTCAGCCGGGCAAATAGGAGGATTATTTTCAAAGATATTCGGCAAGAGAAAGAACGGCTCTTTGACCGAGGATGAAATTATGGAAATTTTAAACGGAGAAGATGCTGACGATATTGACGACAGTCAAAAGGAAATGATAAGCAACATCTTTGAGTTTGACGATATAGAAGTCAGTGACGTAATGACTCACAGAACGGATATATCGGCAGTTGAGCTAAACAGCGATTTAAAGGACGCCGTATCGCTTATAATTGAAAAGGGTTTTTCCCGTATTCCTGTTTACGAGGAAACGATAGATAATATTTGCGGAGTTATTTTTGCAAAGGATCTTCTCACGCTGATATTTGATGAAAATCCCGCAAAGCACAGTATCTCAGAATTTTTGAGGGAGATAAAGTTTATTCCTGAAACAAATCATTGCTTTGAGTTGTTTGACATATTCACTTCTCAAAAGATACAGATAGCAGTTGCCGTTGACGAATACGGCGGAACTGCAGGTCTTGTGACGATGGAGGATCTTCTTGAGGCTATTGTGGGAAATATTCAAGACGAGTATGATAATGAGCTGGAAGAAATACAAGAGGTCTCGCAAAATGTTTACGAGGTTTTGGGAATAGCCGACACTGAGGACGTTGCCGATAAATTGGGAATAGATTTACCAGAGGATAACGACCGCGATACAATAGGCGGATTTGTAATAAATCTCTTGGGCAGAATACCAAATGAGGACGAAAGACCGACAGTAGAGTTCGGAGGATATATGTTTACTGTTATTTCAGTAGACGATAAACGCATTAAAAAATTAAGGGTTGAAAAGAAAGCTATACTTTTATAGAACAGGTGGGAAGCATAATGCCAAAGCCTATGCGTTTAAATAAAAAGGCATATATTGAATTTGCCGTTTCAGTGTGCGTAATCACTTTTATGGTGGTTGCGCTTTGCTTGTTTCCTGAGGCTGATAACTCAAAGGGGTTGCCGACCCAAACGAGCGTAGCTGCGTCAGAAACGATTTCACATACCGACGCTGACATTACAACTGCAGTTAGCAGTATTGAGAAGTCAAAATCAGTTAAGCATATTAAGAGTACAACGACTTCAAAAAGCGCTGAGACAGGGAGCAGAGATACAAAAGCCACATCAACGTCTACTGAAAGCAAGACTGTGACAAGCTATGATAAAAGCGATTTAGGTCAGTCTGAAGTTTCGGTAAATAGGTTTAAGCCTATTGATAATTTCAAAAAGCATATGATGGGCAATATGACTTCTGATCAGAAAATTATTCTCAATCAGATTTTGAACGGGATAGAAAACTTTGAAACAGTTATCAATATCAAAAAGAATGTTTTAAAAAGAGATGATTTTGAAACAATAAAGAGCTTGTTTGTTCTGGTGAAAATTGCATGTATTGAGAACAGCTCGGTCGCTTCGACCTATAGGTATGTTGGAAATGACGACTACATATCAGCATTTAAACTGACATATACAAAAAGTAAAAAACAGGCTATGTCTGAGAAAAGACAATTAATGAAAAAGACAGACTCAATATTAAAAGGTATAACAGCTGATATGAACGAGTTTGAGAAAATCAAATATATCCACGATACGGTAACTAAAAATTGCGTTTACGGAGAACTGAAATCGGGAAGCCACGATTCGGCTTACGGATGTTTGGTCAAGGGAAAAGCTAATTGCGAGGGATATTCAAAAGCCTTTTTATTGCTTTGCAACAAAGCGGGTATAGACAGTATGATTGTTACTGGAACTGCTCAGGGAAATGACGGCGAAAGTGATTCTCATATGTGGAATATGGTTAAGCTTGAAGGAAAGTGGTATCATATTGATTTGACTTGGGACGACCCAACGCTAACACCTGTGGATAAGAGTTATATAAGGTACGACTTTTTCAACCTTACTGACAGCGAAATTTTACAGACACACACAAGCGAAAAAAATAGGTTTTATGTATATCCGAAGGCTAATTCGTATAAGGGCAATTATTTTGTCTACAACAATTATTGTGCCGTAGATTTTGATTCGGCTTATGATGCAATGGAGAGAGCAGTAACTGACGCTGTATTGAACGGAAATAAATACGCTTCAATAAAGCTGAATAACAGCAAAACCTATTCGTCTGTAAAGAAAAAGCTTTTCAAATCTAAGAACGGCAAAACTCCTGTTTTTAGGATTTTAAAAAGCGTAAAGGAAAAGACCAAAGCGAGCATTTCGGAAAAGAAAATAAGTAAAATATTTATGGAGCAAACTAATGTAATAACTATCGGCTTAAAATAGCGCGAAAAAAGACGCTCGGCTTAAAAAGTCAAGCGTCTTATATATTTTAATTAAATTTCCGTTATCGGCATTGTAGCAACAGCGTTCAGGCTTTCGTCGGCTCGTTTTCCCGACAGGAAATCGAAATATCCCTGACTGGCTATCATAGCTCCATTGTCGCCGCAGTATTTAAGTTCAGGACAGAAAAATTCAAACCCGTGCTTTTCACACTCGTTCGACAAAAGGCGTCTAACGCCCGAATTGGCAGAAACTCCGCCCGAGACTGCAATGGTCTTATAGCCTAAATTTGATGCCGCCTTTATTGTCTTTGAAACTAGAATTTCTGAAATGGTTTTTTGAAATGATGCACAAAGGTCGTCTAAGTTCAATTGCTCCCCCTTTTGAGAAGCATTATGCACAAGATTTATCACCGCTGTTTTTAATCCTGAAAAAGAAAAGTCATATTCACTTCCTGCAACATGAGGCTGCGGAAGCTGATATGCGTCAGGATCTCCTCTATGGGAAGCCTCATCTACGCTTTTACCGCCGGGATAAGGATACCCAATGGTTCTCGCAACCTTGTCAAAGCATTCTCCTGCGGCGTCATCTCTGGTACGTCCTACAATTCGGTATTTTGTGTAGTCTAAAACCTCTATGATATGGCTGTGTCCTCCGCTGACTACCAAAGCCAGATAAGGCGGTTTTAGCTCGGGGTTTGAAATGTAATTGGCAGCTATGTGTCCCGATATATGATGAACAGGAACAAGCGGCAGTCCCGTATCCATAGCAAGTCCCTTTGCAAATGAAACGCCTACAAGCAGAGCTCCTATCAGACCCGGAGCATATGTTACTGCTATTGCGTCTATGTCGTTGATTGTGCAGTCGGCGTCGCTTAGTGCGCTTTTCACAACTATATGAATGTTTTCACAGTGGCGGCGGGAGGCTATTTCAGGAACAACTCCGCCGTATAGCTTATGCTCGTCGATTTGCGATGCGACCACGTTTGAAAGTACGGTTTTACCGTCTTCAACAACAGCGGCTGCCGTTTCATCGCAAGAGCTTTCTATGCCTAGAATTTTCATATACACAAAACTCCTAAATAAGGTTTTTAGTCATCAAAACAGCGTTTTCTTCGGGGTCTCTGTAGAATTTTTTTCGCTTACCGACCGTATTGTAACCCAATGAAGTGTAGAGGGAAATAGCAGGTAAATTCGACTCTCTCACCTCAAGAGTGATGAATGACGCTTGTTTTTCACGGGCAGCTCTCTCAAGAGACATCATAAGACCCTTTCCGACTCCCATTTGACGGAACACTTTTGATACTGCAATATTATTTATGTAAACCTCGTCATTTATTATTCTGGTGTTTACAAAGCCTGCGACAGTTTCTGTATTGCTCTTAGATAATGCTTCGGAACCGTCATATGTAAATACAGCGACAATGGTAAGCGACATTGGATTTTCCAGCTCGTCATAAAACGCATTCTCGCTCCACGCATTTGAAAAGCACTCTCTTTCTATCTGCGAGACAGCCTTTATATGCTCTTTTCTCATTAATTTATATATTACCGGCATATAATTATCCTGTTATATTATTTTATTTTAACCTTTCTGACTGCCGAATAAGATCCGTAAGCAGCTTTTTTTGCTCCGCTTACAGTATACTTTTTATAAGCTCTGATTCTGAAGAAATATTTCTTTTTAGATTTCAGCTTTTTAATGGTACACTTTTTAGCGGTTTTCTTTATTTTCTTTATTTTTGCACCCTTGAAATTTTTCTTTAAAGAGTATTCTAAAGAGTAACCGTCGATCTTGCTGAGCTTTTTCCATGTTATAGTTGCAGTCTTTTTCTTATTTGATTTAGCTTTAAACGCTTTTACCTTTTTAACCTTTGGTTTTGTTGTTTTTACGGACTTTTGTTTAGGTTTATTTGCAGTACTTACCGCATCGTTTTGTGCAACCTGAGAATCCTTTGACACTTTACAGTTAGCCGTATTATTTGAGAAAGTATTTCCCGAAATTTTATTGACCTTTGATTTGGTACCGATTGAAATGCCGTTGCCTTTAGAACCGCTTATATTGTTGCTTGATATTTCTGAAACGCTGGAGTTTGTGCTGACAGAAATACCGTGCGAAGTTGAATTGCTGACTTTATTGCTCTTTACTGACGCTGCAGACGAACCGCCGTAGATGAAAATTCCGTTTTTGCCCGAATTTGAAACTGTATTGCCTTCGATATTGCCAGTAATTTTACAGTTGGTTGAAAGAGCTATACCGTTCTGCTTTGAGCCTGATATTGTGTTCTGAGAGATAGATGCAGCAGACGATTTACTCCACATATTTATACCGTCCTCACTCGAGCCGGAAATATTGTTTTTCTCTATTGAGCCTGTATTACTTCCGTCAGCAACACGCAGACCATACATAGTTGAATCCTTTACAGTATTATTTGAGATTTTACCTGTCACAGTCGAGTTTTTGTTTATAATTATTCCGTTATTTTTAGCACCGCTTATGCTGTTATCGGTTATTGAATTAACGCTTGTGCTTTCATAAATTTGAATGCCGTTTTGCGAAGGATTATTTATATTGTTTTTGCTGATGCTTGCTGTTACCTTTGAGCTTCCGCTTGCCGAAATGCCATGACCTTTTGCGTCGTTAACAGTGTTGCCGTCTATGTTAGCTACTGACGACTCATCCTGAATGGCAATTCCGTGATAGCCGGCTCTGGTAATAGTGTTGTTGCTGATAGAATCTAGCTGCGTAATATTTCTGTTTGGATTGTTAGCAGGCAATGTACTTTTTTCAAACAACAATATGCCCATATTGCCTATATCGGTGAGAACATTATCTGTAACCGTACCGCCGAGACTTCTTCTAATTATGATACCTTTATCTGAGCAGTTATTTATTTTATTGCCCTTTATAGTTACGTTCTTATGACCTCTTGATGCAATGGCAACAGAAGAACAATTATTTATTGTATTATAAGAAATATCTATATTCTCGTGATAAACAGGAGCTCCCGGATTACTGAGAGGTCCTGCGCCGTCTGTTAAGGTTTTGTCGCTTCCGCAGGCAGAATCAAAGTTACCGAAGCCGGTGTCTTTAGTATTAAATGAATTTGAAAGGACTTTTATATCCCTGCAGGCTGTATCATCAGGGTAGTATCCGTCAGGAATAGATTCGTGGGTGGGACATTCTATATGCTCGCCGTCGCTTCTGTTACACGTGCTGTGAGAATGGGCTATGTCAATTTGCAGAGCCATATAAGATACATTACTGTTTGATTTTTTCAAGCCGTCGAACGAACAGTTCTGAATAAGACAGTTTTTAACTGCATTGATTTCAACAAGATGTCCGTTGTAGTTGTTTTGGAAAGCAGCGTTTAAAAGATATATATTCTCTGCGTGACAGAATATAATGTTTGTACTTGTTGGTGTATCAACCGCACTCATATCTCCGCCGCTCCATGTTCCTCCGTTTATGTACACATTTTTTGTCAGATCATACTTTCCGGTCTTACTTTCTAAACCAAATGAACCGTCTTTTGCAACATTACGAATCAAACCGGTTCCTTTATCATTAGGGTTGTTGTATGTTCTTTCAATTGTTGCACCTTCGGCTTGTATGATAGTATTTGAATAAACCCTAAGCGGCAAGTCTATTTGATATGTTCCGCTGTTTAATACCACCTTTGTGTATGCACTGTCAGAATTGTCAATGGCGTTGTTAAGAGCTTCCTGAATTGAATCACCGGGTGAAATGGTGATCACTTCGGTTGTCTCAGGTATAATAACGCTTACTGTTTCGCCTTCAGCCATAACAGAAGGGAATGACGCTGACGTTATCATTAAAGATAACGCAGATACTAATGAAAAGGTTCTTTTGGTTAATTTTGATATACTCATTTTTTTACTTTTGCTCTTGTTAAAAGAGCTGCTCCTTTCAAATAATAATAATATAATTTAAAGTATAAAAATACTTTAATAACTACAGTTGATTTTTGAGAAGCTCTGAATACAGTTCGCCTTTAGAAAAGCTTGTGATTTTTGCAATTTGCTTGCATGCGTCAGCCGCCCGAATACCTTTGCTTATAAGCTCATTTACCTGAGCGATAGCATCTTCAATATTGTCGAGAACTTCATTTTCTTTCGGTTTTCCCTCTATAACCAGAACAAATTCGCCCTTTGGAGAAACCGCTTCATATTTTTCTATCGCACCCGATAGAGTTGTGCGGATAACTTCCTCGTGAATTTTTGTAAGCTCCCTGCAAAGAGAGATTTTTCTGTCGCCGAAGAACTCAAGCATATCTTTTAGAGTATATATAAGCTTGTGCGGAGCTTCATAAAAAATCATAGTCCTTGTTTCGTTTACAAGACTTGATAAATGTTCAAGACGCTGTTTTTTTGTTGTTGATAAAAATCCCTCAAAAGTAAATCTTGAGGTTGAAAGTCCGCTTATCGCAAGTGCAGATACTGCCGCTGATGCCAGAGGTACTACAACTGTTTCAATTCCATTCTCAGCGCAAAGTCTTACCAGATCCTCTCCCGGATCGGAAATGCACGGCATTCCCGCATCGGTGACAACAGCACAGCTTTCACCTGACTGCAATCTTTCGACAATGTTTTTACCGCTTTGTGAAGCATTGTGTTCATGATAACTGATAAGCGATTTTTTTATTTCAAAGTGATTTAATAATTTAGCTGTAACTCTTGTGTCCTCAGCGCAGATAAAGTCTACTGATTTAAGGGTTTCAACAGCTCTCATTGTCATATCTGAAAGGTTCCCGATAGGAGTTCCGACAACATAAAGCTTACCTGACATTTTAGTTCTCCTGAAATTAATATATATGTCTTGGACATTTCACAGAAAGTGCATAATGCAACTATACCATATTTTTTAAAAAAAGTCTATGATTTTTCTTAAAAATGTGTTAGAATTAAAATATATATGTTTTTCCAAAAACGACAACAGTGAGGAGGAAGTCTCCCGACGGAGAAAGAGTAATGATAAGTAAGCTTGACAGCGATATAAAATATCTAAAGGGAGTTGGTCCCAAAAGAGCCGAGTATTATCAAAAGCTCGGTGTTTCGACTGTTGCCGACTTATTGTGCCATTACCCGCGTTCCTATATGGATTTTTCAAGTCCTGTTTCCATCAGCGACGCTGTGCTTGATGAGAACAACATAATAAAGGGACGCATAGTAAAGAGGCTTGCTGCTGCCAGAATACGCAAGGGAATGACGATCTATAAAGCGGTCATGACCGATGACGAGAGCGACATTACTATTGTAATTTACAACAGCGAATTTGCTTTTAACAAGCTTATCGAGGGCAGAGAGTATCTGCTTTACGGAAAGGTCACAGGCAACCTTGTCAGAAAGGAAATCTCGTCTCCCATTATTTTGGACGCTGATATTAATGATAAGATTCAGCCTGTTTATCCGCTGACTGAGGGGCTTACCCAGTCTCTTGTGAGAACGACTGTACAGAATGCGCTTAAGTATCTTGACGGCGAGATATATGAGACAATTCCTAAGGAGATAGCGGCAAGACGTGGACTTTGTTCTTTGAATTTTGCACTTGAAAATATACATTTTCCCAGAGATTATCTAAGTCTTTCGATTGCGAAAAACAGACTTGTGTTTGATGAATTTCTAACTCTTGGTCTAGGTATGCTTAAGCTCAGAGGCAGAAGCAGGGGTAAGACAGGCTGTAAAATGAATGATATTTCAATTGACGAGTTTTATGACGGTCTGCCTTTTCAGTTAACTAACGCACAGATAAATGCAATAAACGACTGTGTTTCGGATATGAAAAAGGGTTCTCCGATGAACAGACTTGTTCAGGGAGACGTCGGCTCGGGAAAAACTGCGGTTGCGGCGGCTTGTGCATATTTCGCCTGCAAAAACGGTTACCAGACGGCTCTTATGGCGCCTACCGAGATACTTGCAAGTCAGCATTACAAAACACTCTCCGACTTTTTAGCACCGTTTGGTATTAAAATATGTCTGCTTACAGGTTCGCTTACCGCTAAAAGCAAGCGTGAGATAAAAGAAAGCATAAAGTCGGGCGAGGTTTCGGTAATTGTCGGCACTCACGCTCTTGTTCAGGAATCTACCGAGTTCGACAATCTAGGTCTTGTCATAACCGATGAACAGCACAGGTTCGGCGTTGAACAGCGTGCAAACCTATCAAACAAGGGCAACAATCCGCACTGTATGGTCATGTCGGCAACGCCTATCCCGAGAACGCTTGCGCTTATGATTTACGGTGACTTGGATATATCTATTATTAATGAGTTTCCGAAAGGCAGAAAGCCTATTGAGACTTTCGCCATAACAGGAAAGGGCAGAGAAAGGGCGTTTGGCTTTGTTTCTCAAAGGCTGAAGGAAGGCAGACAAGTATATATAGTCTGTCCTATGATAGAGGAAAACGATTTGGAGCTTCAGTCGGTCAAGGAATACGCAGATAAGATTTCAAAGTCATATTTTAAAGAGTACAGCGTAGGTCTTTTGCACGGCAAGCTAAAACCCAAGCAAAAGGACTCTATTATGAGGGAGTTCAAAGAAGGTAATATCGACATTCTTGTTTCCACAACGGTCGTCGAGGTCGGGGTGGATGTTCCGAACGCCGCTGTTATGGTAATAGAAAACTCCGAGCGTTTCGGTCTTTCACAGCTTCACCAGCTCAGAGGACGTGTGGGACGGGGAAGTGAGAAGTCATACTGCATTTTAATAACCGACAATCCCACTGAGGAATGTGTTAAAAGGCTTAAAATAATGTCGAAAATATCCGACGGCTTTAAAATTTCAGAGGAGGACTTAAAGCTTAGAGGTCCGGGCGACTTTTTCGGCAGCCGTCAGCACGGACTTCCCGCTTTGAAAATAGCCGATATGGCGGAGGATACTGAAATACTAAAGCAGGCGCAGGAGGAGGCAAGGACAATCATAAAGAACGACCCAACTCTTTCAAAGCCTGAAAATAAGCGACTGGCTGAACTGGTTGATAAGCTGTTCAGCAGAACAATTGACAATTGACCGACGAGCCGTCGGAGGCTCTGCCGCCTTTGGATAGCTTGATAAATGTTTTAGTATGTACAACGGCGGGCTTATTAATTGACAATTGACAATTGACAATTGATAATTGATAATTGATAATTAATTGTCCATTGTCCATTGTCCATTGTCCATTGTCCATTGTCCATTGTCCATTATCCATTATCCATTATCCATTATCCATTATCCATTGTCCATTGTCCATTATCCATTATCCATTGTCCATTGTCCATTATCCATTATCCATTATCCATTGTCCATTATTCCGACCTGCCGTTGCTCAAACTTTAAAATTAATCAAATTACCCAAAGGCATAGAGCCGGCGGCGGCTCGCCGCTCTTGCATCTAGAAGAAGGAGGATTTTTATGGAACAAACATTAAAAGCAAAACTCGAAAGTGTAGCGGAAAATTTAAGAAAAAACAGTATGGAGGCTTTTATCGCAGAAGATAAGAAAGAGGCAAAGGCTATTGTGCAGTCGCTTTTGAAAGAGGGAATGAGCGTTGCTACAGGCGGTTCGGTAACTCTCAGCGAGTGCGGAATCAATGACCTTTTAACAAGCGGAAAATATAATTTTATTGACCGCTCAAAGGGCAAGACTCCTGAGGAAGTTCGCAGTCTGTATGGGGAGCAATACTTATGCGATACATATCTTTGCTCCAGCAACGCTATAACTGAGGACGGTGTTTTGTATAACGTCGACGGAAATTCAAACAGAGTTTCTATGATAGCTTACGGACCGTCAAGCGTTATAATGGTTGTTGGGTATAACAAGATAGTTAAGGATTT
>CANPWR010000035.1 GCA_947584825.1 uncultured Clostridia bacterium | reverse complement strand
GATTTTATAATAGATATAGGCGGTCAGGACATCAAATGCTTTAAGATAAAAAACAACGCTATCGACAGCATTATGCTCAACGAGGCCTGCTCATCAGGCTGCGGCTCATTCATTCAGACATTTGCTCAGGCAATGGGCTATGAGATCGCAGACTTTGCAAATCTCGGACTTTTTGCTAAAGCGCCCGTTGAACTGGGTTCAAGATGTACCGTATTTATGAACAGCTCGGTCAAGCAGGCTCAGAAGGACGGCGCAAGCGTAGAGGATATTTCGGCAGGACTTTCTTCGTCGATCATCAAAAATGCTATATATAAGGTAATACGTGCAAAATCGCCCGATGAACTGGGCAAGAACATTGTCGTTCAGGGCGGAACATTTTTAAACGATGCAGTTCTGCGCTCGTTTGAAATGGAAATGGGCAGAAACGTTACCCGTCCTGCAATAGCCGGACTAATGGGTGCATTCGGCTGTGCATTATATGCAAAGGAAAAATCAAACGCAGAAGGACTTGAAAAATCCAAACTCATCTCAAAAAGCGAGTTGGATAGCTTTTCGTATAAATCCACTTCTGCGCAGTGCGGAGGCTGCGGAGCTAACTGTAACCTGACTATAATCAAATTCAATGACGGTCACAGATTTATCTCGGGAAACAGATGTGAAAAGGGCGCAGGAATAAAGACTGAAAACCTCCCTGAGAATATGTTTGAATACAAATATAATCTTATAAGGAAGTATGCAAACATCAAACCTGATAATCCGATAGCTAAGGTCGGAATACCTATGACGCTCAGCTATTATGATATGCTTCCGTTTTTCCATACACTGTTTACATCGCTCGGCTTTGAGGTAGTATTGTCAGAAGAATCCACAAGAGAAACTTACTATAAAGGTCAGCAGACTATTCCATCAGATACAGTATGCTACCCTGCAAAGCTTGCTCACGGGCATATTGAGAGTCTTCTTGAAAAGGGCGTAGACTTTATATTCTATCCTTGTATGAGCTATAACATCGACGAGGGAGGAAGCGACAACCATTATAATTGTCCGGTTGTGGCTTACTATCCTGAGCTTCTAAAGGCGAATATGCCTATACTGAATGATGATAACTTCATATCGCCGTATATCGACATCAATAAAAAGAACCATACAGCGAAGACTGTTTCAAGAGCGCTTAAAAAGTATTCTATAACAAGGTCAATGGTCTATAATGTTCTGGATAAGGCTTATTCTGAAGAGGTCCGTTTTAGACGGCACATAGAAACAAAGGCAAGAGAGATAATTGCAAACGCACGCTCAAAGAATCAAAAAATAATCGTTCTTGCAGGACGTCCCTACCACTTAGACCCGGAAATCAATCACGGAATACATAAGCTGATAACGTCACTCGGACTTGCCGTTATAACAGAGGACAGCGTTTCAAACTTAATTGACGTTCCGCCTCTTGATGTTTTAAACCAGTGGACTTATCACTCAAGGCTTTACCGTGCGGCTGAATATGTTACAACACAGCCGGATATGCAGCTTGTTCAGCTTGTATCGTTCGGCTGCGGAATTGACGCTATTACAACTGATGAAATAAGAGCTATACTTGAAGAAAACGGCAAGCTTTATACTCAGCTTAAAATCGACGAGATAAACAATCTCGGAGCTGCAAAGATAAGATTAAGAAGTCTTGTAGCCTCTCTTGAGGAAAAAGACGCAAGCTCTGAGAAATAGTTTCCAAAAAGGAGGAGTGCTCCCCACGGAGCAGTGAATAAAATGGCATCAAACAGAGTTAACCAAACTGTTTTTACAGAGGAAATGAAAAAGGATTATACAATCCTTGTACCTGATATGCTTCCTATCCACTTTAAGCTTATAATTGAAATCTTTCGTGAGTACGGATATAATATGGAGCTTTTGGAGACCTCTACCAGATCTGTAATAGATGAAGGACTGAAAAACGTTCACAACGACACCTGTTATCCTGCTCTGCTTGTTATCGGACAGTTTATGGACGCTTTAAAAAGCGGAAAGTACGACGTTAACAAAACTGCACTTCTGATTTCACAGACAGGCGGAGGCTGCAGGGCGTCGAACTATCTCCACCTGCTCCGCAAATCGCTTTCGGCGGAGTTTCCTCAAGTGCCTGTTATTTCTTTGAATTTCTCAGGCCTTGAGAAAAATCCTGCATTTAAGATCACGCCTGTGATAGCTTTAAAGCTTGTCTATGCAGTAATGTACGGAGATATGCTTATGTCGCTGTATTACCAGTGCAAGCCTTATGAAATTC
Source organism: uncultured Clostridia bacterium (assembly GCA_947584825.1). Classification (GTDB taxonomy): domain Bacteria; phylum Bacillota; class Clostridia; order Oscillospirales; family Ruminococcaceae; genus UMGS1601. The sequence continues at coordinate 9,927 of CANPWR010000035.1, read as the reverse complement.
ACAAGGGAAGCACCGACAGAGTTTTGAGCAACTGGCAGAGAAAGCTATCTGTTTTACTACGAAAAAACAGGTATTTTAATACAAGGAAAATCTACAAAAGCATCTTAGACGATTTTTCAGCTATTAAAAGAACCAAAAAGAAAAAGACAAAGGTAGGCATTGTAGGTGAAATCTATGTGAAATATTCACCTCTGGCGAACAATCATCTCTGCGATTTTCTAATCCAGGAAGGCTGTGAGCCCAACGTTCCGGGACTTCTGGACTTTGTACTCTACTGCGCTTCAAACACTGTCACCGACGAAAAGCTGTACGACGCCAAAACAAAAACCACTGCGCTTTTCAAAATAGGATACGACGTTTTATATAAGTTCCAGAGACAGCAGATAAAGGTGATGAAAGAGTACGGAGAGTTTGAGCCTCCCCACGATTTTGAACACCTTAGACACTACGCAGACGAATACATAAATCAGGGCGTAAAAATGGGAGAGGGATGGCTTATAACTGCCGAAATGGCGGCTTTGGCAGAGTCGGGAACAAAAAATATAATCTGTACTCAGCCGTTCGGATGCCTTCCAAATCACATTGTGGCAAAGGGAATGTCAAGAGTTATAAAGAACGCTTATCCCGATGCTAACATCGTTGCTATAGACTACGATCCGGGTGCAACAAAAGTAAATCAAGAAAACAGAATTAAACTTATGCTTGCCAATGCAAAAATGTAAAACAAATTTCTTATAAATCAACGGTTTAGTCTTTGTTTTATTAGTGCAGTCAATAACCCTTTAAGTATAAAAGAAAAGAGAAAAAGTATGTACCTTATCATTTGACAAAATAGTATACTTTGTGTTAAGGTTGTACCATAGAATAATATAGGAGGAAAACAAAATGAACAAAATATTTAGAACCGGACTATTGGGTTTCTTGGCGAGTACCATTTTAGTTCAGTCGGCTGTTATCGGCTATTCGCTTGATAAAAGAGAAATCTCAAACACTCCGAATGACATAATCTCATCATACAATTCAGATAATAATGATATTACAACAAATGAAAATACTGAAGATTACATAAACGACGATACAAAAGACTACACTGAAGGACTGAAAATTCTGCAAAGCGACGAAGTCTCTGAAGATTACGCAAGAGAAAATGACCCATTATACAATAAGTATATGGGCGCATCAGTGATTTCCGCCAATACAAGAGCAAAGAAATATGGTGTTACTGAACCAACAACACCTCCTGCTTTAGTCGGTGTTAATTCTATAGACGGTATTGATGTTTCAATGTATCAAGCTTATTCAACGCCAATCGACTGGAACAAGGTCAAAGCTGCGGGAATATCCTATACAATTATCAGATGCGGATACCGAGGCTGGGGAACGGGAGAGATCGTTGCGGACTCTTACTTCAAGCAAAATATAGAAGGCGCTTTGGCTGCCGGACTGCAAGTTGGTGTTTACTTCTACACGCAGGCAATAACAACTACCGAAGCAAAAGAAGAAGCGGACTTCTGTAAAAATGCCGTAAAAGGATATGACATTACACTCCCTATTTACATAGATATTGAATCTGCTGATCCAAAGGGCAGACTTGATTCGAGCGGTCTTTCAAAAGCAGAGAAAACAAATATATGCAAAGCGTTTGCAAACAGAGTTCAAAGTGCAAATTATACAGGTGGTGTTTACGCAAATAAAACATGGCTCGAAAACTATATTGACGGAGTTGCTCTTGCTAAAAAATTCGCAATATGGCTTGCCCACTACAATACCAGCACAGATTATGCCGGCGAGTTCAGTATGTGGCAGTATTCCTCAAGGGCAACTATCAACGGAATAAAAGGAAGCGTTGACGTAAATAAAAATTATCTTACGAAACCGCATCAGGTTACAAACCTTACAGCCGCTGAAAGCACAACAACTCCTTCTGAATTTACTCTTTCCTGGACCCGTGCGGCTGGAGCTTACAAATATCAGATAAAAACATATGACGAGGGCACAGGTACCTGGATATCGCTGGGAACTACCAAGTCTAATAAATTTACCGTCACTGAGCCTTATTCAACAGCTGAACGTCAATATAAGGTAAGAGCATTCAAACTCATAGGTACTGAAAAAATATACGGCGCTTATTCATCGGTTGTTACCTTTGGGGTTAATCTGAAAAAGGTAACAGGACTCACTCAAACTGCTGCGGCCACCAAATCAGTTTCGCTGAAGTGGAATATACTCTCTACTGCAACTGGTTATTATGTAAATATGTATAATGAGAACAAACAGGAGTGGTCACAGGTTAAGGCAATTTCCGGCAACGGAAATGCAAGCGTGAAGATAACAGGTCTTGACTATTCTACAGTTTATAAATTCAGAGTTCAGGGTTACACTACTGATGAAAATGGAACTATTGTACCTCTTACAAATTCAAGTACTCTTAAAGCCGCTACATCACCTAAAAAAGCCGGCGGACTTAAATACACAAAAACAACTCCTAAAACCGTTACGCTGAAATGGAAGATACTCGACAGGGTTTCCGGTTACCAGATACTACGCTATGACGAAAACAATGAGCAATATGTAGTTTGCAAAACTATCTCAGGAAAAAATCACAACAGTGCAACCGTTAATAAGCTTAAGCAAGGAACTAAAAACAAGTTCAAAGTACAGGCATACAAGTTGGCTGGAGAAATAAAATGGGCAGGAGAAAGAAGCAAGGCATACAGTATATCCACTGTTCCTGCTAAGGTTACATCGCTGAAATATTCATTCAGCGGAAATAAGTGCACCTTGAAATGGAAAGCGTGTGAAGGTGCCGGCGGATATGAGGTGCAGAAGTATAACAGTGCAACTAAAAAATGGACTACTGTTAAAAAGAAAAAAGGACAAAACAGCATTAAATACAAATTTACGCTTGCCAAAAATAACTCGGTCAAAATAAAAGTCCGTGCATACAAATATATAAAGGGCAAAAAATACTACGGATTTTATTCAACGAAAAAAACTGTAAAGCACTAAAGCTAAATCACTCGTATATAGCGAGGGATTTCTGGATGTAGATAAAGTATTCTTTAGGGGCAGCCCTCTCTTGCATGGGCTTAACCTGAAAATGCATAGCATTTTCAGCTAAAAATAGACTAACGTCTATTTGCCCATTTAAAAACAGTACACTGGACTATTTTTTAATTCACCCTGTGCGGAGCGCACTCCGTAAAGCATTTCGCTGACTGCGGTCAGCGACAGGGCTCTGCCCTTGACCCGCAAGCCTTTTGAAAAAGGCTTGACCGAAAACTTTTAGTTGATTACACAAAATCTTTTTCGACAGACTAAAATCCCTCGTATATAGCGAGGGATTTTTAGTTTTAAATATAAAATTTTAAAAACAGCTTTTGACATATTTTTTAGTCAAAGGCTGTTATTATTTTATCAGAACGTAATTCGGACAGGCTTTATAACAAATAAATAGAAAGGAAGATGAAACAACCTTGGGACTTAAAATATATGATGAAGTTGAAGAAAAGTCAAAGCTCACAGCTTTTATAAGCGGAGAGATAGACCACCACAGTGCAAAAGAAATAAGAAAAGAAATTGACATAAATCTTCAGAAGCTTAACCCGACCGATCTGTATCTCGACTTCTCAAAAGTAGATTTTATGGACAGCTCAGGTATAGGTCTTGTTATGGGTAGATACAAACTGCAGAGTGAAAGGGGCGGAAAGGTATTTATACAAAATCCTCCGCCGCTGATAAAAAAGGTAATGCTTGTTGCAGGTATAAACAAGCTTGCGAAAATAGTGAGTATTGACGTTCCGCTTTCTCAAATGCAAAAGGCAAAGGAGTCCGCTGAAAATTCTGATAAGCCGTCAATTCATACACAGGCAGATATAGATGTTCACAAAAATGACGATGACAAAAGTAATCAAAAAACATCAGAGGAGGTTGACGGAAATGCCGAAGAAAAAAATTCTTAATGAAATAAAGCTGAGCTTTCCCAGCCTTTCGGAAAATGAAAGGTTTTCACGTCTTGCGGTATCAGGCTTTGCATCTCAGCTTGATCCGCAGGTCGATGAAATTTCAGATATAAAGACTGCGGTTTCAGAAGCGGTGACAAACTGTATAGTCCATGCTTATAAAAAAGAAATCGGAAAGATAGAACTTATCGCCAGAATATATGAGGACAATGTGATTTACATAAAAATAAAGGATCACGGCTGCGGCATTCCCGACATAAAAAAAGCAATGGAGCCTCTTTTTACAACCTCTCCCGAGGAGGAGCGTGCAGGTCTTGGATTTGCGGTTATGGAAAGCTTTATGGACAAGCTAAGAGTGCTTAGCAAAGAGGGAAAAGGAACATCTGTAATTATGACTAAAAAACTAAGGACTAAGCTAGATAAATAAATTATCAAAGCATACATAAAAATTATTCAGGAACGGATTTAAAGATGATTGGACTTGAAAAAAACAAAAAGTTTATAGAGGATAATTTAGGTCTTGTTCATCTATGTGCGAACAAATTTCGTTCAAGGGGTATAGATTACGACGACCTTTACGGCGCAGGCTGTATAGGTCTTTTGAAAGCGGCTAAAGGCTTTGACGATACAAGAGGAGTAAAATTTTCAACCTATGCTGTTCCTGTGATCCTAGGAGAGATAAAGAGACTTTTCCGAGACGGCGGGACCATAAAGGTGTCTAGGGGACTAAAAGAATTATCCCTCAAAATAACTCAAATCAGAGAGCGATTTATCCGTACAAAGGGCAGAGAACCTACAATTGAGGAGCTCGCAGAACTCGCAGATATTCCCGAAGAAGATGTTGTAGAAGCACTTAATGTTTCTCTGCCGCCGCTAAGTCTTGCATCAGGGGGATATGATGACGATTCTTCCTGTGAGATAGATATTCCTGTATCAGCGCCCGATGAGGAAATCACAAACAGCTTGACACTAAAACAAATAATATCCTCTCTTGACAGAAAGGACGCAAAGCTTTTATATCTCAGATATTTTCAAAATAAAACCCAGACCGAAACAGCAAAAATTCTTGATATGACGCAGGTTCAGGTGTCAAGGCGAGAGAAAAAGCTGCTCTTGTCTATGCGTGAAAAAATGACCTAGAAGAAAGAGGTCATAGAAAAGAGGCAAGATAAAAGGCTCAGGAAACCCTGAGCCTTTATATTAATCTTATATTAATCGATAGCGTCCAAGCCCTTTTGAATGTCAGCGATAATGTCATCAACATTTTCAAGACCGCACGAGAATCTTATCATTCCTCCGTTAATTCCTGCCGCAACAAGCTGCTCGTCTGTCAACTGCCTGTGGGTAGCAGAGGCAGGGTGAAGAACACAGGTCCTAATATCAGCAACGTGAACCTCGTTAGACGCAAGCTCAAGTGCATCCATAAACTTGATAGCGTTGTCTCTTCCGCCCTTTACAACGATTGAAATAACTCCGCTTGAACCCATTGGAACATACTTTTTAGCAAGCTCATAATACTTGTCGCCCTCTAATGACGGGTAAATTACTTCTTCAATCTTATCCTGTTCCTTAAAGAACTTGGCAATCTTTAAAGCATTTTCGCAGTACTGCTTCATTCTCACCGCTAAGGTTTCAAGTCCGAGATTCAAAAGAAAAGACGAATTAGCCGCAGGATAACAGCCGAAGTCTCTCATAAGCTGCATTCTGGCTTTTACAATAAAGGGTGCAAAAGCATAATCCCTTGTATAAACAACTCCGTGATAGCTTTCGTCAGGCTCAGTGAAATCAGGGAAGTTTCCGTTTGTGAAATCAAACTTACCGCTGTCAACAATGACCCCTCCAACCTGAACTGCATGACCGTCCATATACTTACTTGTCGAATGAATAACAATATCTGCTCCCCACTCTATAGGACGGCACAAGACAGGTGTTGCGAAGGTGTTGTCCACGATCAGCGGAACGCCCTTTTCATGAGCGATTTTTGCAAATCTTTCAATGTCTAGAACAGTAAGCGCAGGATTGGCAATAGTTTCTCCAAACACACACTTTGTATTAGACTTAAATGCCTTGCGAAGCTCGTTGTCCGATGCATCCGGACTTACAAAAATGCACTCTATACCAAGCTTTTTCAGAGTAACAGCAAAAAGGTTTATTGTTCCTCCGTAAATTGTTGAGGCTGCAATAAAGCTGTCTCCTGCCGAGCATAGATTTAAAATGGAAATAAGCGACGCTGCCTGACCGCTAGACGTACACATTGCAGCAACTCCGCCTTCAAGTGCAGCAATTTTCTTTTCAACCGCGTCTGTGGTAGGGTTTTCAAATCTAGAATATATTAGACTGAGCGTAGGATCGTCAAACACGTCACCTACAGCTTTTGTCGAATCGTATACATATGTAGTGCTTTGCACTATCGGTACGACTCTCGGCTCTCCGTTTTTTGGCGTATAACCCTCATGCAGACATTGTGTTTCAATTTTCATATTATTTCTTTTCCTTTCTTGATTGATTATCTTTAATCTCTGAAAAATGGAGAAACATACTCTTCCTCCGCCTGCTTTTTCTTTGCAAGCCTTTTCTTTTCTTTGTTTTTCTCCTCAATTTTTCTTTTCTGTTCAGGAGTTTTTATTGAAAAAGCACTTGCAAAAAATGCAACCGCAAAAGCAAACGGTCCGATAACAAGCGCAACGCTTCCCCAGCCTGTTGCAACAAGCACTATCATAAGAATAGTCAATGCCGAGCAGGCTGCTCCGGCAATTAAATAAATTATTTTTTGCTTAGGCATATTCTCTCAGCCTCTTTCTTGCATCTTGTTTCTTGTCTCTTGCTTATATTAAACGTTTATTTCAACGCTTTCATGCTTAAAATTATTCTCATCTAAAACAGGCTTAACACAGCCTTCGATAAATTCCTCAACCTGAGAAACACTTCTTCCGATAAAATTCTCAGGCTTTAAAATTTTGTCCATTTCCTCTTTGGAAATCATAAACATCGGATCATTTAAAATAAGTTCGCACAAATTATTGTCAAGCCCCTCGTCTTTTACTCTTGAGCCAGCTTTCATTGAATATTCTCTAATTCTCTCATGGAGTTCCTGACGGTCTCCTCCCTTTTTAACAGCATCCATCATAATGTTTTCTGTAGCCATAAACGGAAGCTCTGCCATAACTCTCTTCTCAATGATTTTCTCATGCACTACAAGCCCGTCTGTTACATTTAGCATAATGTTAAGCACTGCGTCAACGCCCAAGAACGCCTCAGCAACAGAAATTCTCTTGTTAGCCGAATCGTCAAGGGTTCTTTCAAACCACTGTGTTCCCGCCGTAAATGCAGGATTTAGCATATCTGAAATTATATATCTCGAAAGAGATGTTATTCTCTCGCATCTCATAGGATTTCTCTTATAAGCCATTGCCGACGAGCCTATCTGGTTCTTTTCAAAAGGCTCCTCGATCTCTTTAAAGCTCTGGAGTATTCTTATGTCGTTTGAAAACTTCATACAACTCTGGGCAATTCCCGAAAGCGTTGATACAATAGCAGAATCGACCTTTCTCGAATAAGTCTGCCCCGAAACAGGTACAACGCCGTAAAATCCCATCTCGTCTGCAATCATCTGTTCAAGCTTCTTTACCTTTTCCGTATCGCCCTCGAAAAGCTCCATAAACGACGCCTGTGTGCCTGTCGTTCCCTTTGAGCCTAAAAGCTTCAGGTTTTGCAGTCTAAAATCAATTTCCTGTAAATCCATCAAAAGCTCATTGCACCAAAGAGTTGCTCTTTTTCCTACTGTTGTAAGCTGCGCAGGCTGAAGATGAGTATAAGCAAGGCAGGGCAGTCCTTTGTACTTTTCAGCAAACTCAGAAAGCTGACCGATAACACCTACCAGCTTTCTTTTAACAACATTGAGAGCGTCACGCATAACAATAACATCTGTGTTGTCGCCCACATAGCAAGATGTTGCTCCGAGGTGTATTATTCCCTTTGCGTTCGGACAAGCCTGACCGTATGTATAAACGTGTGCCATAACGTCGTGTCGAACCAGCTTTTCACGTTCCGCCGCACACTCATAATCTATATTGTCGATGTTAGCCTCAAGCTCATCTACCTGCTCCTGTGTAACGGGAAGTCCCAGCTTCATCTCTGCTCTTGCAAGAGCGACCCAAAGCTTTCTCCATGTTGTGAATTTATTATCAGCAGAAAAAATATACTGCATTTCCTTGCTTGCATATCTTGTACAAAACGGACTTTCATAACTATTTGTCATATTATTAAACCTCACTTTTTATTACTTCTTTATTCAGCAGACAAAATGTAATAGTAAACAGGCTGTCCGCCGTTTATCAGCAAAACCTCTGCGTTTTGATACTTGCTTTGAACCTGTTCTTTCAGAGTTTCAGCGTCATTATCTGAAACGTCGCTTCCTTGAATAATAGTAATGTAAGAAGTATCTCCCTTAACTATTTTTTTAACGAGCTTGAACGCCGCTTTTGAAACGTCCTTGTCCACAAATGAGAGCTTACCGTTCTCCAAAGCCAGAATCTCGTTTTTCTTGATTTTATGACCCTCATAATCACTGTCACGAGCCGCAAATGTTATCTGACCCGTAGATACACGCTCAAGGGCATGAGTCATTTCGAGTCTGTTTGTTTCAAAGTCAGAAACGTCATCAAAAGCAAGCATAGCGCTCATACCCTGCGGTATTGTCCTTGTCTGCAGAACGCAGACCTTTCTGTCCGCCAGTCTTCCCGCCTGCTCAGCCGACATGATTATGTTCTTATTGTTAGGAAGAACAAAAACTGTCTCTGCCGGACATTTGTTAATAGCTGCTAAAATATCCTCAGTCGACGGGTTCATAGTCTGTCCGCCCCTTACGATGCAGTCAACGCCTACGTCTTCAAACAGAGCTTCAACTCCGTGACCTGATGCAACAGCAACAAATCCGAATTCCTTTTCAGGCTTGACAGGCTTGATCTCGGGAACCTTTGCGTCAATTATGCGCTGTTCGTGCTGCATTTTCATATTTTCGATCTTAGGCAGGTTTATAGTGCCGAATTTAAGGGCTCTTTCAATAACCTTTCCGGGGTGATTTGTGTGAACGTGAACCTTTATAATATCATCGTCGTCAACAACCACAACACAGTCGCCTATGGTTTCCAGATAAGCTCTCAGCTTTGAGCAGTCATCACTGCCGCTTGCTTTGGTAATAAGCATTTCCGTACAATAGGTAAAGTTTATCTCCTCGTCAAAATCTCCGACCGTTGACGAAAATGTGTCGATCGTAACCGCTTTCTTTTCACTCGGCACATCAGGTTTTACAGCCTCGCCGCCCTTGAAGACGTCCAGCATAGCCTCAAATATAATCAAAAGACCTTTACCGCCGGCGTCGACAACACCTGCTTTTTTTAGTGCGGGAAGTAAATTCGGTGTATCCTCAAGCGCTTCGCTCGCAGATGCACACACCTCCTCCCAAAGAGATACCTCGTCTTTTATAGAAACTGACACAGCCGCCGCTCTTTCACTAGCAAGCCTGATAACCGTTAAAATTGTTCCCTCAGTAGGCTTCATAATAGACTTATACGCTCCCGAAACACCTTGGTCAAGAGCTGAAACAAAATCGCTTACTGAGGCTTCCTTTTTACCGCTGAAACCCTTTGAGAAACCCCTGAAAATCAAAGAAAGAATTACTCCGGAATTTCCCCTTGCGCCTCTTAGCAATGCAGACGCAGTCTGCTCTGCGACCTCGCTTACTGTAACGTCATCACGCATTCGTTCCAAAGCAATAAGAGCATTACCCATTGTCATAGACATATTCGTTCCCGTATCTCCGTCAGGAACCGGAAATACATTGAGCTCATCAACTGATGTTTTTTGATTTGCAATACTGTTTGCTCCGCTGATAAAAGCGTCCCGAAGTGTTTTACCGTTAATCACTAAACTGTCCCCCTTAAGCTAAGATTGCATCTCATCGACA
>CANPWR010000034.1 GCA_947584825.1 uncultured Clostridia bacterium | reverse complement strand
TTTTTGTCATCTTCATTATACCATATTTTGAAGTTACTTCTCTTTTTTATTGGGTCATATCATTTTAACACATACATGGAAACAAATATTATTATTATTTTTTCCAAAAAAGCCCTATCCCACAATATGGCATAGGGCTCAGATGGATAATTAATATAAAATGATTTGAATACGTATAGAATTGATGATGTTTTACTTTTTATGTTATTCTTCCATTTGTTTTCCCAAGAACATTGCTGCTGCTTTTGTTAAAATGAGCTTATTTTGGTCTCCCTTAGCATTGTCGTCACCTGCAAGCAGAGCAACAGCGCCTGTAACAGTACCTTCTGAAATAATGGGAGATATAGCAAGTGCTTTTTTAGACACTCCCTCTATCGGCATAACAGGATTTTCCCCGTCCTCATAGGTGAACGACTTTCCACTTTGGAAAAAGTCCTCAAGAGCCTGAGAAACTCTTCGCTCGGAGTACTCCTTTTTACCCTGTCCTGAAACCGCAACAACATGGTCGCGGTCAAAGACAACGACCGTACCTCCGTCAAGCTTGTGAATAACATCAGCAGCCTGAGTTGCCGTTTCGCTCAGCTCGTGAACAGGCGAGTATTTTCTGAAAATCACATTTCCGTCATTGTCTGTATAAATTTCGAGCGGACTTCCTTCTCTTATCCTTAATGTTCTTCTTATTTCCTTTGGAATAACAACTCTTCCGAGATCATCAATTCTTCTTACTATTCCGGTAGCTTTCATTTTTATTTCCTCCAATTGTTTTAAAAAGTCAAGGTAGTAATATTGTTTACACAAAACTAAATTTTATACGATAATTTTAAACATAGAAAAATTGTTATATATTGTCAAATTTAATTTCTTTATTTATCTTATATAAAAAATTCCGGACATTAAAGTCCGGAATAATACCTTATATATTATTGGATTTTTACTTCTTCTGCTTCCTGTTCTCCTGCTTCTTGCCTCTGACCTCTTTCTTCTTTTTCCTGAATCCTTGCCTCTAACATCAGATCCCTTATTTCTGTTAAAAGCGATATATCAGTAACAGGAGGAGCTTTTTCTTCTTCCGGCTCTTCTACTTTTTTTCTGCCTAATTCCTGAGCCTTATTTACTGCCTTGACAAGCAAAAATATTGTAAACGATATTAATAAAAAGCTCACAATTGCATTTATAAAGCTCCCTATACCAAAACCTCCCGGAGCCCAGTCTGCAAATTTTTCTATACCTGCTTTTTTGAGTACGATCCCAATAATCGGCGTCAAAAGATCCTCAACCAACGAGGTAACGATCGCAGTAAAAGCAGAACCAATAATAAGTCCTACTGCTAAATCGAGAACATTTCCTCTTGAAATAAACTCTTTAAATTCAGAAACAAAACCTTTTTTCTTCTCCATTATTATACCTCCGAAACTATTAAATTCAAATTAAAATACACATTATTAATACAAATAAGTATATCATATTTATTTCGACGTATCAACCTTATTTTCGATAAAAATATTTCATTTAAAGTAAAAGCCATTAGGTGTTTTCATCTTGCATTTTTATGCCAAAGGTAGTATAATGAATTGAAATATGTGAAAAAGGATGATGGAATGTGATCAGCAACTTAATACCCACGCAATTTGTAAATATTTATTACGTATCTTTGGTGCTTGCCAGCTTTTTTATAACATTCTTCGGAATTATGCTGTTCAGAGGATCGCTTCCAAAAGATCAGGGAAGAGAATTTGCTGTAAACGGTAAGCTTTCAGAGGGAAAACCTCGTGGTGCGGGTATCATTCTGATAATCACATTTATACTGTCATCTGTGTTGTTTGTTCCGCTTAATTCTGAACTGATTATATATCTTGCTTTAATTTTCATAGAAATGATTAGCGGTTATCTTGACGACGGTTCAAAGGTCCCGTGGGGTGAGTATAAAAAAGGACTCATTGACCTTATAGTTGCTGTTGGAGTTTCTGTTACATATTACTCATTTAACGGAAGCGTAATAAACTTCGCTTTACTCGGTATCAGAAATGTAAAGATACCTGCGGTAATATTTATAATTCTCGGCGTAATACTGGTCTGGGCGGCAATCAATGTTACAAACTGCTCTGACGGTGTTGACGGACTTTGTGGAAGTCTTACAACGATTTCGCTTATGACGGCATATGTAATGCTTTTCTTCTTAGGCAGAGGACAAAGCTTCAGACCAATGCTTTTAATAATTATAATTACAGTTTTAGCATATCTTTGGTATAATGCGTCCCCGAGCAAGCTTCTTATGGGAGATGCAGGCTCAAGAGCATTGGGTGTGATTCTGGCAATCGCATTTTTACAGACAGGCTCGCCATTTACGTTTATATTTGCGGCATTTATTTTGATAATTGACGGAGGTCTGGGCTTAATAAAGGTAAGTGTTCTCAGATTTTTAAAAGTTAATGGTTTTATGAAAAATATTAGAACTCCTATTCATGACCATATGAGAAAAATTAAGGACTGGAGTGATACACAGGTTGTATTCAGATTCAGTATTATGCAGATTATTATTTCGTTGGTTGTAATTTCATTTGCGCTTAAAATATAGCTATATGTTAATTCAAAAAACAGTATATTTTACTGCAAACAGTTTAGATTAATTAATAAGAAATTTATAAGGAACGGATCAATTAAATGAACATTCAGGATTATGAAAAGTTTGACAGAGAAAATGCTTATTTTGGCAGTGATTTAGGAGCTTTGATTATTGATGATAAAACCCAGTTCAAGGTTTGGGCTCCTGAATCGGCTGTCGTTTTTTTAAATCTATACAATGAGGGTGAGGGGGATAATCTCATAGAAAGTATCCCTATGCAAAAGAGTGAAAAAGGTATTTGGTCGGTAACTGTTCCGAAAAACTTAGACGGGGTTTTCTATACCTATACATTTGAATATCACGGTCAGCGTCAGGAAACTATTGACATATATGCAAAGGCTTGCGGTATCAACGGGGACAGGGGTGCAGTTGTTGACTTTAAAACAACAAACCCCGAAGACTGGGATAAAGTCAAAAATCCTGATTGTATAAGCCCATGCGACGCCGTTATTTATGAAACGAATGTAAGGGATTTTTCAATTGATACTACAAGCGGAGTAAGCGAAAATAAGCGAGGCAGATTTTTAGCCTTCACCGAAAGCGGAACATCTTATAATGGTACAGAAACCTGTCTTGACCATTTAAAATCTCTGGGCATTACTCACGTTCATCTGCTTCCGGTATTTGATTTTGCAACTATCGACGAAAAAATTCCCATAACTGAGAACGAAAACTACAACTGGGGGTATGACCCTAAAAACTACAACTGCTTAGAGGGTTCATACTCGACAAACCCGCATGATCCTAAGGTTCGGATAAGAGAGTTTAAGGAAATGGTAAAATCGCTTCACGAGAATAATATCGGAGTGATAATTGACGTGGTTTATAACCATACATATGAAAGTGAAAAATCCTCCTTTCATAAAACCTTTCCGTTTTATTATCACCGAACCGCAAATAACTGGTTTTCAAACGGTTCAGGCTGCGGAAACGAGCTTGCCACCGAGCGTGCAATGGTAAGAAAATATATTCTCGATTCGGTTGAATTCTGGGCGAGAGAGTATAAAATAGACGGCTTCAGATTCGACCTTATGGGACTTATCGATATAGAGACAGTAAATTTGATTAGAGATAAGCTGAACGAAGTAAATCCTCAGATACTTATGTACGGAGAGGGTTGGACTGGCGGAGAATCTCCGTTATCTTCCGCAAAGCTTGCTTACAAGTGGAACTCTTATCAATTCGCAAGAGTAGGTCTGTTCAATGATAATCTGCGTGACGCTGTGAAGGGTGCTGTATTTAACATTTTTGATAAAGGATATGTAAGCGGAAATCTCCACACTTATAATGTAGTAAAACGAGGTCTTGCGGGAAGCGTTCCTCACAGTCAGATAAACGGCAGCGATGAGGCTTGCTTTGCATATAATCCCACTCAAACAATAAATTACTGCGAGGCACATGACAACCATACTCTTTGGGACAAGCTTGCAATAAGCGCAGAACAATTCACCGCTGATGAGCGAATAAAAATGGATAAGCTTTCAGCGGCAATTATCTTGCTCTCACAAGGAATTCCGTTTCTGGAGCTTGGACAGGATTTTCTGCGTTCCAAGCCGAAAATCACAAACGGCAGAGAAACACTCGAAAACAAATATGCCCCCTTTAACGGAAACAGCTATAATGCTCCTGATGAAACTAACTCAATTAAATGGAATCAGAAAACGGAAAACATAAGCGTATTCAAATATTACAAGGCGCTTATAGCTTTAAGAAAAAAGTATCCTCAGTTGAGGCTATGCAAAAGAGAACAAGTTGAATCGCAGATGAGATTCTTTGAAACAGGTGATAATAATATTATCGGCTACACTCTTAAAAGCAGTAGTAAAAACAAATCTGTTATTGCAGTATTGCTTAATCCGTATACTAATGTCAGAACCGCTGCTCTTCCCGAAGGGGAATATGCCGTTATACTGAATTCCGATGGTGGAGACGAGTCAAAATCAAGCAGAACCATATCAGGTCAAGCCCAGCTTGACGCTATATCTGCTCTTGTTCTGTTAAAGAAATAAATATAATATAATTAACATACTTAGGTGTCAATTTAATTGGCGCCTTTTTTGTTTAACAAAATAAGTTCGAACCGCCGTTGCATAAAAAAACCGCCCCTAACAAACTTGCCAAAGGCGGGCGGCGAACCGCCGCAGGCTCCTTGCGTTTTTCTTTTGCTAAATAGGTTTATCCAGTGTCTCGCATTTTAAGTTTTATCAAAGTTTGACCCGCCGTTGCACAAAAAAATCCACCCCTGACAAACTTGCCAGAGGCGGATTGGATGCAACGTCACCGTTGCTTATTTAAATTTTACTTTACCAAGTTTCTTCCAATCACTGTTTGCCTTACCTGATTTGCCGTAATTAGCAAATGCTCTTACTCTTATATAGTAAGTCTTTCCTTTTTTGAGCTTTTTGCTCTTAATTGTAATATTAGTCTTCTTAACTGATTTCTTGTTTACAATTATCTTCTTGAATTTTTTATTAGCAGATACTTGTACCTGATAACCGTTAGCCTTGCTAACCTTCTTCCACTTAACTGTGATCTTCTTGCCCTTGCTCTTAACAGTCAGCTTCTTAATTTTAGCCTGCTTCATAGCCTTTTTAGCCTGAGCCTTACTTGTTGTCTTTGGAGCAGTTGTTAGATTTGGTGCTGCTGTTGTAGGTGCCTTCACAGTCGGGATCGTTGATGAATCTTTTGACGGATCTATTTTTTGATCTCCTGATGTCGGATCTGTTTTTTGATCTCCTGATGTCGGATCTGTTTTTTGATCATTTGATGTTGGTTGTGTAACAGGTTCTTCCGGCTTATTTGATTTATCAATAGTTTTGATAACATTTCCGTCTGCGTCAAGGAACTCAATGCATCTGATTAGGAATACATAATCTGAAGCATCGCCCCATGCCTCTGTCGAAGCAGAAACACTGTAGCTGTCGCCCTCTTTTATCGGGGCGGTAAGCTCTAATACCGCCTTTAATTCAGTTTGTCCCAACATTTGATCTTCGCCGACCTTATAACCTGTCGACGTCTGTTCGCCGACTGTAGCTGACAAATTAATAGTTGCCCATGGATTAAGAGATGTATCAGGCGCACTGTCGAATATATATCTGATTGAAGTTGCTCCTGCCATAGCAGCGTCTGCTGTTCCGCTTGCCAAAACAACCGGACCTTTGCCGCTGTAAATTAATCCAAGAGCGTCTTCCTTAGACATTGGCGGAACATAAAAATCCTCTGTTTTCAAAGGAACAAATGTACCGTCTGCAAGTTCTTTAGATAACTGATATATAACCTTTGCGTTAGATTCTATTTGTACTTTATAGGTAGTTCTTGAATAAAAACTTATATCTTGTTGTGTTTTTGGGTCAATATTTCGAACGTCCCATATAACAGGAACAAAATTATAACTTTTAATTAATCTAAGCATATAATCCAGTGCTTCTGATGAATCGGTAACATCTGCATCACTGGCAAAATGACCGTCATAGCTTGCTGTTGTCTCACCGATAAATACAGGTATTCCCTTTGCCGTAAATGCACTCTTAAGCCGCTCCAACTGAATAATACTGTACTTCCTCCAGTTATCATTACCTATTGTATTCTGCCAGTATATACTGTTATCCACATAGTGTACAGATACCATTAACCTATCCTTAACTGAATCTGTTGGCATAATGAATTTGTCACTTGTCGTATTGTCAATATTCGTAAAATATCCTGATGCAATCAACATTCTCTCTGCGTTGTTTCCGCCCGTTGCTCTTACTGCGTCTACAAAAGCCTGATTTAGTGTGTTAGTCCACTCATATGCCTTTTCAGCCGGAATAGCATCGGCAATCTGTGCATTACCATCAGCGTCTTTAAGAATGTTTCCGTTGCTGTCAAGTTTATAAGGTGCTCCTCCTAAATATTCATTAAATCCTTCAAACATAAGATAGTCTGAATAATCCTTAAAGTAATTTGCAATCTGTGTCCAGAGATGCTTAATTGTTTCAGCACATCCCTCAAGAGTACCGAATGTTATGTAGTGCCTTATTACAAACTCATCATAGTGGTGCATATTTATAACAGCATACAAACCTGCATTACGACAATAATCAACTATTTCCTTAACTCTGCCTATATACTCAGAGTTTATGGTATAGGTTCCGTCCTCAGTCATCATGTTACCCCAATATACAGGGATTCTAACAGTCTTAAAGCCTGCATCTCTCATTCCGTTAATAATTTCCTGAGTGGTAACAACAGCACCCCAACAGGTTTCAAAATTCTGTGGCGTTTTTCCAGGTGCTGTTGACGCACCTGAGGTGGTCCTATTAAGATCAAGCCAGTAGCCCTCCATAGTATTACCGAGATTGATACCCAATCCCATATCATCAGCATACTGCTGTGCGGTCATACTGTCACGCATAGCACCGTCATCAGCGCCATCTGCAGTACCAGTCATAACTCCCTGCATTGACAAAGAGCCAAGCATTGTACAAGACGCCAATATACAAGCAATAATTTTCTTAGTTTTCATCAAAATACTCCTTATTATTTAGTTATATACTATTCACCGTTGCTTATTTAAATTTAACCTTACCAAGCTTTTTCCAAGCACTGTTTGCCTTGCCTGATTTTCCGTAAATAGCAAATGCTCTTACTCTTACATAGTAGGTCTTGCCCTTCTTGAGCTTCTTGCTCTTAATTGTAACATTAGTCTTCTTAACTGACTTCTTGTTTACAATTACTTTCTTAAACTTCTTGTTAGCAGATACCTGTACCTGGTAACCGTTAGCCTTGCTGACCTTCTTCCACTTAACTGTGATCTTCTTGCCCTTACTCTTAAGAGTAATCTTTTTGATTTTAGCCTGTTTCATAACCTTTTCAGCCTGAGACTTGCTTGTTTCTTTTGGAGCAGTTTTTAGATTTGGTGCTGCTGTTGTAGGTGCCTTTGCAGTCGGGATCGTTGATGAATCTTTTGACGGATCTGTTTTTTGGTTTCCTGATGTCGGATCAGTTTTTTGATCATTTGATGTTGGTTGTGTAACAGGTTCTTCCGGCTTATTTGACTTATCAATAGTTTTGATAACATTTCCGTCTGCGTCAAGGAACTCAATACATCTGATTAAAAATACATAGTCAGAAGCATCACTCCACGAAGCTGTATATGCTGAAATACTATAGATGTCTCCTTCTTTTATTGGATTAGTCAAGTCTAAAACTGCTGTTAACATAGTTGCGCCTGTCAAGTCACTGCTGCCTGTTACAGTGTTACTTGAATTTGTTCCGTCAACTGTTGCTAACAGATTAATGTTTGAATACTGATTGAACGCAACGTCAGAAGCACAGTCAAATACATATCTGACTTGTACTGCATTTGCCATTGAAGCATCAGCTTTTCCGCTCACCAAAGTTGTAGCACTTTTGGAACTGTAAATTATTCCGAGTGCTTCATCTTTCTCCAAAGGATTAATTATATCAGGTGCAGGCTCAGGCTCGCCCTCATACGCTTCCATAATAGCGTTTATAATTCCCTGCTGAGTAACCTCACATGTCGCTCTGTTAAACAAACCGAATTTATCAGATCCTACACCATGTCCGTTATTATCCCAAACAACAGGTACCATTCCCATGCTTCTTGCAGCCTTGCATAACTCGCTCATAAACTTGATTCTGCTAGACTCATTATTCTTATTAATAGCACCGCACTCGCCTATAACTACAGGGTATCCATTCATTACAAATGATTTATAACATCTAATGAATAAATCCTGTAATGCTTTAACTTCAACATCTGTTCCCCACTCTGTTTTGCTGGATGCTCCATCTCCGCAGAAAGTCCACGGATTATAATAATGTACAGAAATCATTATTCTCTGCTCATCTTCAGGAATTGAGACATCTCTGTATGTATCAGTAGGAATCTCAAAGCCGTAATCTCCTACTGTGTAGTTAATATCTGTGTTCCAGCCCGGAATTAATAGCCATCTCTTAGCATTATTACCCTCTGTCTGACGAACAGTATCTACAAATATCTGATTGTAATTGTTAATAATATCATAAACTTCAGCTTTCGGCGTATTGTACGAACCGTCAAACACTTCATTCATAGATTCAAATATAAGGTGTTCATCGTAGTCTTTGAACCTATTTGCAATTTGCTGCCATACCAAACCGAACTTCCTATTAACCTCTACCTGCTGCTCAGCGGTATAAGGTACAGGTGTCACACCAACTCTTCCTGATGTTTCCGGAGTAGACATAAGCCAACCGTCTGTTACAGTCGTGTATCCGTCGCCGTGCATATTGATAATTGCATAAAGTCCTTCATTTACGCAGTAATCAACAACTTCCTGAATACGATCAAGCCATGCAGACTCAATAGTATAATCCGGAGCTGCACCTATTTTATTCAAATATGAAACAGGAATTCTTACTGACTTAAAGCCTTGTGCTTTTACTGCTTGAATAAGCTCCTGTGTGATTTTCAATCCTGTCCAAGCTGTCTCGTTTGGCATTCCGTTACTGCTAGCCTCAAGCTGGTTACCTACATTCCAACCCGGACCCATAGCCTCAGTGATCTGCTGTTGGGTCAGATTATCAAAAACGTCGTCTGCAGGGTCAGCCGCAACAGTTGAAACTGCCGAAAATGACATTGCACTTACTGACATTACAACTGCTGAGATTCCCGCAATTATTCTTTTAAGTTTCATAATAATACCTCTTCCTTGATATGTAATCATTAGTTCTAAATTAAGCATACTATATACGCTTATAATTATTATACAATAATTTTGCATAGTAAGTCAATATTTTTATTATATTTTTAACAAAAAATCAGAAGTAAGAAAACTTACCCCTGATTTTCTCTTCGTCAGAATTTTTGACTACTTATTATACTTATCAATTGTTTTTAATACATTTCCATATGAGTCAAGGAACTGAACGCTTCTTATCAAGAATACATAATCGCTTGCATTTGCCCAAGAAACTGTATATGCGGAAATACTGTAGCTATCCCCTTGTTTAATTGAATTAGTAAGATTTAAGTCTGCTGTTAATTTAGTAACTCCCGTCTCATAGTTGGTGCCTTTTGCACTAGCCTGCGAATTTGTTCCGGCAATTGTTGACGACAGATTAAGATATGTATATGGATTAAAAGAAACATCAGAAGCACAGTCAAATATGCATCTAACCTTAACAGCTCCTGCCATTGAAGCGTCAGCCGTTCCACTAGCTAAAGTTGTAGCATTTTTTGTACTGTAAATAACAGCAAGAGCTTTTTCCTTTGTCATAATATCAGGAGCAGGTTCTGGGTCTCCGCTGAATGCACTCATAATTGCATTTATTATTCCCTGCTGAGTAATCTGATATGACCATCTGTTAAATAATCCAAACGAATCTGCACCTATACCGTTTCCGTTATTATCCCAGATAACAGGAATCATTCCCATACTTCTTGCGGCTTTACATACCTCGCTTACAAATTTAATCCTGCTGCTCTCGTTATTCTTGTTAATTGCTCCATATTCCCCGACAACTACAGGATAGCCCTTTAAAACAAATGAAGTATAGCATTTTGTAAACAGGTCTTTTAATGTTTGTATTTCAGAATCTGTTCCCCAAGTTGTCTTGTTCCATGAACCGTCTCCGCAGAAATCCCAAGGAGTATAGTAGTGAACGGAAATCATTATTCTCTGCTCATCTTCGGGAATTGAATCGTCTCTGTATGTATCAGTAGGAATCTTAAAGCCGTAATTCCCCGTTGTGTACTCAATATCTGTGTTCCAGCCCGGAATTAAAAGCCATCTTTTGGCGTTGTTGCCCTTTGTATTACGAACGGTATCAATAAAAATCTGATTATATTCATTCAGATTAGAATAATATGTTTTGTTGGGCGTTGTGTATGTACCGTCAAACTCTTCATTCATAGACTCGAAAATAAGATGCTCATCACAATAATTGAAAGTTTCAGCTATCTGCTGCCAACAAGCCGCATATTTTTCCTTTATTACAGTCTGCTGATCATTCGAGGCATTACATAAAAGCCATGAACCTGATACAGTAGTGTATCCGTCACCGTGCATATTGATGATTACATAAAGTCCCTCTGCCAATGCCATATCAACAACTTCTTTAATTCTGCCAAGCCAAGAACTATTGATTGTATACTTAGGAGCTGAGCCTATCATTGACAAATAAGATATAGGTATTCTTACGTTTTTGAATCCTGCGTTTTTGACCATTTGAAATGTTTGCCGTGTAATTTCAGGATTTCCCCATGCGGTTTCGCTGGGCACTCCGTTATTAGACGCCTCAAGTTGATTTCCTAAATTCCAGCCCGCACCCATAGCCTCAGTAATCTGTGTTTGATTGAGATCATCAAAAACAGTGTCTGCAGTTACTGCTGAAGCAGTTGAAACAGCCGAAAATGACAAAGCGCTTAATGACATTACAACTGCTGAAATTCCTGCAAGTATTCTTCTAAACTTCATAAAATTTTTTCCTTTCTCATCATATATTTATAAAAATTGTAAAATATTTTACAACAAATATTATACATAATATGTCATATAAAGTAAATAATTCTTATTAACTTTTTATTAATTTTATATGTATAGATAATATTGGGTCAGTTATATTAATTTATCACAGCTGATAAACAATCCCTTATTTTTTAACAGTCGCTTGAGTATTTAGCATATTATCTGTATATTTACCAATAAATCTTTTGATAAAAGGTCTTTATTTTTTATTAAAATTATTGTATAATCATAAAGTACGAAACACAACAAAGGATAATACTGACAATAAAATCTATTGCGAAATGAACTATAACTTAGTACTAAGATGAGATAAATCCAAACTGAGAATGGAGAGCTTTATGAATAAAATTTATGATCTTGGTATTGATGTCGGATCGACAACAGTTAAAACCGTTATTTTAGACGGCGAAGAAATAGTCTACAATAAATATGAGAGACATTATTCTAAGGTTAAGGAAACTGTTGCTGAACAGCTTAAAATAATCAGAGATAAATACAAGGGCGAGAGGTTTAAAATTGCCATAACCGGCTCGGCAGGTCTGGGAATAGCAAACGCCAGCGGAATTGAATTTGTTCAGGAGGTTTACTCTGCATTTGTTGCGGTAAACAAAAGCTATCCCGACGCTGACGTTGTAGTTGAGCTTGGCGGGGAGGATGCAAAAATAATCTTCCTGACAGGCGGAGTTGAACAGCGTATGAACGGCTCGTGTGCAGGCGGAACGGGTGCTTTTATCGACCAGATGGCAACGCTTCTCGGCGTGACGCCGGACGAGCTTAATGAACTTTCTCTAAAGGCGGAGAAGATTTACCCTATTGCGTCAAGGTGCGGTGTTTTTGCGAAGTCTGACATTCAGCCGCTTTTAAATCAAGGAGCAAAAAAAGAGGACATTGCAGCATCGATCTATCAGGCGGTTGTTGACCAAACCGTTTCGGGACTTGCTCAGGGAAGAAAGATCGCAGGCAAGGTTCTGTTTTTGGGGGGACCATTGTCTTTCCTCAGCGGTCTTAGAAAAGCTTTTGTCACAACTTTAAAGCTTGATGACGAACACGCAATTTTCCCGGAACTTGCTCCCTGCTTTATGGCATACGGAAGCGCACTTCAGGCTGAACAGATAGCAGAGCCTATGACAATAGACGAGGCTCTTGAGAAGATACTTAACTCAAAGGCAGCCGATAACATCGTTGTCGGAGAGCCGTTATTCAAATCAAAGGAAGAATATCACGAGTTTGTTGAAAGACACAAAAAGTCAGACCTTAAATATGAAGATATAAATACATATAAAGGCGACGCTTATCTGGGTGTTGATGCAGGTTCTACGACTACAAAACTGGTGCTTATCACTCCCGATGGAAAGCTTCTTTACAATCACTACTGCTCTAATAAAGGTCAGCCGCTTGACATTATAACAGACAAGATAAAGGAGATATACACACTTTCAGACGGAAGAATTAATATCAAAGCCTCTGCTGTAACAGGCTACGGCGAGGATCTAATCAAGGCAAGTATTGGCATTGATTACGGTATAGTTGAAACTGTTGCACAT
>CANPWR010000033.1 GCA_947584825.1 uncultured Clostridia bacterium | reverse complement strand
AGAACATGACGATAGAAACGTCCCATCTCAGGAATAGCAAATATACCGATTGCTCCGAACGAACGTGTTGCAACAGGAAGTACCTCTCCCTGAGCAATGTATGAACGCAGCCTTCCGTCAGATGTGCTTTGAAGTCTGAAGAACGTAATGTCACCAGGTATAATATCGCCCTCAAGTGTACCCTGAGTAACCTCCTCAGGCAGACTTCTTGCCATGATCATTTGGTATTTCATAGAACAGCTTGTAAGCTTCTTTGAACTTGTGTTTCCGCAGTGGAAGCCCATAAATATATCCTTAGTCGTATAGTCGTGCTTGCCCTTGATGTCCTCATCATATAAATCGTAAGGAACTGTGTTGTTAATATCAAGAAGCGTAACTATATCGTCGCTTACACAGGTTCCGATAAACTCGCTGAGAGCACCGTAAATATCAACCTCGCAGGATACGGGTATTCCCCTTGAAGTAAGACGGCTGTTTACATAACATGGTACAAATCCAAACTGCGTCTGGAATGCAGGCCAGCATTTTCCTGCTATAGCAACATACTTTCTGTAGCCCTTGTGCGTCTCAATCCAGTCTAAGAGAGTAAGCTCATATTGCGCTAGTTTAGGAAGAATTTCAGGCTTTTTATTTCCCTCACCAAGCTCAGTCTCCATATCCTTAACGACATCAGGAATTCTCTCGTCACCGTCGTGCAGTTTGTAAGCTTCAAACAAGTCAAGCTCTGAGTTTTCCTCTATTTCAACACCCAAGTCAAACAACGGCTTGATAGGAGCGTTGCACGCCATAAAGTTAAGCGGACGTGGTCCGAATGAAATTATCTTCAAATCTTTAAGTCCGATTATCGCCCTTGCGACAGGTACGAACTCGTTTATCATATCAGCGCACTCATCTGCTGTTCCTACAGGATATTCAGGTATGTAAGCCTTGATGTTTCTTAGTCTCAAGTTATAGCTTGCATTGAGCATTCCGCAGTAAGCGTCTCCTCTGCCCTGACAGAGATTGTTTCCGCTCTCCTCAGCTGCCGCTACAAACATTGATGGTCCGTCAAAGTGCTTTGCAAGCAGTGTTTCCGAAATCTCAGGACCAAAGTTACCTAAATACACACACAAAGCGTTGCATCCGTTCTTCTTTATATCCTCAAGAGCCTGAACCATATGTATTTCACTTTCAACAATACAGATAGGACACTCATAAATATCGTCTGCTCCGTATTTTTCTTTGTAAGCCTTAACTAATGCTTCTCTTCTAGAAACAGAAAGACTCTCAGGAAAGCAGTCTCTTGAAACTGCTACAATTCCGATTTTTACTTTTGGCATGTTATCAAACATTCTTATTTCCTCCATACTTAGTATTATTATAAAGCATAATGCTTTTCTCAACTGAATTAATTACCGAGCTTTAAGTTCTCGCCCTTAAGACCGATAAATCCGCCGTCATTTTGAACTCCCGATTCCTCATGACCGATAAGCCACTTATTTTTAGCAAACAAAAGCTTATTATCTCCTATAGACTTATCAACACTTCCCACAAGGTCTGTGTTAGTATCCTTTGGAAGTACCACAACACATTTAAATCCACCGTCGTTTGCGTTGCAAGGAGCATAATGAAGTGTTGTAGCATAAACCTCTATCATAACTCCCTTTGGAACTTTAAACATCTCGACCTTGCTAGTATCATATGTAAAATCGTCCTCAATATCCGGCTGCCAACCGAGCATAAGAATAAGGTCAGTCGCCGCAATATTAATCTCACTGGAACGGTGATATTCAAGCGCATTGAGTGCATAGTTGTTGCCGTTGCAATATCCTATCTGACAAGGAAGTCCTCCGTAAACCTCAGAGATCAATGCCTTTTTAATGTTAAGAGCCTCAAGCGACGGAACACTCGGAACATATGCAACATCTGACGGAAGCGGTGTGCTTTCCATAGCGTCTAGAACATCACTCAGGTTATAACCCTCAATAACTCTTCCGTATTTTTTAAATTCCTTATCAAAAACGGATCTTATCTTAAAATCTGCCATACAAAAATCCTCCCAAATCACAATAACACTTTACAAAACACCAAAGAATCATAAAATGTTACAGTTGTTAAGTTTACTAAAGATAATTATACCATTTATAAAGTATTTCGTCAACGAAATACCAAACGTAATATTGCACTAAAATGTATTGATATTTTTGTAAAAAGTGATAACCTTTTTTAACCTCAGACTTATCAATACTGCTAATGTAAGTATTTTTATTTTATCTCTTTTCCGCAGAAAAGTCCTCTGGAGCCTGTCGCAATATAAAATGTTCCGAACTCTCTCGGATCTCCCGAAATACTTATCACCGTTCCGAAATGCTGATTATCATTACTTATCAGCTCGAAGGTTTTTCCATAATCACAGCTTCTCCAAAAGCCGTATTTACCGTCTATAACCCCGCTTGTGTATATAACAGGTACATCTAAACCATCTTTCGGCATACCAAAACCAATTCCTAAAGTAAATTCGTTCGGCTTTGTAATATGAACACAGTTTACCGACTTAGCTTTTTCATCAAATTCCAGCCTCCAAAGTCCTGCAGGACCAAAAGCTACCCAAAGAGTTTTTTCTTTACCGCTTTCGGCGCGTACTTCAATATGGCGAAGTTTGAGCTTCTTTCTGCCTTTCGGCGTTTCAAATACATCGCTTGGATTACACTCATAAAAGGTTTTTCCTTTATCAGTGCTTATAAACATTGTTGATTCTTTATTCACCGCCATAAAAATATTCGGATCAACCCTGTCAGCAATAATAAATAAAGGCACAGGGTTTTGCTCATAATCTCGGCTTCCTATAAATTCAGATTTTGCCCAAGTTTTGCCCTCATCATCAGTATAAACCACGCTGTCGGTCAAAAATTCGTGTTCTTGTGCAATCGCCCAGACTATTCTTTTTCCGTCCGCTGATAATGCCGCCCAACCAGAGTCTATGTTCGGATTTTTTATATTATCACAAAGTGTGTCTATCTTTTCACTCAATCCGTAAGGAAAACCTAAGTGCCTCCAAGTTCTGCATTGGTCGTGGGAAATAATAACTCCGCCTACTGTCTCGCCTGTCCAGTTCCCCCTAGGAGTTGCAACTACAATATCCGGGTTTTCGTCTGTAAAATCCGCATTAAGGCAGGTTATATACCTGTCACCTTTTTCGTTAGCAAAAGAGTTTTCAGGAATTTCATCAACGCTTGAAAACGCAAATCCCCCCAAGTCTCCGACAATATCTATACACCTAATATCTCCCTTCGGAGGACTGTATACATTAATATGAACGGTTTCCTCCATACCCTCGCAAAGAGGCTCCCATACGACCGTGCTGCTGTTTTCAGAAACAGTTAAATTCGTTGAAGCAAACACGCCTGTACCTGTATTAAACACCGCCATCTCAGGATTAAAAGGATTTATTTTTATATCGCTCATCCAGTGAACCAAAAGCCTATTTGAATTATACTCCGGTTTCATATAAGGTATAGTAAAATTCATCTTACCGACGCTCAGGTTATATAAAATTTTCTTCCAGCTATCGCCGTTATCAAGACTTATGTATATACTGTTAGGGTGAGCCTCCCCTATTTCCGACAGAACTAACAATCCGTCACAGAAATCAATGCCGCTTAAACCTACGCCGTCTACCTCATCAGGCGTGATATCCCTGACAGAGTTTTCAATTATCCTGCCCTGCTTGTCAAGCTCGTATCTTAATATTCTTCCGCTTACGATCTGAGCTGAATCACAGGTGTACCTGTATGGCTCTTTATCCTTTCCCGTCTGGCTATATGTAACATAAAAATATCGTTTGCCAGTCTTTATATCAGTGCCAAAAGAACTTCTCTGGGCAACAAATCCTGCTAAAGCAGATTTCACTGTAATATCCGCCTCAGGCTGAATTACCTTGAAAAAGCTATCTCCGTTATCATATGAAGCGTAAAGCGAATGTCCCCTGAATTTTCGACCGTACTTAACAGAGATATTTTCCCCTCCGCTTGTACCTACAAAAACAGTACGATGTTCTCCCGACTGAATTGCGTTTACAAATGTTAAATTGGTTTCTCCGTTCACATTAAGCTTATCCCAGCTTTCGCCCTCATCGCTTGACCGCAAAGGCCCTGACGTCTGAGACGCAAAAAACAAATCGCCCCCGATTTTAAATAATCGCTCACCTGTCGCTCTTCCCATACAGTTTCCGTGAATGCCGCACGGGATCGGCTTTATTTCAAAGCTCTCACCCTTATTATGACTTATGCAAAGCTCACCTTTTATATGATCTCCGCAAGCTATGTAAAGAACGTTCTCATCGTTCTCGTCTAACGCAATCGACAATGGATAGCACTGGTTCGGCTCTACTGACGTAACACTGTCAATAAGAGAGATCCACTTACTGTTTTCAAAATCAAATCTGTATACTCCGCCAATATCGGTTCTAGCGTAAAGAATTTTTGGCGTTTTTTTATGAAAAACGAATCCTGTTACGAATCCGCCGCCGCCTATCTTGAAATTCTTATACTCATACTTGACTTTATTCATAAATAAAACCTCTTTCAGAATATTATGAATATTTTTTATCTTTCCAAACTGTCTCTCTTCGGTTTACGATATAAATTCCAACGCTGACTAAAATCATAGAGACAAAAGCCGATATGCCGAAAGCCTCAGTTTCGTCAAGAAAAATAACCGAAAAAACCGAACCGAACACAGGATTTAAAAATCCAAAAACGGTAACCTTAGAAACAGGATTATACTTTAAAAGCACAGACCAAAGGCTATATGCAACTGCTGAAAGAAGTGCGAGATACAATAGCATAAACAAAGCCTTAACAGAAGTGATTTTTAGCGTACCACCGAAAATCAAACCGACTATTGTCATAACCGCACCGCCGAAAATAAACTGCCAGCCGCTTAAAAGCACCGGACTTGTATCTGAAGAATACCTTTTCATAAACACAGACGACAGCGCATATCCGATTGCAGAGAGCAGAATAAATCCTTCACCTGTAAGTTCAAACTGAAAGTCAAGACCTGTAAGATTTATAAGTATTACCCCGATAAAGCCTATAAGACTTCCAATTATTTTTGCAGGAGTTATCTTTTCTATTCTAAATATTATTCCCGAAACAAAAAGAGCAATAAAAACACTTGCCCCGTCAAGAATAGAAGCCTTGACACCTGTGGTGTGCGAAAGACCTATATAGAAAAACAAATACTGTATAATCGTCTGAAACATAGAAAGAACAACTATCTTGCCTGCTGATTTTCTATTGGGCAACAGCGGTCTTTTCTCTATAAAGCTTCCTATCAGCACTGTGAAAACGCCTGCTATGAAAAATCGTATTCCGGCAAATAAAATCTGAGAAAACGGATCATTGTTGCCTATACTAAAAAGTTTGTAGCCTATTTTAACACATGGAAAAGCGCTTCCCCATAACGCACAGCAAATCATTGCAGTTAAAGTCACCACTACTGTCTTTGACATAATGCTTTGCTTCATATTCTTCTCTTTTGAATTACCTGATTGTAAATATTTTTTATCCGTCATTTCAAACTATCTCCGAATTATTGACCATTATATGCAGTCCAATTTTCATATTTTAGCATATGATACAGACCGTCAATGACCCACTGCTGAGACGAAAACATTTTACAAACCTCTAGTTTTTTATTATATAATTTATCATCCAACGGCGTCATTTCAATTTCAAACTTAGGTATTTTCATCCTGCTGTGATATTTACCGAAGTAATAAAGATTATTTTGTTTTCCAAGCTTTTCACACTCACTGCTTACTATCTCGCTTATCGCCTTATGATGGATATGACCGTATTCTCCGTCTTTATTGTGAGTAACTATCAATTTCCAGTCCTTCATTTCCAACAAATTATCGACAGTTTTAAATACCTTATATTTAATTCCATACCAATTATCTCTTTTACGGAATGTCTTATCCGGAAAATCAAATATAATTGGAACATTGGAGTTGTTTAAAGATGTTACAGCGTTTATAAATTCATCTTTTCGGACTTTGTTATAACCGTCAGTAAAGCATACTACTAAATATCCGCCTTCTTCCAAATGCCCTCCGCCCCAAATAGTTTCATCATCAGGGTGAGCAACTATCATAAGCTTATCTACACCTGAAATGTCAACGTTTCCAAGAATATTTTTATCATAATAGCTTGTACCTACTCTATTCTCCCAATATACACCAGCTAATAGTATAAACAACAAAATTACAGTAATTATAATACAAATCAGTTTTTTTAATAAGCACCAGCTTTTATTTATTACAGAATTGTCCATTGTCAGTAAATCTCCTTAATATATACTTTTGCAATTTTTATTAAGATTTTTATGCAACCTCAAATTGAAGTGTCTTATTGTAATTTGTACTGACAATATAAGGACAAACAATATAATTCCCAAAAGCGATATTATTTTAGCTTCTTTCAAAAGCGGAGCTTTATATACTATTTTAATACTGTGATTTCCCTTTGGTATTTTAAAACCAATAAACGCTTTATCAACTATTTGAATATCAGTCTTTTGACCGTCAACATAAGCACTGAAACCCTTATCATAAGGAATTGTCAGCTTAAAATAGCTGTTGTCTTTTGAAACATTTATTTTACCCTCTAAAGAGTCACCTTTGGTTTTTGCCTTATTTATTATAAACTCATCGATATTGTTTTTCAAGTCCTCAAGCTCGTTCTTTTTTACGGTGTAAAATCTCCAGTCAGAGAGCACATATTCGCCTTTTGAAAACTGAAGTGTAATGCTTTTTATAGGTTCGTTTGACGAAAGCACAAAGCAAAACATTTCATTTTCGTTATAATACTTCCACTCTGGCTCTGTCAGCTTATTTTTTATTCCGTTAATAGTCATATAAATGTCAGTAGGTTTTTTTGCAAACTTGTTATCAGCCTTGCAGGTGATTATCAAATAATCATCGATCGGATTTTTTAAATTCACAGTACACTTATCTGAATCAAACGAATTTTTTGTGCCTGCGGTTTTGTAAGCCTTTTTATTGCTTTGTGATGTATCAACATAAACTGTATTACTATCTTTGTCATAACTAATATTATCAGGAAGTTCTGCAAAAAACTCGTAAGCTAAATCAACGCCCTTGTCTTCAATGCCGTCAACTGAGACGTCTGGTAATTCATCATCTACAATAGTATAATCCATCAACGCTTTCATATTGTATGGATAAGCTAGACCTTCATATTGAGTGGTACTCATAAGATTTGCAGAGGCATAACCTAATGGCAATACATCGTCATTTTCATACAAAGTAATATTATCTTCTCTTTTCACTTCTTTATATCCGTATGGAACAGATACACGTCCTTTTGCTATTGATTTATTATCTACAAATAAATACCTGTTACTCATATAGGAAGAAAAGAACGGATTCATAGTTTCAGAAACCATTGCCGAAATTCTATGCGGCATTTCATTTTGAAACTCATCATAATAAAAATGATTATACAGCTGATTCTGCAGTGAAGAATATACAGTTGTTTGGTAATAATCTTCCCCGTAGACTTTATTGATAGTCACATCTTCGCCGGCATATTGAGAAACACGGTAAAGGTTATTATCCCCCATTGAAAAATCAGAATTTTCAATATCCTTAGCATACTCTTTATCAACTTTAATCACACTGTCTTTTAAGCTTAGAGAATCATATAAGTTTTCTGACATACAAAGTAAGAATACTGCTGCGGAAATAATGGATATAAACACTATTGCATTGTTTCTTTTGTTATAAATTAAATAAGCTATATTAACAATAATAATATCTGTTATTAAGAGAAACAAAATAGTATTTTCCTTATAAATTAATAGATATACAACCACTCCTAATACAATTCCTAAATTCATAAATACCCAAAAACGCAACGATATACTTTTATCAAATACAGCCCTGACAAATTCAGCAGTCAACAGCAAAGCAAGAGGTATAAAAGGAATTATTGCTTTGCTCTCACTGTACATAAATCCATTCATTACATAGGATAAAATCTTAAATATCACAAAAGCGGAAAGTACAATACCGATAAACCTATATCCTCTGTTTTTTCTAAATAGCGCATAAACGATCGCCATAAGAGAAATTGCCGTCAATCCCAAAGAATAAAAGTTATATAGAACTACACTATAATCAATCGTAGGCAATAATATATCCTTTAAAGTAACGCTTACATTAGTATTATCTCTTCCCTGAAGAATTGCGTTAAATGTTGGAAGCCACAGAATTGCCGAAATCATAACTGACACAAGCATACAAAATCCCATATCCACTACTGCTTTAGCATACTCTTTAATTTTGAATACAGAATTTTGATTCAAATAAACAGCAGTTATATAAACCAAAATCGCAAGATAACTTCCTATACTAAAATAATAGCTTATCAGCATTATCATGGTTAGACAAAAAATCAGTCCTGCGCGATTTTTCTTTTCAAAAAATATATCACAGCAAAACAAAGCTCCAATCAAAAACGGAAAATACCAGACAAACATTATATGCCTGTGGCTATGAAAAATAATAGGTGCTGCAAGCAAAAACAAACAGCTTGTGAAAAAGGCAATTTTGATTTCATAACGCCTTTTGACCCAGAAGTAAAAAATTATTACCGATACAGGAACACATATCATACTAACCGCCTGTATATAATCCGACATTGATACAAAGGGCAATAAATAACTCGGCAGTATAAGCGGATTAAACAGACCGTAATATGAAAAATTATATATATTCTGACCTGCCCCTATCTGCGGAGCAAAGCTCGGAAAGAAATTTTTTGTTTCATAAAACAGATTTCTAAAATACTCTGCAAACGCATAGTGCTGATTATTCCAATCTATTACTGAACCGTAAGAAAATTTGAATCTGGTTATTAGAATAACTATTGCCAAATATACAATCAGCAATGTTCCGATGCATATTAAATCATTTTTTTTAGCTCTAATCTTTTTTAACATTTTGTCTCCTCTTTATTACAGATCATCTAATAATAGATCAAATTGTATTATTCGAATAATACAATTATACTGCTACTCTTATATATTGTCAAGAAAAATGGCAATATTTATGTCTAAGTTCTTTTTAATTGTCTGACACCTGATTTATTTACCCTTATCGACCAATAATACCTATTGTTATACAAAACCTTAACAATGTCTCTGCCGTCTTTTACTTTACCGCTTCCGGCAACGACTCTTACCGTTTTTGCTTTGATATTCTTGACCTTGTTTTTCTCCTTGATATTACTTGACTTATACAGTCCGATTTTACCTTTCCTTGTTACAACATTAAAGGTTTTCAATATCTCTTTCTTTACTACAACATGACCCTGCAAGAACGGCTGTGCCATCCAATCAGATAACTGCATCTTTTTGAGTATGCCGTCATCAACTGAAATAACATTATCCGCATTTGAATTTGCCTCAGTATAATATACCGTATCGGCAATTACATACTCAACATACTTAACATGTCCGTACACACCGCCATTAAAGCAAGCTATTGAATTTGGCTTTGGATACTTTGAAGTCTGAAATCCTGAATTTTTACAGCTTTGATAAACGTCTTTGGCGTTGCCTCTGGCTCCGATATAAACGCCTTTCTTTTCATAGGCTCTGCCCTGCGTGTACCACACACACTGACCTCGCGAGGCGGTATTGACAGGAGGTTTATAATACTTACTGTTAAAATTAGCTAATCGCTTGCCTAGTGATTTTTTATAATTGACTGACATATATCTATCCTCCTTTCACTAATACCGCATAAAAAGAAAAAGTTGCACATTATTGTGCAACTCCGAGCATAGATAAAATATGTTATAGTCACGAGAACCACTTACAGTGGATATTGGGAGGCTTGGAGATAAATTTAACCGCTCGACAACAAATTCACGTTTCAAAAATGTGAAACGTGAACAGGCGTGTAAATGCTTAACAAAAAGATGTAACTACTAACACGAGATACAAACAAAAAAGTCCACGTACTTACGAATGCGTGGACTGGATGCAACATCACCGTTGCTGGTGGAAGAGGGTGGAACTAATGTTCGCTATTATATGCACTTGCATTAAATCAAAGCACTTGAAAAAGCCCTATTTTACGATACTCTAAGCCAACTCAAATTATAAAAAATATAAAAAAATAAGCTAAATTGCAAAAAACGTGTAAAATTCGTGTATGCAAAAAATAATAAACTGCAGAAGATTTAAAAAGTAAAATTGACGAGATGAATACAAAAGCTACTCATTACAAGAAGATTGCAGGTTATCTTGAAACTTATAATAAGCATTATGATATTTATGAGGATTATAAAAATCTTGGAAAGAAAAAACAAGAAATATATCGGCGTGAACATAATCAGGAGCTTGAGTCATATGAATATGCAAAAGTAATGAAGGAAAATTACAATGTTAATCCTGGTATTGATTTGGATAAAGTTCTCGAACTTATCCGTGAAAAGAATGGTATTGTTGTGGATCTGAATAAAGATTATGCAAAAGTTAATAAGAGAGTTAAGAATTTGACTGAGGCACGGAAAGTAATTAATGAGACTGCGGCAGGTAGGGAGAGGAGTAAAAACGAAGGTATTGTGAAATAAATATGTGTGAATATGCACAAAATCATAATAGATTTTTATGCAATATGTGGAAATTCGTATTTTTTCGACAATTAATTACATTTTTTGTTGAAATATATTTATATTTAATGTATGATAGTGGTGATAGAAAAATATAAAACTTTTAGGAAGTGTAAATATGTGTAAAAGCTTAGAATCATTAACTGATAGTATTGAACTATATAAACTAGACATTGAAGATAGTCTATCTAAAGATGATAATGTTAAATTTATATCATTAATGGATGATTTTCGAACATTTTTAAAGGACTCATGTTCGTTGTTGACTGGTTGTCCTCAACTTTATGGACAGTTGATAAATTTTCCAGAATATTATAATTATAAGACTTATTTTACTTCTTGTGAAGGTATGTATGAAAGATTAATTGAAATTCAAGAAAAAGATAATATTCTATCTGTTAATGAAGATTTAGAATCATTAGAGGATTATTTATCATTAGATTATAATAAAAGATTTTATAATGATATTCTAAATGAATTTAGAAATATAGAAAAGTTTATTGAAAAGTCAAAAAAATTTGTTATGATTGGTTGTGGTTCATTTCCTTTAACATTATTTACAATTGGAGAAAAATTTAATAATTTAAATATAATTGGAATAGATAGTAGCCCAGAAGCAATAATTAATGCTAAATCATTAAAAAACAAGTTAAGTTTTATAAATGTTTCTTTTGAAATTCTTGATGGCATTAATTATAACTACCATAGTATTGATACTATTTTTATTGCAAACTTAGTAATACCTAAAACTAATGTTTTAAAAAGAATTGCAATGACCTGTCAAAGTGGAACCACCATATTATTAAGAACACCTATAATGTATGGCTCTTTATTATCAGAAGATGTTAATTACATGGAATTGCAAAGCTTTAAATTGGTTAAAGAGATAGAACCTAATAGTGATACGGATGATATACTATATAAATTATTAGTTTTGGAAAAAATTTAATTAATGAGGTAAAATTATGAACAAAAAGGACGAAAAAGTGTGTTTTGTTATTATGCCTATTTCAGATGTCGATGGATATGAGCCTAAGCATTTTGAATTGGTTTATCAAGATATTATAAAAATAGCTTGTAAAAATGCTGGATATACTGCTATTAGGGCAGATGATGTTAAACAAACAAATTTAATACATAAAGATATATTACATAAAATTTTAGAATCCCCCATGGCTATATGCGATTTAAGTTCAAATAATCCTAATGTTTTATTTGAACTAGGTATTAGACAAGCATTTGATAAACCAACAGTATTAATAAAAGATACTAGTACAGATTTTATTTTTGATCTTTCACCATTAAGATACACCGAATATACTAGAGTTCAGAACTATAGAGATGTATTAAAATCTCAAGAGTTAGTTGGAGATGCAATAAAAAAAACTGAACAATCATCGGAAGATAGTAATAATATTAACTCTCTAATCAATTTATTATCGTTACCAAAAGCAGCCACATTAAAAGATGAAATTAACAATGAAACTGATAAGTTTAATATTTTATTACTTCAACAAATTAACGAAATTCTTGATGAAATAAAAAGTATTTCTTCCTATAATGTTGATAATATAATTCAAGGTGATATTAATAGAAATGAAATTTGGACTTTAATAACACAATTGAAAAATTTAATTAACAATGGTTGCCCTAAACCAATAATAAAGAAAAATTATTATGATATTGAAAAACGTATCAAAGAATTTGATGATAATCTTAGTAACTATGAAAAGAAATCATTAAATAAAGAACTTGAAAATATTAAAAATTACTTTACATTATAATTATATAAAATCAAACTCTTAAATATATTTATTGTCAATCAACATTAATTAAATATAAATATATTTTACAAAATTACATACATAAACAAAATTTCAGGTAAACTATGTTGCGAACCTCCTCAACCAACGTAAAATAGGCGTTTGCAGGCTTTGCAGACGTCTTTTTTATTACTAAAAAATGATTTGGGGACTACACGGGGACTACATTTTGTTAAATATTAAAATACAAAAGCCCTCCTAGTCGGACATTCCAACTGGAGGGCTTTTCCTATACCTTATGTACTTTACTTTTTTTCCTTTTCTTTTAAAACCTCGATAGCTTTCTTAATAGGCGGCGGAACAGGTACTCCCATAAGCCCTGCATTTTCAGTTATAGATATAACTTCATTTACAATAAAGGCTATTACAACTGCATCTCGAATTATGGTTGTACCTATTGCTAAATCCAGCCTGTGAGCTATTAAAACTATCAAAAGCGTTACACCTTTCTTGGCAATTCCTTTCCAACCGATATTACTTTCAAGCGCTCCGTTCGGTGTCTTTTGGCTCTTTTTGAACACTCCTGCTACTACAAGACCTGTCACAAAGTCAACTCCCATAGCTACTAAGAGTGTTGTAAGCAGGTGATTCCAACCTCCGAATAAAGCGGATATTGCTCCGCCTACTATTCCACAAACTATTAAAAAATACTCTTTCATTATCCTTTCCTCCTTAACTGCTGTTTTTTTGTTCTGGTCTTTCTTATAGCCCAGTAATAGCGGTTATCGTACAGAACCTTGACAAGCTCTCGACCGCCCTT
>CANPWR010000032.1 GCA_947584825.1 uncultured Clostridia bacterium | reverse complement strand
GAACAGCTTTTAGCTCGTCCAAACGCTCCTTATCACAGAAACAGTAATAAGCTTCGCCCTTTTCGACAAGCTCTATAGCATAGTCCTTATACATTCCCATTCTCTCGGATTGTATATAAGGACCGTACTCTCCGCCAATGTCAGGACCCTCGTCCCAGTTCAGTCCGCACTCTCTGAGAGTGCTGTAAATAACGTCTGTAGCACCCTCTACAAGTCTTTCCCTGTCGGTATCCTCAATACGAAGAATAAAGTCTCCGCCGTTTTTCTTTGCGATAATATAGGTAAACAGTGCTGTTCTTAGATTTCCGATATGCATATATCCGGTAGGACTTGGCGCAAATCTAGTTCTTACCTTACTCATATTAAATCCTCCTTGTGCTTAAAAACTCTTTTGTTTTATTTATATCAGACTTTACCTGTCTTTTTAACTCATCAATACTTTCAAA
The DNA here is from genome assembly GCA_947584825.1 of uncultured Clostridia bacterium. Taxonomy (GTDB): domain Bacteria; phylum Bacillota; class Clostridia; order Oscillospirales; family Ruminococcaceae; genus UMGS1601. The sequence continues at coordinate 12,844 of CANPWR010000032.1, read as the reverse complement.
TTTTCGTTCAGGTCTTAAAAAATCCAAAAGCTCTACCTTTATAACTTGTCCGTATATATTACCCTCAAAATCAAGTATATTCGTCTCAATCAACGGCAGCTTTCTCACTTCAACAGTAGGTTTTACACCTATATTTGAAACACTGTTCCGCCATTTGTTATCTATCATTGTTCTGGTAATATAAACACCGAACTTCGGTAATATATTTCCTTTTGAAATCTCCTGATTTATAGTAGGGAAATCAAGCATTCTGCCGATTTCATTTCCGTGCAGAACCGGAAGCTTGTAATAGTAATTATACCCAAGCATCTCATTTGCTCTTTTGACCTCTCCCTGCCTTATGCAGTCTCTTATCTCTGAAGAGCTTATTTTTTTGCCCTCATACTGCGCCTGCTTGACAATAACCGTCTTTATATGAAATTTTCCGCACAGAAATTTTAATTTTTCAGCATCGCCTTCCGCATTTCTGCCAAAATGAAAATCCTCTCCGCAGACAACGACCTCAGCATTTAGTTTGTTATATAAAACCTGCTCAACAAATTGAGCAGAAGTCATGTTTTTCATTTCATCAAAAGCAGGGGAATATATATAGTCAACTCCCATTCTATCAAAATGCTCTCTTTTTAAATCGTCAGATAAAAGCATTTCTATGTATCCTCTGCCTTTTGTGGTAACGGTATCTGTCTTAAACGTAAACAGTACAACATCAAGTTTCTGCTTTTTAAATTCACAAGCTGTATTAATAACTGCCTGATGTCCTCTGTGTACTCCGTCGAATATACCCATAGTAACCACAGTTTTATTTTTGAAAGTTACATCACTTTTTGTAATGTCTAAAATCATAATATCAATCCCTTTGCCAAGAAGTGAACTATTTGAATATCCAAATAACTTGGCTTAAAAGAAATTCTTTTTTATTATAAATTCATTTGACTTTTTATCCGCAAGGGCAAGTCCTAAAAACTCATTATCGTTTCCGTAAACACGATATGTATTTCCGCCCTTTGCGCCTACCTGTTCCAGCCTGAGCTTTACGCCGTTTTTATACAGTGTTGTATGTTTTTGATTAAGAACGATTTTTTCATACAAATCAAACGCACTGTCAATAGAATACAGTATTCCCTCAATACCTTTACCGCTTTCTATAAGCGACTTAACCTCATCAAGCGTATGGCTCTGTGAAATATCATATCCGCTTGAAGACGTTCTTTCAAGCGACGTCAAAACACCGCCTGTACCTAATGCTTCACCCAAATCATGGATTATCGTTCTTATATATGTTCCCTTAGAACAGTGTATTATTATATCTCCAGTTTGAGATTGCTCATCAAATTCGGTAATTTCTATACTTTCTACATAAATCTTTCTGGGCTTTCTCTCTATCTCTTTGCCCTCTCGTGCAAGCTCATAGAGGCGCTTTCCGCCAACAGATACCGCCGAATACATAGGAGGAAGCTGTTCTGTCTCGCCTAAAAACAACTTGATTTTGTTGATAAGCTTTTCCTTTGTAACACTAGACCTTTCCTCAAAAATTATTTTGCCCGTAATATCCTGAGTATCTGTCTTTACTCCCAGTTTAAAGCCTGCCTTGTAGCTTTTTTCATTATTCGGAAGAATATCGCAAGCCTTTGTAGCCTTGCCTACAAACACAGGTAAAACTCCTGTAGCCATTGGGTCTAGCGTTCCTGCATGACCCAGCCTTTTGATGTGCAGAACACCTCTCAGCTTTGCAATAACATCAAAAGACGTAAACCCCTTTGGCTTATTTATAACAATAATTCCGTTTAATTCTTTATTCATAACTTTTTAATTATTCAAACATCTCGGCTGCTCTGCCTGTAATCTTCTGCATAACCTCATCATATGTTCCGGTGATCTGACAGCCTGCAGCACGAAGATGACCTCCGCCGCCGAAGCTTTTACAAAAAGCACAAGCGTCGTGCTTATCGGTAGTTCTCACCGACAGCTTATATTCGTTATTTCCCTTTTCCTTAATGGTTATGCCGACTTCAACTCCCTCAACAGTAAGCGGAATCGTTGCCAGCTCTTCAAACTCAGCCGACTCCACACCACTGTTTTCTATTAGAGACTTCGGCACGAACTCTATAGCACACCTGCCGTCAAAGCAGAACTGAAGATTTCTTATAACCTCCTGCTCTACCTTTATTACTCCTCTAGGCTTTACATCGAACATCATACGGTTCACATAACCGTGATTTATACCATAAGAAATAAGATCCGCTGCTATCATATGTGTTTTCGGTGAAACGCTTTCAAACTTAAAGCATCCGGTATCTGTTGAAATTCCAATATAAAGACAAGTTGCAATAAGCTTAGTGATCGGTCTATCCATGTATTTTATAAGCTCATATAACGTCTGGCATGCAGCCGCAGAATCATTGTCAATGTAATACAACTTTGCATACTTTTTATTAGTCATATGATGATCAATACAAAGATCGACCTTCCCCTCTTTCTTATACTCAGACAAATTATCTCCGAGCAGCTCCAAGCTGGCAATATCCACCGCAATAACGCACTTTTCTTCAAAATCCATAGGTTCGTAGTCAGGATACATAAACTCCTTGTATCTTTTTGGGAAAGGTTCGTTGTTTACCACATTAGCTTTCTTTCCCATATCCCTAAGCAAATAACACAATGCAAAGCCTCCGCCTAATGTATCTCCGTCAGGACTTTTATGCGTCAGAATCGTTACGTTATCACATTCATCGCTTTCCAAAAAGCTTTTGATTTTTGAGAAATCCACCTGTCACCACTCCTTTTTCGGAAATTGTCTATAAATGTTCTGCTATGATTACCGGCTATAGAGTTTCGTTATCACTGTCTGAATCAGATTTGTCTCTCGAAACATCCTTTAAAATCTTATTGATTTTTATAGAATGTTCCATAGAGTTATCAGCGACAAATTCCAGCTCAGGACATTTTCTTAGCCTGAGAACATTAGAAATCTCACGCTTTAATAGACCCGAAGCCGACTCAAAGCCTTTAACTGCTTCCTTTGCCTTATCAAATCCCTCAAATGACGAAACGTAAACCTTACAGTATGAAATGTCGTTTGAAACATCACACCTAACAATCGTAATCATACCATTTTTATTAATTCTCGGATCCTTTAAATCTCTGATTTTACCCGAAATTATTCTTCTTATATCCTCAGATAATCTTCTTGGTTTATAACCTGCCAATTTGTTTTCTCCTTTAAGTTTTAATCTGTGTCCTCCGACAAGTGTGTGCCTTATATTGGGATTTTAGCGGTTCTGGCTTCGGAATTGACGCATTTTTATGGCAAAGATTAATAAGTGAAAAGTATTTTTAACACTAATCTCTGTACTCTTCCATATAAAAGGCTTCCAAAATGTCTCCTTCTTTAATATCGGAAAATTTCTCAAGAGTTATACCGCATTCATACCCTTCGGAAACCTCTTTAACGTCATCCTTAAATCTCTTTAAGCTTGCCATCTTATCCTCGGCGATGACGATTCCGTCTCGAACAACCCTTATTTCGTTATTTCTGCCGACCTTGCCAGATAATACATAACAGCCTGCAACCTGACCAACATTTGAAATTTTATATACCTGTCTTACCTCAACACGAGCAGTTTCAACCTCACGGTATTTAGGCGCAAGCATACCCTTCATAGCGTCTTCAATTTCTTCAATAGCATCGTAAATGATTCTGTAAAGACGAATATCAACTCCGTCACGCTCAGCGCTATCCTTAGCGATAGGGTCAGGACGCACATTAAATCCTACGATAATAGCATTTGAAGCAGCCGCAAGCATAACGTCTCCCTCTGAAACAGCTCCAACTGCTCCGTGTATGACCTTTACTCTGACTTCGTCGTTTGAAATCTTCTCAAGAGATTGCTTGACAGCCTCAACCGAACCCTGAACGTCAGCCTTTACAATGATAGGAAGCTCTTTTCTCTCTCCCTCCGTGATCTGACTGAACAGATTTTCCAAAGTAACCTTTTGGTACTGTCCGAAAATTTCTTCTTTTGCCTGCTGCTTTCTCTGCTCTGCAAGCTCTCTAGCAAGCTTTTCATCAGCAACTACATTAAAGGCGTCTCCTGCATCAGGTACCTCTCCTAATCCTGTTATCTCAACAGGTGTTGAAGGTCCTGCCGACTTGATTTCCTCGCCCTTGTCATTTCTCATCGTTCTGACTCTTCCTACAGCAGTTCCCGCTATAATAATATCTCCTGAATTTAGCGTTCCATTCTGAACAAGAATAGTTGCAACAGGTCCACGTCCCTTGTCGAGCTTAGCTTCAATAACAGTTCCTTTTCCTAGTCTGTTAGGATTAGCTTTAAGCTCCTTAACCTCCGCAACAAGCAGAATATTCTCCAAAAGCTCATCAATTCCCATGCCGGTAACTGCCGATACAGGAACGCAGATAACATCTCCGCCCCATTCCTCGCAAAGGATTTCATGCTCGGTCAGTTCCTGCTTGATTCTGTCAGGGTTTGCGCCCTCTTTATCCATTTTATTTATAGCGACAATTATAGAAACTCCTGCCGCCTTTGCGTGGTTGATAGCTTCAACAGTCTGCGGCATAACGCCGTCATCTGCCGCAACAACCAATATAGCAATATCCGTAGCCTGTGCTCCACGAAGTCTCATTGCCGTAAACGCCTCATGACCCGGAGTGTCAAGGAAAGTAATAGGCTTTCCGTTGCACATAACCTGATATGCACCAATATGCTGTGTGATACCTCCTGCCTCTGAGTCGGTAACGTGTGCGTTACGTATCCTGTCGAGGATCGAGGTTTTACCATGGTCAACGTGTCCCATAACAACTACTACAGGACATCTTTCAACCAGATCCTCTTCCTTATCCTCTTCATCTACAATAAGACGTTCCTCAATAGTAACGTGAACTTCCTTTTCAACCTTAGCACCAAGCTCCTCTGCAACAAGCGATGCAGTATCAAAGTCAATAACCTCATTGATAGAAGCCATAACGCCAAGTCCCATAAGCTTCTTTATAACCTCAGTTGCAACGACCTTCAATCTGGAAGCAAGCTCAGAAACAGTTATTTCATCAGGAATAGATACCTTTAACTGTTGCTTTCTCGCCCTCTCAAGCTCAAGACGCTTGAGCTTCTGAGCCTCTGTTTCTACCTTGTTTGACTTCCGCTGCTTTCTGTATTGCTGTGACTTCTGCTTAATCTTTTGCTTTTTGGTATAGTTATCCCTGCCATTGCCGGACCTCGACTCTGCAAGGGTATCATATTTCTCGTTATACTTATCAAGATTAACGTAGCTTCCCCTTGTATCAACGGTCTTGGTGTTGGAATGGGTAGTTTCACCCTTTGAAACGGTAACTCCGCTCTGTGAAGAACCCGTTGAGATAAGCTTTTGCTTTGTTCCGTGTTCCTGCTTTTTAGGAGGCGTTTTTTTCTTCTGCTGCTGTGGCTTTTTCTCTTTTTTCTCTGCAGCTTTTTTCTTAGGCTCAGCTGTCTTTTTCTCAGGCTCAGCAGCTTTCACCACTGCCTTTGACGGCTTTTCTTTCTTCTTATCCGTCTTTTTAACAGTATTATCAACCTCTGCCTTTTTAGGCTCACTAACAGCTTTCTTCTCAGTTTTTACAGCCGGCTTCTTTTCAGCCTTTTTGGGCGTCGGTTTTTCTTTTTTCTCTTCTTTAACATTACCGCTTGCAAAATATTCGTCAAAGCTTTCAACCTGATTTTTCTGAGTAAAATACTCAAACACATAAGTTACCTCTTGAGGAGTAAGCGATGAAACAGTCTTTTTAGGCTCTGAGAACGCTTCATTAAGACATGCGATAACATCAGCCGATGGTAGTTTCAAATTTTTAGCAAGCTCTCCGAGTTTATAATTTTTTGCCATAGGTTTCAATAACCTCCTTAATTATACATATCATTGTCAATTTCAATTTCTTTCATATAGGTCTTTGCTTTTTTCATAAATCCGCCGTCATTTACAGATATTATTCCTACGTTTTTCCCCAGTTCAATGCCGACCGATTTCATATCCATACCAAGAGAATAAAGCGGTACATTCCCGCTCATACACACAAACTTAATTTCCTTCAGGCTTTTAGCAGAAATATCTGTTGCTATGCATATTCCCTTTGAAATTCCGTTTTTGCACGCATCCTTGCTCATATCCATACCAAGCGACAATTTTCCTGCTCTTCTCGCCATAGTTAAAAGCCCCATTATTTTATTCATTTTGAAATCTCACTTTCCATTTCATCATATATCTCATCAGAAATCTGACACGAAAAACTGCGTTCAAGCTTTTTTGCTTTTCTCGCTTTCTGAAAGCATTTCAAATTATTGCAGATATATGCGCCTCGTCCCGACTTCTTTCCCGTAAGGTCGAGTGAAATTTCACCCTCTTTGGTTTTCACAATGCGTATCAGTTCTTTTTTAGGCTTCATTTCGCCACAGCCTATACACATTCTCGTAGGAATTTTCCTTGTTTTCATATATGGCTATCTTCCTTTACAACCTATTCGCATAATTTATCTTTTTATTATTTTTTTATTTTATTTAAGTATAGGCTATTCAATCTCTATCGGATTTTCAGGTCCTATGTCGATCTTATAACCTGTCAGCCTTGCAGCGAGTTTTGCGTTCTGACCTCTGTTACCGATAGCAAGAGAAAGCTGGTCGTCGGGAACTACGACCTCGCAAGCCTTTGTTCCGTCATCTGCAAGCGTGACCTTAATTACATCTGCAGGAGAAAGAGCTGAAGCTATAAACTCTGCATCGTCCTCACTGTAAGGAATGATGTCGATTTTCTCGCCCTTCAATTCGTTTACAATGGCTGAAATTCTTGAACGCTTTTGTCCTATGCATGCACCGACAGCATCTACATTTTCATTTTTAGACCACACAGCAACCTTGCTTCTTGATCCGGCTTCTCTTGAAATTGCCTTTATTTCAACTGTTCCGTCATAAACCTCCGGGACCTCCAGCTCAAACAACCTTTTGACCAAGTCTCTGTGTGTTCTTGAAATTTTAACAGTAGGGCGTCTTTCCGGATTTACAATACCGACAACATAAACCTTTATAATATCTCCCTCGTGAAGAACCTCGCCAGGGATCTGCTCATTCTTGACTAAATAAGCATCATTGCCATCAATTGTCAAAACAGCATTTCCCGTGACTGGTTCTACCTTCTGAACTGTTGCCGAAACACATTCATGCTCCTTATCCTGATAATTAGCTAAAAGACGCTCTCTTTCTATTTCCTTTATGTCGCTTCTGATCGACTGCTTCGCTGACTGTGCCGCAATTCTCTTAAACTTTGCGGGATTCAGCTTTATTGAAACCTGAGAGCCTATCTTAGCTCTCTTTGAAATTTCGAGCGCATCCTCTAAGCTTATTTCATTAGCGGCGTCTTCAACCTCTTCAACTACAGTTTTATTGATTTTCAAATTGAGCCTGTTTTTCTCCAAATCAATTTTAACTTCAATATTTTCTTCATTAGTATTCGGATATCCTCTCTTTACCGCCTTTAAAATACCCTGCTCGATCTTTTCTACCAAAACTTCTGTCTCTATTCCGTTTTCCTCCTCCAAAAGTGAAAGAGCCTCAAAAAATTCCTTGTTCATTTTTCCTAATTCCTCCCTTTACTATATGTCAAATAAATCTTCGTCATCGTTAAGCTTCACAAAAGCACATTCCGAAAGCGGTATTAATTCATCATCATCCGAGTTATCAAACCTAACCTTAATATCAGGCTTTGTATAACCTTTCAGTATGCAAACTGCTTCTTTTTCGCCGTTTCTCGGTCTTATAAACCTTATTCTTATTTTCTCACCGATAAACCGTTCAAAATGCTCAGGCTTTCTTAGCTCTCTGCCAAGACCCGGTCCTGAAACTTCAAAAACATACGATTGAGATATAGGATCGGTTTCATCAAGCAATTTATTAAACGGTCGTGAAAACCTTTCGCAGTCGTCAATATTTATGCCGTCGTCCTTATCGATAAATACCCTCAGGTACCACGTTGCTCCCTCTTTTTCAAACTTGACATCCCAGAGTACAAGTCCTAGCTCGTCGCAAAGAGGTCTTGCAAGCTCGGCAATTCTTTGAACTGTCGAACCTGATTTTTTGTTTTTCATATGCTCCCTCCGGTTTTTATAAACAATATAAATTTATAATTTGCTAAACAAAGACGAAAGACCGGAAGTCAAATTTCCAGTCTTTCAATAAAACTATTGTAGTAATTATAACACCTTTTATTATATTTTGCAAGTACTTTTTATATTTTTTTGCTAAATCAAGAAAATTAATAGAATTATACAAATTTTCTTAATGGTTAAAAATCTTTTTTCATTTCATTTGCTCTTTTATAAATATCCCGATCGGTTTCGTCGAGATAAAATGTGCCATCTCTATAAAGAATTTTCCCTGCGCACATTGTAAGCTTAACATTTTGCTTAGAGCCGCTGAATACAAGGTTCTTTGTTATATTGTGAACAGGCTGCATATTCGGCTTATTTAAATCTATTACAATCAAATCTGCCTGCTTGCCTGTTTCTATCGTGTCACAGTCAACAAGACCCATAGCCCTGGCAGAACCCACTGTAGCCATATATAAAACATCATCAGCAGGACATATTGAAGCGTTCATATATTTGAGCTTTTGAAGTCCTGTTACAAGATACATCTCCCTGAACATATCAAGCGCATTGTTAGAAGCCGCTCCGTCTGTTCCTATTGCTATATTGATTTCCATATCGAGCATCTTTGATATATCGGCAATTCCGCTGGCAAGCTTTGTATTAGAACCCGGATTTGTAATCACCCACAAACCTTTTTCCTTAAATATCTGCATATCATTTTCACTCAAATATACACAGTGAAAACCGCCGCCGCCGTATTCATATAACCCCAAATCGTTAAAAAGTTCCGTAGGAGTTTTGTTGTAGCGGTCAATGCACTCTGAAACTTCTCTTTGTGTTTCACTGTTATGAGAATAAAACGGCTCTTTATATTTTTGGCACAGTTTTGCTATGCATTTTATCATATCTAACTTTGTGGTATATTCCGCATGACATCCAAACTTATATGAAATTAAGGGAGAAATGCTGTTAAATTTTAAGAAATCCTCTTTGTCCTGTTCGGGACTCCCTCCAAAATCATTAGTAGACGAGCATATAACTGTTCTAAAGCCTGCGTCAATATTAGCTCTTACATAGTCGTCCAGCTTAAAATACATATCAAAAGAAGCTGTAATACCACTTGATAAATATTCTAATATTGCCAGCTTTGTAAATGCATAAATATGCTCTCCTGTCAGCTTTGCCTCCATGGGAAAAACCTGCTTTGTCAGCCAGTCCTGCAAAGGCATATCGTCTGCATATGATCGCAGAAAGGTCATTGCCGAATGTGTATGTGCATCCTTAAAGCTGGGCATTAAAAGGTTTCCGTTTAAATTGATTTCCTGTTCAAAGCTTCTCGCTCTCAACTCATTATCAGACGGATCGCCAACAAATGAAATTTTATCTTTTTCCACCCAGACCTCGCCGTCTGTAATGTCAAATCCGTTTGCAAGTGTAAGGATTTTTCCGTTATAAAATCTTATCATACCTATTCCCTTTTTACTTTGTGTTAAGATAATCGGATATATTCTCGATAGCTTCGGTAAGAAGTCCTTTAAAATCAGGAGCAACTCTTTCGGCAGTTTCCTGAACCTCTTTATGAGTAAGCGGAGTTTCGCTTATACCTGCCGCCAAATTAGAAATGCAGGATATTCCGCATATTTTCATACCCATATGGTTGGCTGCAATCGCCTCACACGCTGTGCTCATTCCTACAGAGTCCGCACCTATTGCCTTAAATGCCCTTATCTCCGCAGGGGATTCATACTGCGGACCTGTAGATTGGATATACACTCCCTCTTTCAGCGGAATGTCAAGCTCATTAGCTGATTTCTTTATTATGCCGATCAAGTCCCTGTCGTATATTTCACTCATATCAGGAAAACGTACACCTAACTCATCAATATTCTCTCCGATAAGCGGACTTTTTATAAAAGATGAGATCTGGTCGGTAATAAGCATAAAATCTCCGCACTTGAAATTCTCATTTATTCCGCCTGATGCATTGGTCAAAAATAAAACCTTAGCGCCCATCATACCCATTAAACGAATAGGCAAAACCACGTCTGATATATCATACCCCTCATAAAAGTGAACTCTGCCCTGCATAATAGCCGTTTTAACTCCGTTCACTGTTCCAAAAACAAACTGCCCCTTATGACCCGTAACCGTCGATGTAGGAAAACCGCTTATCTCAGAATAAGGAACTGTCAGCTCAACCTTAACATTAGCACTCTCTGCATAATCGCCCAGTCCGGAGCCGAGAACAAGCGCAATCTCAGGAACAAAGTCAGTTTTTTTACGAATACATTTATAGCACTTCTGCAGCTTTTCGTATGTCTTATTCATAACCTAACTCCTTTTTGATATGTACCCTGAATAATTCACAAGCTGTTAGCTTTTATCCTGCTTCTTAGGAATATGATACATATCCATATATTCCTCAACATCTCTGTCGAAATTTTCGCCTGTTTCTTTCAGCTTTCTGACATACTTATGCGATTCAAAGGATTCATCGTCTGCCTGCTTAATAGAAGATGCTATATTTGAACAATGATCCGACACTCTTTCTAGGTTTGTCAGAAGGTCTGTAAAAATAAATCCGAGTTCAATTGTGCAGGTTCCCTTTTGAAGCCTCTTTATGTGTCTGTTTCTGAGCTTTAAGCATAGCTTATCAATAGCCTCCTCAAGAGCCTCTATCTTAAAGATAACATTCTTGTCCTGAGTTGTAAATGCTTTTACCGCCATATCGAGAATATCCGTTACAGCACGGCAAATCACTTTTAATTCCGCTCTTGCCTTTTTAGAGAACTCGATTTTTTTATCATTCATCTCTCTTGATAGCTTAATGATGTTTTTCGAGTGGTCGGAAATCCTCTCAAAATCACCGATAACGTGAAGCTGCATTGCAATAGACTGACTGTCCTTTACAGACAAATCCCGACTTGACAGCTTGACTAGATAAGTTCCTATCTTATCCTCATATTTATCTACCATATCCTCATTTTTTTCTACCTGCTTTGCTGCGTCAGAATCAAATTTATTTATAGTTGCTATAGCAAGGTATATATTTTCCCTTGCCATCTCTGACATTTTAACCAACAGCGTCCTGCACTGTGCCAGAGCAACGCTCGGTGTTTGCAGAAATCTGTCATCCAAAAGAGCGAACGTGTTTTTCTTTTCCTTCTCCTCTTTGTCCTCTCTAATTGTCAAGTAAGCAAGCTTTTCAAGTCCTTTAATAAACGGAAGCAGTACAATAGTTACCCCGCAGTTAAAGAGCGTATGAACTACAGCGATTTGAGCAGCACCTACCGTATCATTCATAAAGCTAAAATCTATTATTGAGTTCAGAATATAGAATACTGTTAAAAACAATACTGTTCCTATAATATTAAAATACAGATGGACAATAGCCACCCTTTTTGCAGCCTTATTAGTTCCGATAGAGGATATAAGTGCAGTTACACATGAACCTATATTCTGCCCCAGAATAATAGGAATAGCAGCGCCGAATTTAATAGCACCGGTAGCTGAAAGTGCCTGCAAAACTCCTACCGAAGCAGATGAGCTTTGAAGTATAGCTGTAATAATAACGCCTGCTAAAACTCCAAAGAAAGGATTTGAGAACATCGTCAAAATGTTTGTAAGTCCCGGAACGGCTTGTGGATCAATAGCACCTGACATTGTATCCATACCAAACATCAAAATTGCAAAGCCTAGAAGTATAGCTCCTATATCCCTTTTCTTACCCGATTTAACAAACATATATAGAATTAATCCTATCAGTGCCAATATCGGAGTGAATGACGACGGCTTAACCAGTGTGAGCCAGAAGTTATCTCCCTCAATTCCAGTCAAGCTCAAAAGCCACGCTGTTACAGTTGTACCGATATTTGCACCCATAATAATACCGATTGCCTGATGCAGCCTCATAATACCTGAGTTAACAAATCCGACAAGCATGACTGTGGTTGCTGCCGAGCTTTGAATTACCGCCGTTACTCCCGCGCCGAGCAATACCGCTTTCAGAGGATTAGAAGTTAGCTTTTCAAAAATCTTTTCTAACCTTCCTCCTGCAAGCTTTTCAAGGCTGGAACCCATTACATCCATTCCATAAAGGAACAGAGCAAGTCCGCCGATAAGCTTCAACACCGCAAATAATCCCATTTTCTTCTCCCTTATTATTTTTTAATTTTTTAACTCACAGATATTATACACTATAATAAACTTTATTGCTAGTACCCTGAGTAAAATTTAAGAAAATTTAAAGTATTTTATTTACTAATTGAATTATTATTTTAGTAAAAAAACAACCCTTAATAATTTTAAGAGTTGTTTATAATTACTATTTGATTATACCAACTGAATAATTGCCATTTCAGCAGCGTCACCACGGCGAGGTCCGATTTTGATGATTTTTGTGTAACCGCCGTTGCGCTCAGCATACTTCGGTGAAATTTCATCAAATAATTTCTTTGCAACGCTCTCTTTCGTAACATATGAAAGAACTTGACGCTTATTATGCAGTTCAGGAGTTTTACCTAGCGTTATCATTTTCTCGGTCATAGCCTGAACTTCTTTAGCTCTTGATACAGTTGTTTCTATCTTACCGTTTTCTAGGAGAAAAGTAACCATAGCTCTAAGCATTGCTCTTCTTTGGTCACTTGTTCTGCCCAATTTTCTTGAACCTGGCATGATATTCACTCCTTATATTAATTTTCACGAAATGATTAGCTGTTT